>NZ_JBSGVG010000001.1:0-514749 GCF_053608345.1 Nocardia sp. NPDC055050
CTCCGATTCTTCGGAGAACACCCGCCGTTTCGTTGTCAGACCTCAGCGGCACGTCGGGTTCGGGTGCGGCTCCGTGGACGCCCACGGCCCGCAGAGAATGAGCTTGAGGAAGCCGAGTGGAATGTCGATCGCGGCGGAACCGGTTCCGGCGGACCCCGATTCGGCTACCACAGTCGGTTGCGCGGGGGCGGCGAGCGCTGTTGGCGCGCCCGCGGCGATACCGGCGACAGCCGCGGTGGCAACAAGGACTCGGATCATTCGACGGTGCATAACAAGCCTTTCAATGGAAAACTGAGCGAAGCTGATAACCACATCGGGTGCCTCGATACGAGCGTTATCTATAGCTTCCATGGGCTTGACACCTCGAATTATTCAGTGCTACAAGACATTCGAGTTGCACACCGCACTGTCAGTTCGCTTCGATAGCGGCGGCGAGAAGTGGCCAGGAGTTGTGCAGATCTTGTTCCCAATACCGCCAGGTATGGGTGCCGGCGGGGCGGAATTCGGTGTGGGCGGGGATGTTCAGCTCCGCCAGGCGCGCAGCCAGGCGCTGGGTGCACTGGTTGGCAGCGGCTTCGATGGCGCCGCCGAGCAGGATCTGGTCGGTCATGCCGATGATCTTTCCTGGCGTCGCTCCGGGCGGGAGAGTTTCGGCGGCGCCGGGGAGCCCGTTGGCGCTGGACAGGTAGATCGCCTTGCCGCGCAGGCGTTCCGCGTTGAGGTAGGCGTCGTTCGCACGCCAGGCGGGGTCGCCGGGCGGGCCCCACATGTTGGCGGGGTCGGCACCACCGCGGGCGAGGACGAAATCGATATAGGCGCGGCTGACCGGATCGTCGACCGAGGCGCAGCCGCTGTAGGAGCCGACGGCGCGGTAACGATCAGGGGCGGCGATGGCCAGGTTGAGCACCGCCGTGGCCGACATCGACAGGCCCGCGATGGCATTCACGCCGGTGGTGCCCAGGGTGGCGTCGATGATCGGCGGGAGTTCCTCGGTGAGGAAGGTCTGCCATTTGTTGCGGCCGAGCTTCGGATCGTCGCGCAGCCAATCGGTGTAGTACGAGAACGCGCCCGCCGCCGGCGTGACGACGTTGACGTTCTTGTCGGCGAAGAACTGC
The DNA here is from genome assembly GCF_053608345.1 of Nocardia sp. NPDC055050. Classification (NCBI taxonomy): domain Bacteria; kingdom Bacillati; phylum Actinomycetota; class Actinomycetes; order Mycobacteriales; family Nocardiaceae; genus Nocardia; species Nocardia sp. NPDC055050. The sequence goes on from NZ_JBSGVG010000001.1 coordinate 1,116, forward strand.
ACGATGTCGGTCTGGTTGTACCAGTTCGCGATATCCTCACCGCCGCCCGCGCCGTTGAGCAGATACAGCGTCGGACGTGGCGCGCTGGTGTCGTGCGGCGTGATGACCTGCAGCGGGATCACCCGGTCCATGGACGCGGAGTACACGTGCAGCGTCTGCTGCCGCTGGCCGGGCCGCTCGATCCGATCCAGCCGCGATCCGTCCGCACCGGCGGTTCCGATGGCGACGACCGACAGCGCGACAACGGCGAGCGCGGTCAGCACCGTCCGCTTACAGGGGAACACGAGTCCTCACAGAGTTCGAAAAGAGTGCGCCACACAGAGAATGGTTCGCCGGGACGGCAGCGCGAGACCGTCCCGGCGACCAGGTGCCAGACGATCAGCTACCGATCAGATCGCCCAGCACGTCGGAGATGATGTCGCTCAGCGAGCCGGTGGAGCTCAGCTGGCCATCATCGGAACCCAGCCCGTTGTCACCGAGGCTGCCGATCACCGTCTCGCCGGCGTTGGCGCCGCGCGCGGTGAAACAGGCAGTGAGGCCGGGCATCTCATTGCCGACGCCCACGGTGCCCGCGACCCCGACGCCACCACTGGTGACCATCTGACCCGTCTTGACGCTGCTCGGCACCGGGTAGGTGATGGTCAGAGTGACCGGGTTGCCCGAGTTGACGAACCAGCCGGTGCTCGTGACCTTCCAGCCGCCCGCGTTGGGCTCGGCGGTGACGTCCTCGGTGACCTGGCCGCCGATCGCGTGATAGGCGGTGATGGTGGCCTTGGTCGGCGCGCCGAAGCCGACCGGCGGGAAGTCGGTGATGGTGTTGACGTACGGGTTACCGATCCCGGTGGTTCCCACGATCACCTTGTAGGTGACCGAGGTGCCGACGCCGATCTGCTCGGCGCTCGCGATCTTGTCGTAGACGTGGGTGACGCCGACGGTGCTCGCGTCTTTCTTCTGCGCGTGACTGCTCACCGCGCAGCTGGCGTCGGCGGCGGCGACGCCGGATCCAAGGCCGACACCGACACCGGCGACGACCAGGGCGGTGGTGGCGACGCCCGCGGCGATACGCGAAGTCCGGAACATGCTTTTCCTCCAAAGCCCCGGGCGAGACGACCGGGGCGAATTCCTCATCAGGTGGGCTTTCCCCCCTCTGACCACAAGGTATAGGTCCGACTGGACGCTTGTCCTGGAAAAGAAGAACGTGTTCTTATTTTGTGGAACATCATTGTTTTACTCTCCGGCACGGGTAGCATCCGAGGATTTTCGATCCACTCGATTCGACCCGGAAACGCGACAACCGGCCTCCGTCTGGCGACGAAAGGCCGGTTACGGGCGTCTAGGGGGCTACTTCTGCGGCAGCTCGTTGTGGCCGCCGAACGCCTTTCGCATGGCCGAGAGCATCTTGTCGGCGTAGAGGGCCTGGCCGCGGGAGGAGAAGCGCTGGTAGAGGGCGGCGGAGAGGACCGGGACGGGGACCGCGGTGTCGATGGCGGCGTCGATGGTCCAGCGACCTTCGCCGGAGTCGGACACGCGGCCGCTGTAGGAGTCCAGGTCGGGGTCGCTGACCAGGGCCGACGCGGTGAGATCGAGGAGCCAGGAGGCCACCACCGAGCCGCGACGCCACACCTCGGTGATAGCCGGGATGTCCAGGTCGTACATGTAGTACTCGGGGTGTTCCATCGGCGTCTCCTCCGCGGAGTGCTCACCGTGCAGGTACTCCGAGCCCGCGTTGGCGTGCTTCAGGATGTTGAGACCCTCGGCGTAGGCGCCCATCGCGCCGTATTCGATGCCGTTGTGCACCATCTTCACGAAGTGACCCGCGCCGTGCGGACCGCACAGTAGATAGCCCTTCTCGGCCTGCGACGGCTCACCGGTGCGACCAGGGGTGCGCGGGGCCGACTCGTAGCCGGGGGCGATGGTCGCCAGCAGCGGCTCCAGGTAGTCGACCTGGGCCGCGTTTCCGCCGATCATCAGGCAATAGCCGCGCTGTAGGCCGAACACGCCGCCCGAGGTGCCGATGTCCAGGTAGTGAATACCCTTGGGCTCCAATGCCTTCGCGCGCTTGATGTCCTCGTGGTAGCGGCTGTTGCCGCCGTCGATGATGATGTCGCCCGGCTCGAGCAGCTCGGCGACGTCCTCGATCACCTTGCCGGTGGCACCGGCGGGAATCATCACCCACACCACGCGGGGCACCTCGAGCATGCCGATGAACTCGGCCAGGTCGGTCGTGCCGCGGAACTTGCCGCCGAGCTCGGACTCCATCTCGGCGATCGGCCCTGGGTGACGCTCGTAGCCGACGGCGGTATGCCCGTCGCGCACGATCCGGCGCACGATGTTGGCACCCATCCGGCCGAGGCCGATCATTCCCAGCTGCATCAGTTCTCCTCGTTCGTCCGGTCCGTGGTGTCGAGTCTCACCCCGATTGTCTCGCGCCGCCGGGTCGTCGGTCCTGGCGGCGTCGGCCCGCGCGCCGAAATTCTTCCGAATGGGCTGTAACGCCCCGCTCCGCGCCCCGATAAACAGATCGGCTCCGTGTAGTTGCCAGACCCCCGACCCGGCAACTACGCGGAGCCTTTCTGCTGCCCCCACCCGGTTACCGAGCTGCCGAGCGCGCCGAAGCGCGTTACCCTCGGGCCGGACCCCGCAAACATTCGGGGCCAACCTAACGGAAGGACCTCCGTGCCCAGCGAGTCGACCGCCGGACAACCGGCCGACCGAAGGGGCGAGGTCGGATTACGCAAGCTGCTCGAATCAAATCGCACTTTCGATCCGGACACCACCGCCCTTACGCAGCCCTTGAACACCGTGACCCGCGATCGCTGGTCACCCACCCCCGGCCCGGCGGGCCCACCCCCGCCTGCCCCGCCGGGCAACCAGCAGCTGGTCAAGCGGATCGGGATCGCGGTCGGCGCCGTGCTGGCCGTCGGGACCGCCGCCTACCTGGCCGACCTCGCGTTGAGCACGGGTGAGGTGGCGCGCGGCGTCGTCGTCGCCGGTATCGACATCGGCGGGATGGACCAGGCCGAAGCCGACGCGCTGCTGCACACCGAACTCGGGCCCAAGGCCGAGCGACCCCTTCCCGTGCGGATCGGCGATGTGCAGGCCAGCATGGTGCCCGCCACAGCCGGTCTGTCGGTGGACTACGACCGCACCTGGGACGCCGTCGGCAGCCAGCCGCTGAACCCGGTGAGCCGACTGATCTCACTCTTCGGCACCCGCGAGGTTCCGGTGTCGAGCACCGTCGACACCGCGGCCCTCGACGCACAGCTCGAGAGCTTCCGCGTCCACGACAATCCGACTGTCGAAGGTACGGTGCGGTTCGAGAACGGCAGGCCGGTCGCGGTCGCGCCGGTGCCGGGCCGGGTGCTCGACACCGAGGCCGCGCGCACCACGATCACCGACCGCTGGGCGGCGACCAGCCAACTGGATCTGCCCGTGGTGGCCGCGCCGGTCGCCGTGCGCGCCGACGCCGTGCAGGCGGCGGTGCGCGACATCGCCACACCGGCCGTCGCGTCACCGATCACTGTGTCCGGCAAGGATGTTCAGGCCACGCTGACCGGCGGCCAGATCGCCGACGTGCTCGGTTTCGTGCCGGACGGCAACGGCGGACTGGCACCCCAGTTCAACAACGACGCCGTCATCGCCTTGCTCGCACCACAATTGGCGAAGTCCGAGGTGGAACCCAAGGACGCCACCTTCACCGTCGGCGCGGGCAAACCGACCGTGGTGCCCGCCGTGGTCGGCGAGAAGGTGGACTGGCCCAAGACGCTGGAGAAGCTGCCCGCCCTGCTCACACAGCCGGGCCCGCGCACCAGCCCGGTGGTGTATCAGCGCATCGAGCCCAAGCTCACCACCGAGGCGGCGAACGCGCTCGGGGTCAACGAGACGATCGGCCAGTTCACCACCGGCGGCTTCAGCGGCCCCTCCGGGGTGAATATCCGCACGGTCGCCGCCAAGGTCGACGGTGCGGTGGTCAAGCCGGGAGATACGTTCTCGCTCAACGAGTTCACCGGCCCGCGCACCGCGGCGGAGGGCTATGTGGAGTCCGGCATCATCGACAAGGGCAGGCCGAGCACCGCAGTCGGCGGCGGCATCAGCCAGTTCGCCACCACGCTCTACAACGCGGCCTACTTCGCCGGGATGGAAGACGGCGGACACACCGAGCACAGCTACTACATCTCGCGCTACCCGGCCGCGCGCGAGGCGACGGTGTTCGACGGCGCGATCGACCTGGCGTTCCGCAATACCGGCACGACCGGTGTCTACATCCAGGCGGTCGCCACCGGCTCCGAGATCACCGTGCGGCTGTGGGGCACCAAAACCGTGAACGTGGAATCGATTACGGGTGAGAAGTCGAAGCCGACCGAACCCAACGAGGTCGTGCTGCCCAAGGGCAAGGACTGCATCGCCTCCGAGGGCGCGCCCGGCTTCACCATCTCCGACACCAGGGTGATCACCGACGCCAAGTCCGGCGCGCAGGTGTCGCGGCACACGCGGACCGTGAAGTACGACCCCATCCCGATCGTCAAGTGCGAGTAGGGGTTCGATAGCAGAAGGCTCGCGCGGTAGGCGGATTCGCCACCGCGCGAGCCTTTTTCGTCAGCAGCCGCAATCGCAGCTGCAGTCACCGCAGCAGCAGTCCTCGCCGCAGCAGTTGCCGCAGCACTCACCGCAGTCGCAGCAACTGCCGCAGTCGCATTTCTTCGCCCAGGCGTCCTTCTGTTCGCCGGTGCACGGGCTGGTGTGGTCGACGCAGCAGGCCATGCCGGTGCAGTAGACGCCGAGCACGAGTCCACTCGCCTTGAACGGCCCCGGTCTGCCCGGGCGCCGTCCGGGCGGGGACGGGAACTCGTACGGCGAATGCTGTTGCGCCGTAACTGAAGTACGGCAGGCATGGCCGACCGCGATGCCGAGACCTCGGCCGAGGCTGCGCAACAGGCTCGCCAGCGGATCGAGCAGCGCCCAGCGCACCGTCGGCAGCTGGTCGAGTTCGGCCTCGGACGCGGCCTGCCGGATGCGGGATTCACTCTCGCGCAACAGATCGTAGGCGCGGGGCATATCCGTGCCGGTGGCCTCCAGCGGATTGAAACGGCCACGGGCGCGGTCGCGCTCGCGGTCTTCGATGGCGTCGGCCAGATGCGCGATGCGGCCGACGTGCCGACCGATCTCCTGAAGGGCCGCAACGTTTTCCGGACGCCCGGCCAGGGTGGCGGTGTGCCCGAAAAGGGTCGCGGCACAGAGTTGAGTCGGCCCGGTGAGTTCCTCGAGCGTGATCACCTCGACCGCCGCGCGGGACTCCATCGAGGACTGGGTGGCGATCGCGGTCAGCATGGGCCCCACATCGAGCCCGATCAGATCAGCCTGCTGCTGAGCTCGCGCGGCCCAGGCGTTCGACACCCGCCGCATCGGTCGGCGGGTGAGGACGGAGGTGTCCCCGTCCTCGACGTGATCGCCGATCTTGGCCGCGCCCAGCAGCAGTGACGCCGTGGCGGCCAACCGCACACCCGGCGCGTTCGCGGCGACCACCGACGCGCGCTTCATCCCGCGCAGCGGACACGGACCGGCGCTCGTGCGCGCACTCGCGCCCGACTGCGCCTCGGTGAGCACACTGAGCACGATCGCGTCGGTGTTGGTCGCGGCGCGGGCCAACTGACCGTGCCCGTCTCGCAGACCCAGACACAGCCCGCACATGTGTGCCTGCCACTGCCCCGGATCGATGCCATATTTCGCCGCGCCGTGCGCACACGGCTTCAACACACCGAACACTGCCACCCCGTCTGTCGTGAAACGTCAACCGTGCACGATCGCAGCCGACGGGGCCGGGCGCAACCGCTAGTCGATCTTCTTCCGGCCGGCCAGACCGCGCCAGGCCAGATCGTCGAGCAGGTCGACCGCCTCGGCCACTTCGATCCGCCCGCTCGCGACCCGGTCGGCGATGGCCTCACCCGCACCGATCACCGCCGCCGCGACGACCTCGAAATTGGTGCCGGGGTCGGCGTTCTTGGCGCTGGATTCCAGCAGTTTCGCGGTGAGCTCGATGACGCGCTCACGGGCATTGTCGATTTCGGCGGCAAAAGTTTGCTGACCGATAGCCTGACGGTAGAGAACCTGCCAGGACTGCCGATTGCGGTCGACGAAATCGAGGAAACCCTCCAGCGCGGTGCGGACCTGTTCGTGCGGGGTCAACTGCGGGTTACCCGCGGGCGCGACAGCCTCGATGAAACGCAGACCCTCGCGCTGGATGCAGGCGCGGAACAGCTCGTCCTTGGAGCCGTAGTACAGGTAGAGCATGGGTTTGGAGATCTTCGCCTCGGCGGCGATCGCATCCATCGACGTGTCGTGGAAGCCCTTGCGTGCGAATACCTCGACGGCGGCATCGAGCATCTGTTGCTCGCGAACTGCCCGGGGAAGTCGCTTGGTCCCGCCTGCCATCCACTCTCCTACCGCAGGGTGAACCACCTATCTTACTCCAAGGTAAGTTCACCCGCGCTCATTTGCCGCACAGTCGCCGGGTGCGATCAGCAGCCCAGCGCTACGCCCTTGTAGCGCGCCATCCGCAGTACGGAAGTGTCGACCCGGTCGGCGGGCAGTTTGCCACTCGCGACCGACTGTTCCAAACGGTCGAGTACCTGCGGCACCGCATCGCTACTGATCCACAGCGCATTGTCGGCGCCCGCGACGAGCGTGGCCTCGACCGCGTCGGCGATGGACATCCGGGCGGTGATGGCGGCCATGCCGCTGAGATCGTCGGTGAAGATCGGGCCGTCGTAGGGGGCGGCGCCGTAGCCCTTGCCCTCGCGCAGCAGCGTCATCGCGGCCGGGCTGATGCTGGCGGGCACGTCGGGCTCGGTCAGGCCGGGCACGTCGAGGTGGCCGACCATCACCGCCGCGCCGGAGTTCACCAGCTCACGGAACGGCACCAGGTCGGTGTTCTGCATCTGGTCCAGCGGCGGGGTGGTGACGGCGCCGGTGTGCGAGTCACCGGAACCGGAGCCGTGGCCGGGGAAGTGCTTGATCACCGAACCGAGGCCCACCTCGTTGGCCGCGCGGATGTAGGCGCCCGCGAATTCGGTGACGACCTTCGGGTCGTCGCTGTAGGAGCGGTCGCCGATCACACTGTCGTCGGGCTGGCTGCTCACATCGACATCGGGAGCGAAATCGACGGTGATGCCCAGATCCTTCAGCGCCTTCGACCTGGTCAGCGTGAACTGGTAGTACTGCTCAGGGGTCTGGGTCTGCGCGATCTCACGGGCCGACGGCGCGGCGCCGATCACGTTCTTCGCGCGCGAGACCCGCCCGCCCTCTTCGTCGATGGTCACCATCAACGGGACCTTGGCCTGCGCTTTCACCGCGTCGAGCGCCGACTTGTCCAGCAGGCTCGGATCGGTCCAGCTGCCGACGAAGATGCCGCCCACCTGCTCCGAACTCACCACGTTCGACGCGTCCGCCGAACCGGTGATGCCGACGGTCAGCAGCTGGGCCAGCTTCTCCCGCTGGGAGAGCTTGGCGAGATAGTCTGCGCCGCAATTGCTTTGGGTCGGAGTCGCCGACCCTGGCGAACTCGGCTCTCCGGCGGCAGAGGGGGCGGCCACTCCGCTGCTACCCGCCGCGGGCGTCGTCTCGTTCGACGAACCTCCCGAACAGGCGGTGGCAACGGCGGCGAGGACTGCGAACACGACCACAGGCGATTTCCGCATGCGCTCCACGGTAGCCCGCTCCCGGCGCGAACCCCACCACGGTGGTTCGGATTGATACACACATCCGCGGGTAACCTGAGGGAAAAGCTGCTCCGACCAGCGCAGGAGGTCGTCATGGCATGCGATCGGATGCTCATCGCCTACGACGGTTCCGAACACGCCAAACGAGCCATCGAGTACGCGGGACGATTCCTGACCGCCGAACGCGCGATTCTGCTCACCGCATGGGAACCGATGGTGCGCCAGGCCGCGCGCATCTCCGGGCTCGCCGGGGTGATGCAGCCGGACTGGGTGCCCGACGAGGAGGTGGAGGACATCGCCTACTCCGACGCCCGCAAGATCAACGCCGAGGGCGTGCACCTGGCCGAACTGGCCGGAATCGACGCCGAACCGCGCACCGCCGAGTGCACCACCACGATCTGGAACACCATTGTGGACTGCGCCGATGAGCTCGACGTCGACATCATCGTGGCCGGTACGCGCGGTGCCACGGGGTTGCGCGCGCTGTTGCACAGCAGCGTCGCCGAGGCCGTTCTCAAGCACGGGCACCGGCCGGTCTTCCTGGTGCCACCGGAGCAGTAGCGGTTCGCCACCCCGGAACTTCGTGGCGCCGTCGCGCGGTGAGAGTTCCGTCGCTCTCCCGGATCGGCGCCACATCGGCGGCGTTATGGTCGAAGCACCATGAACGAATTCCTGCTCGCTCGACCCGACGCGGTGTTGCGGACGTCAGGGGTGCGCCAGGCGTACTCCGACCCTCGGCAGGCAGTGGCGGCGCTGCGTGCGTGGCAGAAACGGCCCGACCACGTCACCGATTCGGCCGAGAAACAGCACGACTCGTCCGGCGCGGCACCGACATTGATCGTCGGAGCGCTCCCCTTCGATCCGCGCGAACCCGCGGCGCTCTGGCAACCGGAGACGGTGCTACACACGGCGGGACCGTGGCGACCCGCGGCGCTCCCGGAATTGCCCGGTGTCCGCGTGGTGGCCGAAATACCCAGTGCGGCAGAACATGTCGCGCGTGTGACGAAGCTGGTCGAGCAACTGGGTGACCCGGCGAACGAGCTGCGCAAGGTAGTGGCCGCACGGTCGATCGTGCTGGAGGCCGACGCGCCGCTGGATCCCGAGGTACTGGCGGCACATCTGCTCACCAGGCATCCGAATGCCGCGGTGTACGCGGTCGACCTGTCCGCGGCGGGACGATCCGGCGAGACGCTGATCGGGGCGACACCCGAGGTGCTGGTCGCGCGGCACGGCGACCGCGTCAGCCTGAATCCGCTGGCGGGAACCCTGCCTCGCCGCACCGATCCGGCCGATGACGCGGCCCAGGCGCGCGAACTGCTGTCCAGCACGAAGAATCACGACGAGCACGCCTTCGTGATCGACTGGATCCGGCAGCAACTGACCCCCGTCTGCACGGAACTGCGCATCCCCGACGCGCCCGAGCTCCTGAGCACCGAACAGGTCTGGCACCTGGCCACTCCCATTCACGGCGTGCTGCGTGACCCGTCTACCACCGCCCTCGACCTGGCCCTGCTGCTGCACCCGACCCCCGCCGTCAACGGCACCCCGTTCACCGCGTCCCTGGACGCGATCGCGACCGACGAACCGCGACGCGGCTTCTACGGCGGCGCGGTGGGCTGGTGCGGCGACGACGGCGACGGCGAATGGGTCGTGGCGATTCGCGGCGGCGAGCTCTCCGCCGATCGGCGGACGCTGCGGGCGAGTGCGGGCGGCGGAATCGTCGCGGCGTCGGATCCGCGCGCCGAGCTGGCCGAGACGACCGTCAAACTTCGCACCCTGCTGAGCGCCCTGCGTTGCGAGCTGCCCAACGACTGACCGAGCCCGGTAGACCTGCTAGGTTGGCCGGAGACAGGCCCCGTCGTCGAGCGTATTGGAGTGCGCGATGAAGTTTGCTGTTCCGGCTGTTGCCAGCGCGGTCGGCGGCGCCCTGCTGAGCGCGATCGCCGTCTTCGCCATCACGGCGGCGGTGCAGCAGAACACGGCGCCCTCGATCGACCGCAGCGGTGACAAAGACTCGTCGCTGCTCAACGCCCCTGAATACGGCAGCCGCTGACGCCGACGCCCGCGCGTCGCGCCCCGCATCGGGGCAACCGGACAAGGCGCCACTGGGCTGGCGCTGGCTCGTCGGCTCGGTAGTAGCCGCCTTCGTACTGACCTTCGCGCAGGCGCCCGGCCTCACCGTCGCCGACACCAAATACGACCTCGCGCAGAACCCCCTCGGTTTCCTCGCGCGAGCGTCGCACCTGTGGAGCAGCCAGGCCCCGATGGGCCAGGTCCAGAACCAGGCCTACGGCTACTTCTTCCCGCACGGCGCGTTCTTCTCCGCGGGGCACCTGCTGCACCTGCCCGCGTGGGTCACCCAGCGCGTCTGGTGGGCGCTGCTGCTGCTCGCCGGGTTCTGGGGAATCGTCAAGCTGTGCGAAACGCTCGGCATCGGCTCGCGCGGGTCACGGGTGATCGCGGGCATCGCGTTCGCGTTGTCGCCGCGGGTACTGACCACGCTCGGCTCGATCTCCTCGGAAACCCTGCCGATGATGCTGGCTCCGTGGGTGCTGCTCGCGCCGGCGGCACTGGGCACCGCGATCAAACGGCGGCGCGGCGGTCCGCTCTCACCGGCGGGAAGCGCGCTGGCGCTGGCGCTGATGGGTTCGGTGAACGCTGTCGCGACCGTGGCGGCGTTCCTGCCCGCGGCACTGTGGTGGGCAACCTATCGGCCGAATCGGCAGTGGTGGCGGTTCACCCGAGCGTGGATTCCACTGCTGGTCCTCGCCACGTTCTGGTGGGTCGTACCGCTGCTGCTGCTGGGCAAGGTGAGTCCGCCGTTCCTCGACTTCATCGAGTCGTCCGGGGTGACGACGCAGTGGGCCGCGTTGAGCGAGGTGCTGCGCGGGACCGATAGCTGGACGCCGTTCGTCTCGCCCGAACGAATCGCCGGCGCGGTGCTGGTGACCCAGCCCGCCGCGGTGCTCGCGACCGGCTTGCTCGCCGCGGCGGGGATGGCCGGACTCGCGCGGTCGACGATGCCCTGTCGGGGCAGGTTCGCCTTGATCCTGTGCGTGGGACTCGCGGGGATCTGCGCGGGATATGTCGGCACACTCGGTGGGCCGTTCGCCGAATCGGTGCGGATCTTCCTCGACTCCGGCGGTGCGCCACTGCGGAATGTGCACAAGCTCGAACCGCTGATCCGGCTGCCGCTGGTGGTGGGGCTGGCGCATCTGCTCGGCCGGGTCGCCCTGCCCGCCTCCGTGCCGATGCCGGTGTGGCGCAGCTCTTTCGCCCATCCCGAACGCGACCGGCTCGTCGCGGTCGCCGCGCTGGTCCTGGCCGCGCTCACCCTCGCGACCTCACTGGCGTGGACCGGGCGGCTCGCCCCGCGCGGCGCCTACGACCGGGTGCCCGCCTACTGGACCGACACCGCCGACTGGCTGGCCGACAACGCCGTCGACACCCGCGCACTGGTGGTACCCGGTGCGCCGTTCGGCAGCCAGATCTGGGGACTCACCCGCGACGAGCCGCTGCAAGCCCTGGCCAGTACCCCCTGGGCCGTGCGCGATTCGGTTCCCCTGAACCCGCCGGGCACGATTCGCGCGATGGACTCGGTGCAGCGGCTCATCGCCGACGGCAGGCCGTCGACCGGCCTCGCCGCCACCCTCGCCGACCAGGGCATCGGAATCCTGGTGTTGCGCAACGACCTCGACCCCGAGACCTCGCGTTCGACGCGTCCGATGCTGGCGCACCGCGCGATCGAGGGCTCGCCGGGCCTCACCAGGGTGACCTCGTTCGGCGCGAACATCGGGCCGCGCGCGGCGGATGCGGGACTGGTGGTCGACAACGATCTCCAGCCCGCCTACCCGGCCGTCGAGATCTACCGGGTCGACGTACCGCCGCCCGGCACGCCCGTCGACGTGCGCAGCGGCACCGGCGCGCCGCCAGGGTTCCCCGGCGCGTACACCGTCCCGCTGGAGTCGACCCCTGTTGTCCAGGGTGGCCCCGAAGTGCTGGAGCGGGTGCGCCGCGACGCGGGGAACCCCACGGCGCCGGTGCTTCTCGACGCCGACGCGCGACGCGCCGGGTTACCTCCGCGGCCCGTGCTGCTGACCGACACCCCGATGGATCGCGAGTCCGACTTCGGCCGGGTCGACAACCACAACTCCGCGGTCCGCGCCGCCGACGACGCCCGGCGCACCCACAACCTGGTCCCCGACTACCCGGTCGAAGGCGCCGAACTCGTGCAGGGCGAATGGTCGGGCGCGAAGGTCACCGCGTCCAGCTCCGCCGCCGATGCCACCCAGATCGGCGGAGCGGCGCCCGGCAGCTCCACCGCGGCCGCCGTGGACGGCGATCCGAGCACCGCGTGGATCAGCAACGGCTCCGAATCCGCTCTCGGGCAATGGATTCGACTCGACCTCGACAAGCCGATCGCCAACGGCTCGCTGCGTTTCACCACCACGGCGGCGGCGCTGGGTGATCCGGTGAAGTGGGTCGAGGTCCGCACCTCGCGCGGAACAGTGTCGGCGCGGATCACCGAACCCGGTGAGCCCGTGTCCGTGGCGCTGCCCGCGGGAAAATCCGACTGGGTGATGATCAGCGCCGCTCGCACCGAAACAGGCACTCGTGGCGGGCAATTCGGGATCAGCGAACTCACGCTCGACGACTACTCCAACCGGGAAGCGCCGGAGCGCGTGGATATCCGGCACCGGGTCGTGCTGCCCGAGGTGGCCGCGGGAACCGTCGTCAGCGGGTGGGATCTCGGACAGGAATTCCCCGGCCGCGGTAACTGTTTCGACGGCCCCGACCGCGTGCACTGCAGCAAGGGGCTCGGGTTGCCCGCCGAGGAGCCGGGCGTCTTCGGGCGCACGCTGTCGGTGCCGGAACCACTCACCGTCGGCACCGACCTCACTGTGCGCACCCGGCCGGGGCCCGCGCTGGAGGCGCTGCTCACCGACCCGACCAGGCCGGTGGCACGGGGTCAGGCCGATGTCGCCGACCTGCGCGGCGCCGCCTTCGCCGCTACCGACGGCGATCCGAAGACGACCTGGACCGCACCGGAGTCCACCGTGCGTGAACCGGCGGGCGGCAAACCCACGCTGGTACTGGAACTTCCGGAACCGACACTGGTGACCGGACTCGACATCACCACCGCGCTCGGCGGCTTGCCCGCGACGGCGACCTCCGTCGCGGTGAACCTGGGCAACGGCCCGCAGATCCGCGAACTGCCCGAACGCGACCACGGCGAACCGGCCCGAATCTCGCTGTACCCCACCGAGACCGATCGCATCGAGATCAGCATCCAGAGCTGGAACGAGGTGCTCGACCGCACCGCACTCGGCTTCGTTCTCACCCAGCCCGCGGGCCTGGCCGAGGTCGACGTGCTCGGTCCCGAGTATCCCGCCCACGCTCCCGGCGACCGGCTCATCACCATCGGCTGCGAGGCGGGCCCGGTGATCGCCATCGGCGGACGCGCCGTGCACACCACGATCACCGCCACCGCCGACGAACTCCGTTCGGGTGCACCGGTTTCCGCGCGTGCCTGCCCCGAGGACGCAGCCGACATCGAGTTGCTCCCCGGCCGTCCCGACCTCACCGTGGTCCCCACCGAACTCTTCACCGTCGACCGCCTCCGCCTCCCCCGCACCGACCCTTACCCCGGCGCGTCCAGCGCGCCGACGGACAAGACTTCGGGCAACCCCGGCGAAACCGGCGAACCCTCCAACCCGGGCGAAACCACCTCAGCCGCACCTACTCCCGCCGACCCGACCGAGCAGAAGCCGGGCACTCAACTGCTGGTCCTTCCGCTGAGCACCAACGTCGGCTGGCAGGCGCACACCGCCGACGGACAGGAGCTGTCGCCTGTTGTCGTCGACGGCTGGCAGCAGGCCTGGCTCGTTCCGCCCGGAACGAACGGGGAGATCACCGTCTCGTTCCCGGCGGACCGCTGGTATCGGCTGGCGATCTTCGGCGGGCTGTTGCTGCTGATCCCCCTGGTACTGCTCGCCGTTCCGCGCCGACGTGCCGTGCCCGACGCCGGGCCGGCGCCGAGCACCTGGGGTGTCGGCTGGGTCGCGGCGATCGGGCTGACCGGTGTGATCGCGGTGATCTCCGGGCCGTTCGGTGCGGCGTTCACACTGATCACCTTGGGCTGCAACTATTTCCGGCCCGCGCTGACGGAGCGGACCCTGCCCTGGCTCGCGGGCCTCGGGACGCTGGCCTCGGCCGCGGCACTGTCGACCGGGACCTGGCGCTCCGGCACCGAATACATGGGCGGCTCGCTGCTGGCCCAGGCACCGGCCGTCATCGCCGTCGTCGCCGTCGGGGTGGCGGCGCTCCCCCGCCGTCGCTGAGCGCGACTCAGCGCACCGCCGGACGCCGCGCCGATTCCAGCCGGTGTTCGTCGACTCGCGCGGACCCGGTCCGCCGATCCCACCGGGCCGCCCAGCGGCGGGCCGGTTCCTCGATCAGGGCGAAGCTCGCGGCGGCCAACGGGAGCGTGAGCGCGGTGGTCAGGGTGATCACGTAGAGGAAGTCACCGTTGAAGGGCACGATGCCGAAGACCGGGAAGACCACGGTGAGCACCACCAGGTGCCACAGGAAGATGCCGTAGGACCAGCGGCCGAGCATCGCGGCGGTGCGCGATTCCAGCCAGCGGTGCGGGGCGCCGGACAGCCGCAGCACCAGGGGTGCGAGCAGACAGAACCCGAAGATCATGCCCAGTGCCATCTTCATCGCGTACTGCCACGGTTGCGCGCGTTCCAGGCCGGCCGGGCCGCCGAACTCGGTCGCCGAGAGCAGGAACGCGGCGAGCGCCACCGCCCACATCAGCGGCTGACTCGACAGCACTCGCGCCCACCGGACCTCGGGTCGCACGAGGTGGATCAGTTCCGCCAGGAGCATCCCCGCCGCGAACCACGGCAGGTAGGCGGGCAGCCAGTTGTCGGCGTGGATCGCCTCCGGCGTCGGGATCGGCCACAGATTCCAGGTCAGACTCACCGCGACCAGCCCGCACAGCACCGGCACCCGCCACCGCGCCGCGGAGCCGCGCAGTCGCACGACCAGCCAGGCCAGCACCGGCAGCACCAGGTAGAAAGCCATCTCCACCGACAGGCTCCACATCTGGGTGAGCCCATCGGTCAATGTCAACGGCACGAACACCTGCAGCAGGAACAGATTCGACACCCACACCCGCAGGTTCGCCGAATGCGCCGCGCCGGGCAGCAACAGCAGCACGAACACGACGACGACCCAGTACGCGGGCATCACCCTGGCCACCCGGTGCAACAGGTAGCGCGAGGTCCGCGGTGCGCGGCCGTGCCCGTGCGCGGCCGCCGCGTGCGGGCGCCACAGCAGGAAACCCGACAGCGCGAAGAACACCGCGACCGCCATATCGAAGCGTTCCAGGATCGGGCCGAGGACCGGCACCCCGGTCGTTCCGGTCTGGAACGCGACGTGCGTGACCAGCACACCGAGCGCCGCCATCCCGCGCATCCCTTCGAGGGCGGGAATGAAGGCGCGCGGGCGCGAAACGGGGGCGGTGGCGGTCGTCATCGGGGTCCAGTCTGCCGTGTCGGCGATTTCCACGGCACAGCACCGCACCTTCGCGGCCTGGGCTGTTAGTGTCGGGGCTCACGAGTGCCTGTGGTGCAATACCAGACCACCGGGCCATCCGTGTTCGAACGACGAGGAGAGTTTGCATGGCACTGAGTGCCGGTACCAGAAGAACGGTCGCCTGCGTGCTCGTGGGTCTGGGCGCGGCATTACTCGTCGCCGCGCTGATGATCCCCACCTACACGGTGAGCAAAGTCGCCAAGACTCCACTCGATCTCGAGATCACGACGATCGCGGAGAACCAGAAGGGCGAGGAGAGCCTCGTCCTCGACTCCAAGTCGCTGACCTCCGGTGACGGTGCCGCCGTGGTGAACAAGGATGTGCCGCTGATCTCCCAGCGTTTCGTCACCGTCGAGGAGCCCTCCGACGCCGACGAGATGACGCTGCAGGCAGGCCAGACACTGCGGCGCACCGACGTGCAGGGCGATACCGGCCTGCTCACCGCCGCCATCGACCGCGTCACCATCTCGCGCACCACCGGCATGCCGGTGGACACCGACCCCAACGGGTCGATCGCGGTGACCGTGAACAAGGACGGCAGCGTCATGGAGCCGGTGCAGCACACCGGCATCGGCTACCGCTTCCCGATCGGCACCGAGAAGAAGACCTACCCGTACTTCGACATCAACGTGCGAAAGTCCTTCGACGCGAACTTCATCGAAGAGACCGAGATCAACAACATGAAGGTGTACCGCTTCCAGATGGAGGCGCCGGTCACCAGCACCTGGGACGTCGTGCAGTCGCCGACCAACCGGCTCACCCTGCCCGCCGCCAAGTGGGGCGTGGAGGGTGGCGACACCCCGGTCACCATGACGCGCTACTACACCAACGTGCGTGACCTGTGGGTCGAGCCGCAGACCGGCACCGTGATCAAGGGTGGGGAATCGATCCACCTGTTCTACGCGCGGTCCGGGGACAAGCCCGAGGTCACCGCGCTGAAGTCGCACCTGGTGTTCGACGAGGCGACCGTCGAGTCGCAGATCGCCATCGCCAAGGAGAACACCGACAAGCTCTCGCTGTTCGGGCGCGTGGTGCCGATCGTGTTCGGCGTGCTGGGTGTACTGGCGCTGCTGGCGGGGTTGTTCCTCGGACTGCGCGGCGGCGGCACCGCGGCTCATGCGAGTCCGCGGGGATCGCGTCCGACGCCCGCGCCCACCGCCGCGCCGGATGACACCCCGACTACTCGGTGGGACGGCGACGACGCGCCGACCACGCAGTTCCCCCGTGGGGACTACGACGCGCCTACCGAGCAGATCGACATCGACAAGCGTCCCTAGGCGGACACGCTCTACAACAGCCCCGGTCTTCGGCCGGGGCTGTTGTGTTTTTCCGGGACACCTCCGCCGAACCGGCCGGTTCGGTCAGTGCAGGACCGAGTCGGCCGGAGCGGGGTGGCTGCGGGCCGCGCGAAGAACGACGGCGGCGACGATCGTGGTGGTGACCGCCGCAACGGAGACAGCCGTGCCGATCAGGGATTCGATCGTGCGGGCGAAGGCGAGCATCAGGGTCACCTCGATGGCCAGGCCGATCCAGGTGACGGCCGCCAAGGCGGTGCGTTCGACCGCGATGGCCGAGAGCAGAGCGCCCTGGAGGACCGCCAGGATCGCACCGTGCAGGGCGAACAGCCACAGCATGCCCTGGATGGGGGCATAGTCGGCGCCGGCGAACAGGGGGGCCAAGGGAGCGGCCAGCGCGGCGCCCAGCACCGCGACGACGCCGATCACCGAGAGCACCGAGAGGGCGTCGCGGATCGCACGGGCGGAATGGGTGGGCTGGGCCATCCGGGGATACAGCACGACGCCGACCGCCTGCGGCAGCCAGAACGCGATCTTGGTGGCAATGGTGCCCAGCGAGTAGCGGCTGGCGTCGACCTCGTCGAGGACGATGCGGACCACGATCAGGTCGACCGAGGACAGCGCCATCAGCGCCGCCTGCACCTGCACGGCACGCAACACGGGAAGGACGCCGACGGTCTTCGTCATCGGTTCCCGGCTGTTTCCGGCATCGCCGCTGTCATCGGTCGGCGGATCCGCCGACTCGGTCGTCGAGCGCGCGATGCGACCGGCCACGATCGCCGCGCCGACGATGCCCGCGGCCCCCGCCCACAGGGCACCGGCAGCACCACCGCCCAGCGCGAGTGCGAGCAGCGCGGGCGCCACCCGGGCCGTACCCGCCATCGCGAGCACGGTGGCCAGTGCGCGGAAGTGATTGCCGCCCTGCAGAATTCCCTGCTCACCCGAGAGGATCACCAACGCGGGTGCCGCGCCGAGGGCGGCGGCAGCGGCCCACACGCCCACGTCGAGCACCACGGCCACCACCGGAATCAGCACCACCGCGACCGCGGCGACCAACGCGGCACACCGCCACATCATCGCCCGCACCGCACGTGGCGACGCCCCGCGCACTACCTCTCTCGCCACCACGTTCTGCATGGCAAGGGCCGGGACCGCGCACAGCAACTGCACCGCGAGCAGACTCGCGAACTCGCTGTAGCCCTCGACTCCCAACCAGCTCGCCGCCAGCAATTGCAGCAGGTACCCGGCGACGTTGGCGGTCATGGCGCCAGCCGTCACCCAGGTCAGATCGGCAACGACAGGCGGGCGGCGGACTGAGGACACGCCTCATGGTCGCACTTCACTGTGTTCGCCATCACGCCTACCCCGAAAATGTGAGTCCGAGCGGACTCACCTTCGAGCGATTCGGCCCCGAACAGCGCCTATTCGACCCCGGCCACGGCGCAGCCCGACGGGACGTAAGGTGCGTGGACGTGACGAGTAGCGGGCGAGCAAGGGCCTTGGTGGCCGGATACTGCGCTCTGCTCACGATGATCATCGTCGGACCGCTCGCCGGATCGGGCTACCTGCTGCTGCGCGACGCGGTGAGCACCCCACGTTCCTTCCTCACCGATTCGGCACTCGGCGTGGGCGCGGCCGCACCTCGCGCCGTTCCGCAGGACGCCGTGCTCGCCGTGCTCTCGCCGGTGATCGACGGCGGAATTCTCGTGAAGGCGATTCTGATCGTCGCGCTGTGGTCGGCCGGATACGGCGCCGCGGTACTCGCGCGACGGCTCGTCTCCGCTTCTACCGGAGCACAATTGGTCGCCGCGACCCTCGCGCTGTGGAATCCCTATGTGGCGGAACGACTTCTTCAAGGCCACTGGAGCCTGCTCGCCGGTTACGCCGCCCTCCCGTGGACCGCGCTCGCCGCCGCGCGCATCCGAACAGCCACCAGCAGAACGGAATCCGGCGACGATGCGGGGCCGGGCAGCCGGTTCGGATTCGTCGCGTCGCTCGGTGGATGGGCGGCGCTGACCGCGAGTTTCGCCGCTGCCGGGTTGACGCCGACCGGCTCGTTGCTGGCCGCGGTGATCGGGCTCGCGCTGGTCGGGCGGCGGGCCTTCCTCCCCGCCGTCGCGCTGTGGATCGTGACCTGCGCGCCGTGGCTGACCGCGACCGCGCTCGGATCGGGGGCCGAGCCGTCGGACCCGGCCGGCGTCTCGGCGTTCGCGGCACGGGCCGAACCGTGGCTCGGCACGCTCGGCAGCCTCGCCGGGCTGGGCGGGATCTGGAACGGCGAAGCGGTCCCCGCGAGCCGCACGACCCCGCTCGCCCTGCTCGGCACACTCTTGCTGCTCGGCATCGTCGCGTGCGGGGTGCGGGCGGTATGGGCGCTCGGACGTGACGGGCGAGCGCTGCTGGTGATCGCGGCGGTGGCGATCGTGCTGCCCGCCCTCGGCGCGACCAGCTGGGGGCTGGCCGCCGGAGAATGGCTGGTGGTGCACGTTCCCGGGGCCGGACTGCTGCGGGATACGCAGAAGTACGTGGCGTTGGCGATGCCCGCCTACGCGCTGTGCGCGGCGGCCGCGTGCCGAACCGTCACCGTGGCGGCCCGCCGAGTACTGGCGCACGACCCGGAAGCCTCTGCCGCCAACGGGCAGCCGGAGATTCGTGATGGCCGGACCGGATTTCGCCCCGCCGCAATCCTTTTCATTCTTCTGCTCACCCTCCCGCTGGCCGACCTCGCCTGGGGAGTCGGCGGCGCCGTGCGCCCCGCCCACTACCCCGCGGGCTGGCAACAGGTGGTCGACCACATCGATGCTCCCGGCGACATAGCGGTACTTCCCGCCGGGATGTTCCGCCGATTCCCGTACAGCGGAACAGCTCCCGTCCTCGACCCGGCTCCCCGCATCCTCCCCAACGATGTCCTGCAGACCGGCGAACTCCGAGTTCGCGGCTACGCGGTGACCGGAGAGGGCAACCGCGCCCGGACCGTCGAGCAAGCGCTCCTCGAAGGTGCCCCGGCCACCGAACTAGCGGCCCTCGGCGTCGGCTGGATCCTGATCGAACGCACCACCCCCGGCCCGCTCGGCGCCTCCGAGAAAACTCTCACCACGGCCGAATTGACGTATCAGGACAAAGACCTGGCGCTCTACCGCGTGCCTTCCCCCACCCTTCTCGACATCGCCACCCCGGCCCAGCGCCGAACCTCCGCCGCGGCCCACTTGCTCTGGGCGGCCCTGCTACTCACCGGACTTATTGCCGCGGCCGTGCGCCCGGACCGGACGGGCGCCCGGCGAGCAGATCGAGAGGCAGCGGGTAACCGAGTCGACTAGACCCGGGCCGGGGAGACCAATCCGCTGACGGTGCGGCCGCGCGCGGCGGCGGCGAGGACCTCGAAGACACCGGCGCCGGTCTGTTCCCAGGAGAACTCGTTGGCACGGGCCCTGGCCTTCTCGCCCATCACCAGGCGGGTATCCGGGTCGGCCAGGAGGTCGCCGGCGGCCGCGGCCAGGGCGGGGGCGTCGTCGACCAGCAGACCGGTGACGCCGTCGACGATGGAGTCGGTGAGACCTCGGGAACTGCGGTAGCCGATGGTGGGGACGCCGTGCTGGGCGGCTTCGATGACGGCCAGGCCCCAGCCTTCCTTGCGCGAGGGCATCACGTGGACCCAGGCCGTCGAGAGGATCTCGTGTTTGCGGCGTTCGTCGACGTGGCCGTGGAAGGTGACGGCGTCGGCGATGCCGAGTGCGTCGGCGCAGGCACGCAGGTTGGGGGCCCACCAGCCGTCGCCGATGACGTCGAGGTGCACGTCGGGGAAGCGTTCGCGCAGGTGGGCGACCGCGGTGAGGGCGTCTTCGATCTGCTTGTGCGGGACGAGGCGCGACAGGACCGCGATGCGCGGGTGGGTGGCGCGGGTGGCGTCGTCGCCGGGGACGACCGCGGCGGGGACCGGTTCGGCACCGTTGCGGACCACGGCGATGCGCTCACGGTCCACACCGAGCGCGGACAGTTCCTCGGCCGACGGCAGCGACACGGTGAGGTACTGGTTGTCGCGGTGCACGCGCGGGGACAGCGTGGATTCGATCCACCAGCCGATCCGCCCGACCAGGCGACCGGCGACCGGCCACTGCTCACGGTGTCCGTGGTGCACCAGCACCACCGAGGGCACACCCGTCGCGGTGGCGAAGAAGGGAATGCCGTTCTGGGTGTCGATCACGACGTCGGGGCGCAGGCCGCGCAGCGGGCCGATACCGAGCCGACCGGCCACGATGGCGGCGAGCGCGCGGGGGTAGACGGTGAAGCGGCCGCCCGCGCGACTGATGTCGATGCCGTCGATCCGCTCACGCTTGGGGGCGCCCGGGTACCCCGCCGTACGCAGGGTGACCTTGATGCCACGCG
This sequence comes from Nocardia sp. NPDC055050, assembly GCF_053608345.1. Classification (NCBI taxonomy): domain Bacteria; kingdom Bacillati; phylum Actinomycetota; class Actinomycetes; order Mycobacteriales; family Nocardiaceae; genus Nocardia; species Nocardia sp. NPDC055050. Next base: position 22,111 of record NZ_JBSGVG010000001.1, read on the forward strand.
CGGCCAGCTGGGCGCCTACCTGCTCCAGATACCGTTCGCTACCGCCACCCTGTGGGTGCCCGGTGTCACGCCAGCAGAGTAGGAGGACTTCACGCACGGTCGGGGCTCGCATTCGGTTCGGTGGCAGACAAACGTCGGCCCCCACACTAGCGGGTGTGCTCCACGCAACACGGTTGTATCGACCGCGCCCGCCCAGATCAGCCCGTCGCACCCGAGCCGACCCCGTGAAGACGAACCCAACCCACCCACCCAACGCCCCCACCACCAGCCGCGACCGAAGGGCCTGCCCATAAACTCCTGCCCGTGCCGATCGCCACCCAGCCGACAACCGAGCAGCCCGTCCATCGACGCGACCGATCGAGGTTCGCGCGCCGGGCCTCTCTGCGCCGCTCGCTGCGCCTGCTCACCAGCTTCCGCTTCGAGCAGTCCGACCCGGCCCGTTTCTACGGCGGCATCGCCACCGACAGCGCGGAGCTGATCGGCGACTTCTACGCCGACATCACCGGCCGCGACCTCACCGGCACCGTCGTCCTCGACGTGGGCGGCGGCCCCGGCTACTTCGCCGACGAGTTCACCGCGGTGGGCGCCCGCTACGTCTCGGTGGAGCCCGACCCGTCGGAGATGCACGCGGCCGGGCTGCGGGTGTCGGGTTCGGTACGCGGGTCGGGGATGGCGCTGCCGTTCCTCGACAACTCCGTCGACGTCTGCTTCTCCTCCAACGTCGCCGAACACGTGCCGCAGCCGTGGCTGATGGCGGACGAGATGGTGCGGGTGACCAAGCCCGGCGGCCTCATCGTGTACTCGTACACGGTGTGGCACGGACCGTTCGGTGGGCACGAGACCGGCCTCTGGCACTACCTCGGTGGCGAGTACGCGGCCCGCCGGTACCGGCGCAAGAACGGACACGAACCTAAGAACAGGTTCGGCCGATCACTGTTCGCGGTGACCGCGGCGGATGGGTTGCACTGGGCAGCAACGACTTCAGCCGACGTGCGGACTATTTTTCCGCGTTATCACCCACACTGGGCCTGGTGGCTCGTCCGAGTTCCGGTCATTCGCGAGTTACTGGTCAGCAACTTGGTGGTGGTGGCTACCAAAGCATGATCACGCCAGCCAGCTCAAGCGCCGCGACCTCCGCATCGGCTCGGGCAACACCCTGACCCACGGCGATTCCTGAATCGCCAGGCCCACGGTCTCCAACGTGGTCAGGCCGACCTGATCGGCCAGCGCGCCGACCATCGCGACCGCCTCAGCGGCCTGGATAGCGGCAGTCGCCTGCTCGATCGTGAGTGTGCGGCCGGGCAGGAATGAGACAACCCATCCGCCACTGCCCACACTTTTCGCTTGATGGTCGGTCTGGTCGCTGGTCATCAACGATCGGCCGATCACTTGCACAGCCATGAGTCGGTCTCCCCAATTCGCTGTTAATGTTCGATGAATCGAGCGAGCTGATCAGTAGCTAAAGCATCCCCTTTTCACCAGCGGAACGCAATAGTGCGTTTCCCCGAAAAGCGAACCGACAGGTTGGAATTCACCATCTTCACAGTCGTTGCGCCGCAGCGAATTAGAACAGGTTGCAGACAATTCGCCCGCAAAACTGTAACGTGTTCTCATGCACTACGACAGTCTGTTCATCGGCGGGAAGTGGACCACCCCGGCCGGTAGTGACCGCATTTCGGTGGTCTCCCCTGCAACGGAGGAGACCGTGGGCAGCGTGCCGGCGGTAACGAACGCCGATGTCGACGCCGCGGTCGCCGCGGCGCGCGACGCGTTCGACAGCGGGCCGTGGCCATCAACGCCTCCACTGGAACGAGCGGAGGTACTCAGCAAGGTCGCGCGGCTGATCGAGCAGCGTTCGCCCGAATTGCTCGCCGCGCTCACCGCGGAGATGGGCGCGCCGACGTTAGCGGCCTTGACACTCAACCAGATTCCCGCCGTCGCGGCACTCGACGCCCTCGTCGAGCTCGCGAAGACGTTCGCCTGGAACGAGACTCGAGTCGGCCTGTTCGGAACCTCGCGTGTCTCACGGGAACCCCGCGGTGTCGTCGCCGCGATCACCGCCTGGAATGTCCCGTTGTTCCTCGCCGCGAACAAGCTCGGACCCGCGTTGCTGGCCGGCTGCACCGTGGTGCTCAAGCCGTCGCCACTGACTCCGCTGACCGCGAACATCCTCGCCGACCTCTTCACCGAGGCGGGCCTGCCCGACGGCGTGCTCTCGGTGCTGCCCGCCGACGCCGAAGCCAGTGAATACCTCGCGGGCCACCGCGGCGTCGACAAGGTGACCTTCACCGGCAGCACCCCGGTGGGCAGGAAGCTGGCCGCGCTCGCCGGTGCGCAGCTCAAGACCGTGTCGCTGGAGCTCGGCGGCAAGTCGGCCGCCATCGTGCTGCCCGACGTCGACCTCGCCGCGAGCATTCCCGTGCTCGCGTTCTCCGGGCTGATGAACAGCGGGCAGGGCTGCGTGGCGCAGACCCGAATCCTCGCGCCGCGCAGTCGCTATGACGAGATCGTCGAGGCGTTGGTCGCGCACGTCAAGACCATGCAGACCGGTGATCCGACCGATCCCGCCACCCAGCTCGGCCCGCTGATCAGCGAAAAGCAGCGTGACCGCGTGGAGGGCTACATCGCCAAGGGCAAGGCCGAGGGCGCGCGGCTGGTACTCGGCGGCGGCAGGCCCGCGGGCGTGGACCGCGGCTGGTTCGTCGAGCCGACGATCTTCGCCGACGTCGACAACGCGAGCACCATCGCCCAGGAGGAGATCTTCGGCCCGGTGCTCTCGGTGATCCCGTACGAGACCGAGGACGAGGCCATCGCCATCGCCAACGACTCCGACTACGGTCTGGCCGGATCGGTCTGGACCACCGATATCGAGCACGGCGTCGAGGTCGCGGCCCGGATCCGCACCGGTACCTTCGCGATCAACTGGTACGCCTTCGACCCGACCGCACCGTTCGGTGGCTACAAGAACTCGGGCATCGGCCGTGAGAACGGCCCCGAGGGCCTCGACGCGTTCTGTGAGCAGAAGTCGGTCCTCATGCCCATGGGATGGACCGACTCCACGGCTTAGTTCTCCGGCATATGGACCCGCAGGACCGGCTGCGCGGCCACCTCACCCCGGGCGGGTAGGTCGACGACCTCGACCCGCCAGCCCGGGGGCAGGGCCCGTTCCAGTCGGCCCGCCACGCGCTGCATGGGCGTGCTCGAATAGGTGTCGGACTCGAATCCGGTCACCAGATCTGTCATGCGTCAAACCACCTCTCAGCGTCGATCTCGTCGTTGACCGCATGGCGGTGCAGGAGTCTCGCAGGGGTATCAGCTCGAGAGGAAATATAGGCGAAGGTAACGCTGCCGCCACACGCGACTCTCTGACACCGACAGATGTACCCAGAACGAGACTGTGGAAATCGTCCGACGACCTGAGACGAACAGAACCGCCCGTACCGAAACGGTACGGGCGGTTCAGTGTTTGCGGGGCGACTAGCCCAGGCGCTCCTTGAGTGCCTCGAACTCGTCACGCACGCCCGAAGGCAGCTTGTCGCCGACGAACTCGAACCATTCCTCGATCGACGGGATCTCCTTGCGCCACTCGTCGGCGTTCACCGCGAGTGCCTCGTCGACATCGGCGGCGACCACGTCGAGGCCGTCCAGGTCGAGATCGGCGGCCGAAGGCACATTGCCGACCGCGGTGGCCGTGGCGCCCGAGCGGCCCTCGATGCGGCCGACGATCCACTCCAGCACGCGGGAGTTCTCACCGAATCCGGGCCACAGGAAGCGGCCGTCGTCGCCACGACGGAACCAGTTCACGTAGAAGATCTTCGGCAGCTTGTTCGCGTCGGCGTTCTTGCCGAGGTCGATCCAGTGGTTGAGGTAGTCGCCCACGTGGTAGCCGAGGAACGGCAGCATCGCCATCGGGTCGCGACGGACGGTGCCGACCTTGCCCTCGGCGGCGGCGGTCTGCTCCGAGCCCATGGTGGCGCCCATGAACACGCCGTGCTCCCAGCCGAACGACTCGGTCACCAGCGGAACGGTGGTCTTACGGCGACCGCCGAACAGGATGGCCGAGATCGGCACGCCCTGCGGGTCGTCCCACTCCGGCGCGAGGGTCGGGCACTGCGACATCGGGGTGCAGTAGCGCGAGTTCGGGTGCGCGGCGTGGCCCTCCGACTCGGGGGTCCAGTCGTTGCCCTTCCAGTCGATCAGGTGCTGCGGGTCGCCTTCGAGACCCTCCCACCACACATCGTTGTCGTCGGTCTGGGCGACGTTGGTGTACACGGTGTTGCCCGCGTCGATGGTGGCCATCGCGTTGGGGTTGGAGCTGTGGTTGGTGCCCGGCGCGACGCCGAAGAAACCGAACTCCGGGTTCACGGCGTAGAGCTGACCGTCCTTGCCGAAACGCATCCAGGCGATGTCGTCGCCCAGGGTCTCCGCGCGCCAGCCGGGGATGGTCGGCTGGATCATCGCGAGGTTGGTCTTGCCACAGGCGCTCGGGAACGCGGCGGCGACGTAGTAGTTCTTGTTCTCGGGCGAGATCAGCTTGAGGATCAGCATGTGCTCGGCCAGCCAGCCCTCGTCGTGGGCCATCGCCGAGGCGATGCGCAGCGAGTAGCACTTCTTGCCGAGCAGCGCGTTGCCGCCGTAGCCCGAACCGAAGGACCAGATCTCACGGTCCTCGGGGAAGTGGGTGATGTACTTGGTGTCGCTGCACGGCCACGGCACGTCGGCCTGGCCCTCGGCCAGCGGCGCACCCACGGAGTGCAGCGCCTTCACGAACGGCTTGTCGGCGCCCAGCTTGTCGAGCGCGGCCTGGCCCATCCGGGTCATCACGCGCATCGAGACGACCACATACTCGGAGTCGGTGATCTCCACGCCCAGCTTGGGGTCCTCGGCGCCGAGCGGGCCCATGCAGAACGGCACCACGTACATGGTGCGGCCCTTCATCGAGCCGCGGTACAGCTCGGTCATGGTGGCGCGCATCTCGGCGGGGTCGACCCAGTTGTTGGTCGGACCGGCGTCGGCCTCGGTGGCGGAACAGATGTAGGTGCGCGATTCGACGCGGGCCACATCGGAGGGATCGGACAGCGCGAGGAAGGAGTTGGGCTTCTTCTTCTCGTCGAGCTGCTGGAAGGTGCCTGCCTCGACCAGCTGAGTGGTCAGGCGATCCCATTCCGCGTCGGAGCCGTCGGCCCAGACCACGCGATCGGGCTGAGTGAGCTCTGCGACTTCCTGTACCCAGGCGAGCAGTTCACTGTGCTCGGTCGGCGCCGTGCCGTCGGATCCACGAAGACCAGGAATGGTCGCTGAGGTCATGAAAACTCTCCTGAGATGGGCGGTTGTTCGATCCATCGATCGCCACCATGGGCGGGTAAGGCGTCCGCAGTGACCAACCGTCGCACAACCCCGATAGACGGCTAGGAAGGCCGTACACGGACGGTGGCCGCGCATCGACTGGCAAGAGCGGACGCCCAGGTTCCTGCCTCAAGGTTAACGCGATATGACGACCGATATGGCATCGGGCTCCCTAACAGGTACCCACCGGTGTATCGGTCAATCCCGCGCTCACAGTCGATCGAGCGTGGCGATGTCACGCTCACAGGCCGTCAGCTGTGCGGGACGCTCGGCGACGAGCCTGCGCGCGAGCGCGTCGAGTTCGGTGACACGCCGATCCACGGCCACCGCTCGCGCGGTCGATTCCCGAACCACGTGCTCGGCCAATTCGGCCTCGATGTCCACGAGCACTCCCGCGACACGCTGTTCGAGCTGGGCTTTGACGTTCACCAACGCCTCGGAGACCCACTGGGCCATGTGGTTGCGCTCGGCGAGTTGGCCGCGGGCGCGCACGACCCAGTAGGCCGCGCCCGCGCCGAGCAGCAGCGTCACCGGGACGCTCGCCACGTCGAGTGTCGGGACCAGCGACAGCGGTGCCACGACCAATCGGCCGAGGCCGACGCCGGCCGACGCGCCGAGCGCGATCATGAGGTGATCTTCGACACCTCGGTGTCTCTTGCCGGGATCCGGACCGACTCGCGGCGCCGGATCGCGGCGCCGGGTGGTCGGCGCGGCGGTACCGATCCGGCGCGCCGCTTCGCTGACCCGTTCGTCGATGACGGCGTCGACCGAGACCGACAGCTCACCGGCCGCCTGCTGCAAACGCTGTGGGTAGGCGCGCAGTTCGGCGCGGTCGCAGCGGTCGAGTTCGGCGCGCGAGCGGGTGTGCAGTGCGCGCACCATCGCGCCGAGCTCGGTGGTCAGGTCGACGCGGGCGAGCTGCACCTGGCTGCGCACGGCGGCGAGGCCGGTCTGGCGACCGCCGTCGCGCTCGGCGACCAGTCCGATGCGCTCCTCCCTGATCCGTGCGGTGTCCGTGCCGGAGCGCAGTGCGGTGATCTGTTCGTCGATTCTCGCTCTGGTGTCGGTGAGCACCCGGGTGCGGACCGCGGTGCGGCGCTGGGCACCGTCGGCCGGTCCCTTCGCGGTGGCCGCGGCCAGGGTGGCGTGCAGTCCGGCCACGCCGGAGCGATCGAGCAGGGCCGAATCGTCGGTGGCGCGGGCGGCGGCGGCCAGCCGGGCCGAGACGGCGACGATGTCGAGGTCGGTGATGCCGCGCGCGGCGAGCAGTTCCAGGTTGCGGTCGCGGGTCGCGCGCCAGTCCTGATAGGCGTGAAAGCCGTTCATGGCGAGCAGGATTCGCTGATCGGCGGCGCGCAGACGGTCGATCAGGGCGAACATGCCGGCGCCGAGGACACTGCCCGCGTCGAAGAGGATGAGCGCTGCGGCCGGGTCGTTGCCCACGGTCGGATCGGCCAGGTCGATATGGGGTTCGAAGCGGGCGAGTTCGGTGCGCAGCAGAGTGGTGTTGGCGTCGTCGGGGGCGTAGAAGTCGACGCTGCTGCCCTCCCCCGCGGCGGCCATCGCCCGGAGCAGGGCGCCACCCTGCGGATTCCACCGGTCGATCACCGCGTCCACCGCCGCGGGTAGGGCACCGGGGTCGTCGGCGGACGCGGCACTCGTATCGCCGCTCGTGTCGACGGCCGAGCGCTGGCCGGGCGGGACCTCAGAGGCCTGCACTGGACATCCGCTCCCAGGCTCTGACATAGCCGTTGTGCACGCGCAGCGCGGCCCGCCGGGCAGCGGGTGGCATGTCGCTGGACACGACGGCACGCCAGCGGGTGGCGCGGGCGAGCGCCTCGTCGGCGTCGCCGGGCGCGGGTGACGGGTAGCCGGCGGCCAGGTGGGAGACCTGCGGACAGGCCAATCCGGCGCACAGACCGGCCCAGAGCGCTTCGTCTCCGGTGAGATAGTGCTCGATCAGTTCTCGCGCGCGGCCGCCGTCGCCGGGGACCGCGCGGGCGGCCAGCCGGGTCAGCTCGTCGAGCAGTTCGCCGCCGCGCACCGCTTCCACCTGCTCGTACCGGCGGTGGACCAGCTTGTGCAGCGGATCGACCCCGCTCGCGGAGTGCAGGATCTGGATGATCGCCGACGCGGGCAGATCGGGATCGGCGCGCAGGGCCGACAGCGCGCAGTCCACACCGTAGAGATCCCAGTTGGCGATCAGCCGTCTGCGCGCTTCCTGGTCGGAGCCGACGCCGATGAACAGATCGGCGGCGAGCACCGACGGCACATCGGGGCCGACCGCGAGCCTGCGCAGATCGCTCAGATCCTCGGCGCTCACCGCTCCCGACCTGGTCCTGGCGGCTACCGAGGCGACGATCGGCACGATCGGCAGGCCGAGTTCCTGCGCGTGCCGCTGTGCCGCGGCCACGGCTTCGCCCCAGCGCGCGCCCACCGCGTCGGCCTTGTTGAGCACCACCACGCCGCGACCCTGCGGCACGGTCGCGAGCAGGCGGTAGTCGGCGGCCTGCGGCGCACCGGCCAGCACATAGATGACCAGATCGCCGTCGAGGACCGGGTCGGGCAGCTCGGGCTGATCGACCGGCGCGGTCTCCTGCGCCGACAACAGGGCCAGCGCGGCCATCACGGTGGTCCGCCCGCTCAGCGCACGCCCGGTGATCTGGATGTGCAGCGGACGACGACGGCGCGCAGCCGCCGCGGCGAGCTGTTCGGCGATCCCCGGATCACCCCCGCGACCTGCACCTAGAACCGAGATCAGCGCGTCGAGCTGGTCCGCGGGTCGTGTCTGTGCGAATTCAGTGGCTGTCGGCATTGCGCACACCCCCTTTTCGGAGGGCATTGTGTCAGATCCGCGCCGAGCCGGGGCGGGGCGAACCTTCTGCCGACCTGGGCGGATCAGCGGTCCCCCGAACTCGCCTGCGACGCAGCTCCGCGCATGCTGGACAATGGACGACGTGAACGACGCCGCCAACCACGCCGAGCCGACCAGCCACAAGCTGTCGGAGATGCCGAACGACGCGGGCAGGCGCTCGCTCACCGGCTCCCGGCTGTACCCGCGCGTCACGAGCTTCCGCTCGCGGCGAGGCGCGCTGACGCCGAATCAGCAGACCTCATGGGACCGCACCTGGCCGGTGATCGGGCGCGATGTGTCCAACGATCCGGTCGAAGCCGCCGCCTGGTTCGGGCGCGAGGCGCCGCTGGTGATCGAGATCGGTACCGGCACCGGTACGGCGACGGCCGCCATGGCGAAGGCCGAACCGCACCTGAATCTCATCGGCATCGAGGTGTATCAGCCCGGACTGGCCCAGCTGGTCCAGCAGATCGAGCGCGAGGAGATCGAGAACATCCGGTTGCTGCGCGGCGACGCCGTGGACGTCCTGGAGAACATGGTTGCCCCGGAGTCGCTGATCGGTGTTCGGGTGTTCTTTCCCGACCCGTGGCCGAAGGCCCGCCACCACAAGCGCAGGCTGCTCCAGGCGCCGACCTTCGCCCTGATCGCCAGCAGACTCAAGCCCGGCGGCGTGCTGCACGTGGCCACCGACCACGCGGATTACGCCGAACATATTCTCGAAGTAGGCTCCAAGGAACCGCTGTTCACCGGCTTGAACGACACCACCGGCGGCGACAGCGCCGCCAACCGCACTACCGCGCCGATCGGTTTCGAACGGCCCGTCACCAAGTTCGAAGGCAAAGGCCTGCGTGCCGGTAGCGCCATCAACGAGTTCATATGGGGGAAGATCGACAGATGAGCGTGAGTGAGATCGCCCCCGAGATGCCGGTGCCCGCCCAGGCAGGCTCCGGTTCCGAGGCGTTGAGCGGTTCCGATGTTCGACGTGTCCTGCTGGTCTGGGACGCGCCGAACCTCGACATGGGGCTCGGCGCCATCCTCGGTGGGCGTCCCACCGCCGCTTACCGCCCCCGCTTCGACGCCCTCGGCCGCTGGCTGCTGGCCCGCACCGCCGAGATCTCGGTCGCCTCCAAGGGGCGCATCGAGGCCGAGGCCACCGTCTTCACCAATATCGCGCCCGGTACCGCCGACGTGGTTCGCCCGTGGGTGGAAGCGCTGCGCAATGTCGGTTTCGCGGTGTTCGCCAAGCCCAAGATCGATGAAGACTCCGATGTCGACGCCGACATGCTCGCGCACATCGCGACCCGGCAACGCGACGGTGGTTTAGCCGGCATCATGGTCGCCTCGGCCGACGGCCAAGCCTTCCGTGAACCCTTGGAAGCCATCGCGGCCAAGGGAATCCCAGCTCAGGTGCTCGGATTCCGTGAGCACGCAAGTTGGGCGGTCACTTCGGATACCCTCGGGTTCGTCGACCTCGAGGACATCCCCGGCGTGTTCCGCGAACCGCTACCGCGGGTGAGTCTCGAGTCGCTGCCCGACGAGGGCGCTTGGCTGCAGCCGTTCCGGCCGCTGTCTGCGCTACTCACTTCTCGCCCTGGTCAAGGAGTCGCTTAAGTGTTCACCCGCTGGGGCGATCTGGTCTACCGGTTCCGCTTCGTCGTCATCGTTGTCGTCGGTGCGGCGATGTTGGCGTTGGGCGCCTACGGCATGGGGCTCGGCCCCCGCCTGACTCAGAGCGGCTGGTTCGATCCGGGCTCGGAGTCGGTGAAGGGCGCGGAGATCGCCGACGGGTCATACGGGCGCGACCACAACGCCGACGTGATCGTCATGTACAACGCCCCCGAGGGCAAAACGATCGATGACCCGGAGTTCCAGCAGAAGATCGTCGCCAGCCTGACCGGGGTTGTCGCCGAACATCCCGATCAGATCGGCAAGATCAACGGCACCTATTGGAAGGTGGGCGACGCGCCCGCTGTGCCGTCGGCGTTCGGGTCGAAGGACAAGAAACACGCGTTCGCCTCGATCGCCATCGCGGGTGACAACGACACGGTCATGATGGCCAATTACCGTGCCGTGCAAGACGTCTTCTACATCCCGGGCGTCGACGTCGAGGTCTCGGGCTTGCAGCCCATCGCGGTCACGCTGACCGACACCCTCGACCACGACTCCAAGCGGATGGAAGTGCTGGCCTTCCCCGCGGTGGCGATCCTGCTGTTCTTCATCTTCGGTGGCATCGTGGCCGCCGCGCTGCCGCTGATCATCGGTGGTCTGACGATCATCGGTGCCACCGGCATCGTGACGGTGCTGACCAATTTCACCGAGGTCAACATCTTCGTCACCGGCGTCGTCTCGATGATCGGGCTCGGTCTCGCCATCGACTACGGCCTGTTCATAGTCAGCCGTTTCCGCGAGGAACTGGCCGAGGGGTACAGCACGCCCGCCGCTGTGCGGCGCTCGGTGATGACCGCCGGACGAACAGTTGTCTTCTCCGCGACGATGATCATCGCCAGCCTCGGCGGCATCCTGATCTTCCCGCAGGGCTTCCTGCGGTCGGTCGCGTACGGCACCATCGCTGCCGTTTCGCTGGCGGCACTGACCGCGATCACGATCCTGCCCGCGATGCTGGGCATCCTCGGCCCCCGCGTCGACGCGCTCGGTCTCAAGCGGTTCCGCAAGACCAAGACCGCCGAGCAGATCGAGAACGGCTTCTGGGGCAACACGACCCGCTGGGTCATGAAGCACCCGCTCAAGATCGCTATTCCGATCACCGTCGGTCTGTTGTTGCTGATCATCCCGGTCAAGGACCTGGCGTTCGGCGGCATCAACGAGAAGTACCTCCCGCCGGACAATACGACCCGGTCCGCACTCGAGCACTTCTACGAAGTCTTCCCGCAGAAGAAGACCGACCCGATCCAGCTCGTCTTCGTCTCGGACAACACCAACGCGATCGGCAAGGTCTGGAAGGAAGCCAACCAGGCTCCCGGGCTGGTCGGTCCGTTCGAGGTGCCGGTCAAGTCGCCGACCAACCCCGAGGTGTTCCGCACCTCGGCGACCCTGGTCGATCCCACCGGTGGCGCCGAACCGACGATCGACTATCTCCGCTCGATCGAAATACCCGACGGCGTCACGATGTACGTCACCGGTCAGCCCGCGCTCATGGCCGACAGCATCGACACGCTGCTGGAATTGATGCCGTGGATGATCTTGCTCGTGCTGGTCACCACCACCGTGCTGATGTTCCTGACGTTCGGTTCGCTGGTGCTGCCGATCAAGGCCGCGTTGATGAGCGCGCTCGGTCTCGGCGCGACCCTCGGCATCCTCACGTGGATCTTCGTCGACGGCCACGGCGCCGGGGTGCTGAACTTCACGCCACAGCCGATCAGCGCACCTGTCTTGATGCTGATCATCGCGATCATCTACGGCTTGTCGACCGACTATGAGGTCTTCCTGCTCTCCCGCATGGTGGAGGCACGCGCCCAAGGCGCGTCGACCACCGAAGCCGTGCGGATCGGCACCGCCCAAACCGGCAGGATCATCACCGCTGCCGCACTGATTCTGCTGGTGGTGACCGGCGCGTTCGCGTTCTCCGACATGGTGATGATGCAGTACATCGCCTACGGCATGATCGCGGCGCTGTTCATCGACGCCACCATTCTGCGCATGCTGCTCGTCCCGGCGATCATGAAGCTGCTCGGCGACGATTGCTGGTGGGCGCCGAAGTGGATGAAGCGCATCCAGGAGAAGATCGGCCTCGGCGAACCCATCCTCGACGACGAGCGCCCGGAACACGGTGGCGTGGTCGACCTGGTGAAGACCACCCCGATCACCGACCCGCCGACCATGCAGATGACGGTGGTCCCCGATTCCAAGCTGGCCCGCACCCCGCGCAGGCCGCGCACGGTCGCCGAGATCGAGGCCGAGGCCCCGACCCAGCGCATCGACAAGATCACCGACACCGAAGCCGCCGAACCTGCCCGTTCGCGCCAGCCGATGTCGCCCGATCCGACGCGTCCTCGCGCCTCGGTGTTGTCCTCGGGCGAGCCGACCCGGGAGTTGCCCGTGGTCAAGCCGGGTACGCCGGCGAAAGTCGCTCCGGAGGACACGGCGAAGCAGGAGGACTCCGGTCCCGACCTGCCGAAGTACGTTTCCGGCGAGCCGACCCAGGTGCTGCCGATCGTGAAGCCGGATGCTCCGAATCCCGTTCAGGGACCTGATGATTCGACCACGGATACCGCCGAGGACGAAGACCGTGGCTATTCGGGGCCGAGCTTCGGCACACCCCCCATCCCCCTCGCCGATCTCGGCGATCCCCGAACCGGCCCCGGTGGTGCCGCTCGCTCGACCAACGGGCGCGGACGCACGAACGGCACCGCCGAAACCCCCACCGGCCCGTCGATCTCGCGACCCGGACCGGTCGACACCGGGTCCGGCCTCGATCTGCCCGGCATCGTCACCGGGGTTCCGCCGCGTGGCTCCGAACGCGTACAGCCGCCTTCGGGCTACAACACCTCCGGCGTGATCGGCGAGACTCCGCCGGTGCCCCGGGTGTCGACCCCCGACGAGACCGGCGACAGCGCCGGATTCGGCACCCCCCCTGCCGATTCGCCGCCGCGACCCAGCATTGTGCCCCCGGCCAGGCCGAACACGGCGACACCGCCGCCGCGTGGGATCGTCCCGCCGCAGGCGCCGAGGATCGTGAACACGCCCCCGAACGCGACACCCCCCGCGCCTGCGAGCGAGACTCCGTCGAGCGGAACTTTCAACGGGTTCAGCCCGGTGACCGCGTCGAACCTCAGGCCGGTCACGCCCGACTCCACCGCGCCCGATCCGGTCGATGCGGCCCCTCCGGCGGAGCCGAGCCGTCCGTCAGAGCAGAGTCGTCCGTTCGAACAGAGCCGTCCATTCGCGCCGAGCCGTCCGACCGAGCAGAGCCGTCCGCTCGAACAGAGCCGTCCGACGGAGCAGACCGATCCCCCTGTGCGCGAGACGGATTCGCGCCCGTATGAGGTCGATACCGCGAGCCCTGACTTCACAGCGGCGCCCGGCTCGCATCGCGCCGAGTCTCACCAGGGCAGTCCGGCTCGCGCGGAAACGGAACCCGAGTCGCCGATCCCGCCGCAGGGCATCTTCGGCACCGCGGTACCTGTGGAACCGCAGCCGAGCTCCCCGTGGAACAACGGCATGACCGGCCCCGGCACACCACGCGGTTTCACCTCGTCCGACCAGGACAGCGGACCTCGCTTCTCGCCGGTCACCCCGTCCTCGGCCGACGAGGCGAACGGTGAACGTCCCGTCGTCGATTCCTCCGGCGACCGGCCGACTTCGGCTCGACCGGCAAACGTGGTGCGTCCGCAGATCGCGCCGCCCGGATTCACCGAGGTCCGACCCGAGACCGCGCCTTCACCCCGGCAGCCGGATTCGGCAACCGGCGAAACATCGGCCGCCAGTGGGGAACCGGCCGGCGAGGCACCGCCGACCGACCAGATCGGCACCCCCGGTCAGTGGCAGGCGCCTTCCGGTTTCACCGCTGTTCCGACGCCGCCCGCATCGCCTGCGGAGCCTTCCGACGATGCGTCCCTGGATACTCCTGCCGCCGAAACCGATGCCACCGCAGCGGAATCCCCCGCCGATACGCGCAACGAGATCGAGAACTGGATGGCTCAGCTGCGCTCGTCGCGCCGCGGTACGGCCGCGGACGAGGGTCGCCACCACGGCAACGAGGGCCGGACGGTGAGCGTGAACGAACTGCTGCGCCGACGCGAGGACGACTGACGTTCGCAGTGCTGACACACGACCGGCGGGGCTTTCGAGCCCCGCCGGTTCGTTGTTTCTAGGAGACCTGGCGCGGTGGTGCGGCCTCGGCGAAGGCACGTGCGTAGCGGGTTCCGGTGAGCAGCAACAGGATTCCGACGGCCAGGAACGCGGTGACGCGGACCAGGCCGGACAGTGTCGCCAGATCGAACAGGAACAGTTTCGCCAGTGCGGCCGCGGCGACCAGCAGGCCGGACACCAGGCAGACCTTCGCCACGGCGGGCGAACTGGCGAGGCGACGCAAACCGTAGAACAGCGAGCCGGTGGCCACCACCATCCACACGATGGTCGCGAGGCTGTGCCCGACGATGAAACCATCGGCACCGCCGAGAGATACGCCGAGGGACACCGCGGCGACCAGCACGTAGTACAGCCCCGCGATACTCACTGCGATCCACACACCGGTGACGAGCGCCGGATCGTCGCACCGCGGCAACCGTGGCACGGTCCACGCCACCATCGCCGCCACACCCAACCCGACCACGGCCGCCACGGCCGTCGCGACATCGAGTTCCCGCTCCGCGAGCCCCTGCAGCGCAAGTGTTTCCGGCGTAGCTGTCGCCAGCATCACCAGCCCACCGAGCAACGCGAACGCGATACCGAGCCCGGCGGCCACCCGGGTGCGACTGACGGCGGCCACCGCGAGAAACCCCAGACCGGCCGCGAACAGCGTGGTCGGTAGCAGTCGAGGGTGACCGCTCGTCGCCGCCACGCAGGTCTGCGACAGAGCTACGGCACCGGTCAGACCCGCCACCAGTGCCGTGTGCCGCGCGATCCGCAACACTGCGACAGGCCGAACATCCTCGGCATCAGGAACATTCGCGGGGCGGGAAGGCATCGCGGCGGGGCCCACTCCCGTCAGGCGCGGAATCACTGCGGTGGCCGCGAGGCCGAGCAGGACAGCGGCCAGAGCCGCGGTGATCGAGGCGCTCACCATTCGGTCGAACAGTACGGCGACGGCGAGCACCGGAAGGGCGGTCAGCGCGATCGTGATGCTCGCGGTGATGTCATCGTGCCTGCGCCGCACCGCGAGCAGCGCGCCGACCAGACCGACCACCGCACAGGCGATCGCGGCAACCAGCAGACCCTGCCGCTGCTGCGCCTCCGAGCCCGAGATCACCCCTTCGATCCCGCTGAACGCCACCATCCCCAGCACGGCGAGCACCACCGGCACAGTGCGCGCCACGTGGAGCACCGGCCAATCCCTGCGCATCTGCACCGGCACCCCGGCCGCCTGCAACACCACCAGGAACCCGAGCAACATCAACTCGGTGGTCAACGCGGGTGACAGCACCGCGGCCCCCACCACCACCCCCACGGCCAGCGGCTGTGACTGCCACCGCACCGCGATTCCCACCCCGATCAACGCCACCACCAGCGCCACCGCGAGCCCCACCCCGCCAGGGACCCATCGGTAATACCCCGTCACCGCAACGACATCCAGATACATCCCGGCGATACCGGTGGCCACCAACGCGATTGCGCCGACCCGGCCGCCGGGCCGACCGAAAACCCGCCACCCGAGGCCGACGAGTACCACCGAAAGACCTGCCCCAGCAACGACTCTCGCTATCGGGCCGAAGAACCCCGCCTGTGCGGCCAACACCAGCAGCATCAGCACGCCGACCAAGGTCACGCCGACCCCGGCCACCGCCAGCACCCGGGAAATCACCCCTTCCCGCTGCCACCACGGCACCCGAGCCTCGCGCCCCGGCCCACGCATCTGCATCTGCATCGGCATCGGCATCGGCATCGGCATCGGCATCGGCGCGAAGGGTCGACCAGCCGGATAAGTTCCCTGCCCCCACCCGTGCCCAACCTGACGCCCCTGCCCCGCGCCCACGGGCACAGCCGCTCCCTGCGCCGGCGCGTAGGTCGCTGTGTGGCCAACACCTGCCCACCCCGCCTGACCGAGGTCAGCGCCCCGAGGCGGACCGCCGTGACCAGGCCCGAAGCCCGCAACAGTCGGCGGGCTCGCGACGGGCGCAGGCCCCACAGCAGGCGACCCCGCAACAGCCGCAGGCCCCGCAACAGCCGCACTCGACGTCGAGGGCACCACCTCGCCCTCGCGCAGCGCTTCTTCGGCCCGCAACTGCGCGGAAAGCACGTCCAGATCGCCCCCCAGCTGACCCATCCTGGCGCCCAGCGCGGTGAACTCCCCCGAGAGCCGCGCTACGAGCGCGGGATCAATAGCGGTACTCATATCCCCATCGTCGGCGCCCGACACCCGCCGAACATGAGTAGAAACCCCCGTCAACCCCCGGTTCCTACCCGAATCAGCCCGGGTAGCCCTCGACGTCTCCCCGACTACCCGGGATCATGACCCCAGAAACCGTCGCCACTGCACCATCAACGGATACTTCGCCGTCACCGACCCGAACCGGATACGTCCGTGTACGACAAGGTGCAGAGGTCCGATCGGCGGCCCCGTACGCACCTTGTTGTTGGCCGAGGACCCCACCAGATCGAGACCGTTGAGGTCGACGGTGGCCGCCGCTGGGACGAGCAATGTGAGGCTCGTGCAGTAGTCGTCGACCTGAATCTCCACGATCTGCGTCTGCATCACCGCCTCGGTGAAGTCCAAGGTCACCCCGGACATCAGGTTGTTGAGGTGCAGCACCGGCGGCACCTGCCACGGCCCGCGTCGATGCACCCCCGACAACCGGCTGCGGATCGCGCTCGGATTCGATCCACCGGCCGGAACCGGGATGTGTCGTGGGCGCGGCATCGCGGCGGGCTGCGGTGTGCCCGCCACCCGCATACCGGGGAGGTCGACCAGCACGGCGTTGAGTTCACCGCGGGTCTTGGCGGCCAGCGCGGTGTCCATCCGCTCGGTGAACTCCCCGAGCGACAACATGCCGAGCCCGACGGCACGCTGCAGCAGCTGACCGACATGCTCACGTTCGGCATCGGAAACACGCAGCTCACGGTCACCGACGGGACCAGCCGTCGCGGCACCGGGTACGAAGAGGGATTCAGGACCGCCCATGTCATCGAGGGTAGCCAGGCACCCCTACCGAGCACATCAGGGCAAACCCCTAATCACTGTGGCTACTCGAGCCCCTGCTCGATCGCGTAGCGGGTGAGCTCGACCCGATTCGCGAGCTGCAACTTGCGCAACGTCGCCTGCACGTGGTTCTCCACGGTCCGGTGCGAGAGATTCAATCGAGTAGCGATCTGCTTGGCCGACAACCCCTTGGCCACCATCCGCAGAACTTCGGTCTCCCGCTCGGTCAACGACGGCCGATGCGGCTGATCGGCGGCCGCCGGTGCGGTCGCCATCCGCCGATACTCGCCGAGCACCAACCCGGCCAGCCCGGGCGTGAACACCGGCTGACCAGCGGCAGTGGCCGTCACAGCGTCGATCAGCTCGGCGACGGACGCGCTCTTCACCAGGTATCCGCTGGCCCCGGCCTTGATCGCGTCGAGCACATCGTCGCGCTCGGCCGAGGCCGACAGCACCAGCACCCGGCTGTGCGGCGACACCCGCAGCACTTCGGCGGTGGCCGCGGCCCCGTTCCCGTCGGTGAGCTGCATATCCATCAACACCACGTCCGGCTGTACGGCCGCGGCCCGGCGGGAGGCCGTGCCGACGCCGTCGGCGGTGGCCAGTACCTCGAAACCGGCTTCGGCGAGATCGCGCGAAACACCCTCACGCCACATCGGATGGTCGTCGACCACCATCACCGTGATCACCGGCATCGCCCAGCTCCTCTTCTCAGCGCGCCGGATGGCGCGGAATCCGGAATTCCCACTCGGTACCGAGGTCCGCGCCCTCGGTCAACAACTCGGCACTGCCGCCCAGTGCCTCGATCCGGCCGACGATCGACCGCGAAACCCCCATCCGCCCTTCGGCTTCGGCCGCTTCCAGCCGTCCCGTCGCGATCCCCACACCGTCGTCGCGCACGCTCACCACCAAGCCGTCACCGGTGTCTTCGAGCAGCACATAGGCTTTCGCGTCGGCGCCGGCGTGCAGCGAGACATTCGACAGCGCGGTGTTCACCGCCGCCGCGATCTCCTGGGCGACCATCCGTCCTACCAGCACCGGATCGCCCGGCGTGGCCACCGAGATCTTCGGCGTGGCGTGCGCGGTCAGCAGTGGCCGCAGATCCACGTCGCCCGACCCCGGATCTGGCAGCTCCGCCTGCTCGGACAGCAGCACCCGCAACGCCACCTCCTGTTCTCCGGCTCGCTGCGCGAGTTCCTGTGCGGGCCCGCCTATCTCGCTTCCACGGCGTTTGATGAACGCCAGCACCTGCAACACCCCGTCGTGCACCTCGCGAGCCAGCCGCTCCCGCTCCTGCGCCGCCGCCGTGATCCGCAACGCCCGTTCGAGCTGCCCCTGTGCCCGTCGAGCGGTATTGGCGGCCAACCCGAGCGCCAACCCGACCGAAACGAGTACCGGTGCGGTCGCGTCGCCCCAGACGTCCTGTCCCCACTGATCCCGCACGGTCACCACAACGGCCGACATGGCAAGTCCGGCGACAACACCCGCGACAGGTCCGCGCAGAATGGCCATCGAGATCACCGAGTTCGCGATCCACAACGTCGTCGGCAGGGTCTGATGTCCGTGGTACCAATCGTAGTCCGCGACAAGCCGAGTCGAGGCGATCAGCGCGATCGTCACCACCTGGTCGCCGAACACCACCCAGCCGCGGATCTTCCCGGTCGCCTCGGGGAAGTACCACTGCGACAGCAGCAGCGCCGAACTGCCCGACCAGATCGCCATCACCGCGATCAGCATCCAGCTCAGTCGCGGATGCTCGTAATACGACACCGACGCGATCTGCTGACCGATCGCGTACAGCAGCGTGACCAGCCGAAACGCCTGCGCCGCCCGCCACAGCGGCGCGGTGGCGGCGTCGGCCGAGCTCAGCTCAGCGGTGTGAGTCCGCATCGCCGGACTCGGCTCCTTCCATGCGCAGCCGCTTCGCCACGTCGAAGCGGCCCGGCGGCTCCGGTTTGTCGGGTTCGGCGCTGAACCGTTTTCGCTCCTCGGTGGCGACCAGCTCGCCGAAGGCCTCCTCCGGACTGTCGGCGAGCAGATAGCGAATCGCCGTGTTGCCCACCGCGATCAGCGGCACGGCGAGCAGTGCCCCCGCGATTCCGCCGACGACCAAGCCCGCGGTGATGGCCAGCACCACGGCCAGCGGATGGATACTCACGGCCCGCCCGAGCAGCAGCGGTTGCAGCACATGGCCTTCCAGCTGCATCACCGCGATGATGATGCCGAGCACGATCAGCGCGGTCACCGGGCCCTTGGTGACCAGGGCGATGAACACGGCAACGAACCCGGCGAAGAACGCGCCGATGATCGGGATGAACGCGCTGATGAACACCAGCGAGGCCAGCGGCAAGGCCAACGGCACATGCAGAATCGCCAGCCCGGCTCCTATACCGATCGCGTCGACGGCGGCCACCGCGACGGTGGCACGCACGAACCCGACCAGCGTTCCGAAGCCCAGTTCACCGGCGGTGCGGACCTTTTCTCGGTGCGCGGTGGGGATGATCCGGGTGACGAAGTTCCAGATCTGATCTCCGCCGTAGAGGAAGAAGATGAGAATGAACAGGATCAGGAAGGCACCGGTGAGAATGTGGCCGATGGCGGTGGCGGTGGTCAGCGCGCCGCTGGTGAGGCTCTCGCGGTTGTCCTGAATGGTGCGCACGATGGTGTCGCCCGCGTTGCGGATCTGCTGATCGCTCAGATGCGGCGGACCGTTGATCAACCAGTCCTGCACCTTGTGCACGCTGTTGGTGACCTCGTTGGACAGCCCCGGCACACCGTCGACGAACTGTTCGACGACGAAGGTCAGCACCCCCGCGAGCAGACCGATCGACCCCAGCAGCGCGACGAACACGCCGAGCGAACGCGGAATCCCCACCCGCTGCATCCAATCGACCATCGGCGCGAGCAGCGCGGCGGCGAGCAGCGCGATGGCCAGCGGGATCACCACCGTGGCGAACTTCTGCACGAGCATTCCGACCGCGAGCAGGGCGCCGAAGATGATCAGCAGCCGCCAACTCCACGCGGCGGCTTTGCGGACCAGGGGATGAACTGCCTCGGCGTCCGAGCGCCACGGCGTTGACGCGGTCCCGGAATCTACCTTCTGGTCGGTCACTCGAGAGAGCCTATCGGTCCGAACGCTAGATTGGTGGTCGTGTCGGCGCCCCTGGAAGCGGTCAAACAGACCATGCGAACGCGCTGGCCGCTGTATCTGACGTCTGTGCTGCTGGCGAACGCCTTCGGCGCGGTGCTGGTGTGGGCCTTCATCCAATACGGCCTGCCGGTTCCGGAGGGCGATCCGGGTGGGGTGCGCCAGACCGGTCTGCTCGCGCCGCTGCTCGTTTTCGGGGTGGCCGCGGTGCTGAGCATCTTCGCCGCGGCCCTCATGCTGCGGCCGGTGATGCGCTGGCAGATGCGCGGCGGGCCACCGAGCAGACGCGAGCAGATGGCGGCCCTGCACGTGCCGCTGCGGCAGTCGATCGTGCACCTGGTGCTGTGGATCATCGGCGGCGGGATCCTGGCCGCGCTGATCATCACCGAATCGCCCGAACTGGCGGGTGCGGTGATCGTCACCGAATGTATGGCCGCCACCATCGTGTTCGGCTTCACCTACATGCTGGGCGAACGCATCCTGCGCCCGGTCGCCGCGGAGGCGCTGACCGAGGGCACCTTCGACCACACGCTCACCCCCGGCGTCGGCACCCGGATGGCGATGACCTGGGGCATGGGCACCTTCGCGCCGACCATCGCGATCGTGCTGCTGTGCGTCACCCAGATCTCCTCGGACGTGAAGTTCTCGGCGAAGTCGCTCGCGATCTCGATCCTGCTGCTGTGTGGCGTGGTGATCCTGCAGGCGCTGGCGCTGTCGATGCTGACCGGTTCCTCGATCTCCGACCCGGTGCGGCAGTTGTCCCAGGCCATCAACAGGGTGCAGGCCGGCTCGCGTGACGTGCAGGTGGAGGTCTACGACGGGAGCGAGATCGGGCTGTTGCAGGTCGGCTTCAACCGGATGATGGACGAGGCGGCCAAGCGCCGCAAGCTACAGGAACTGTTCGGCCAGCACGTCGGCGAGGACGTGGCGCAGCGGGCACTGGACTACGGCACCGAACTCGGTGGTGAGACCCGATTCGTCGCGGTGCTGTTCGTGGACATGGTCGGTTCCACCGCCGCCGCGGCCGAACGCCCGCCGACCGAGGTGGTGAGCCTGCTCAACGAGTTCTTCCGGGTGGTGGTCGACGTGATCGACAGCCACCACGGTTTCGTCAACAAGTTCGTCGGCGACGCGGCGCTCGCCATCTTCGGCGCCCCGCTGGATCGCCCCGACGCGCCGAGCGCCGCCCTCGCCGCGGCCCGCGACTTGCGCGAGGCCCTGCGCGAGGTGACCAGCCTCGACATCGGCATCGGCGTCTCGGCGGGCCTGGCGGTGGCCGGAAACATCGGCGCCGCAAATCGTTTCGAATACACCGTGATCGGCGACCCCGTCAACGAGGCGTCGCGGCTCACCGAATTGGCCAAAGATCATCCCGGCCGCGTTCTCGCTTCGGGCAGCGCGCTCTACTTCGCCGACGAAAGCGAGCAAGAACATTGGATAACCGGAG
The DNA here is from genome assembly GCF_053608345.1 of Nocardia sp. NPDC055050. Taxonomy (NCBI): domain Bacteria; kingdom Bacillati; phylum Actinomycetota; class Actinomycetes; order Mycobacteriales; family Nocardiaceae; genus Nocardia; species Nocardia sp. NPDC055050. The sequence goes on from NZ_JBSGVG010000001.1 coordinate 43,721, forward strand.
ACGAGGTCCAATTGCGCGGCAGACGCAGAAAAACCCGCCTGGCCTGGCCGAAGTCGGCGATCGCCGCGCCGCGCGGGGACGAGGAAGAACAGATGCGTTCGTTAGGCGGACCTGCGCCTTCGCTCCGGCCGTGCGCAGTCTGCGGACGGCCGGAAGCCGACTGTGTTCACTAGGCTGAGACCGTGACGGCCGACGGCGACCTAGCAGGCGCACCGGCCGAGCGCCGCCGCCGCCGCTTTCGGTGGGTCAAGTGGGTGCTCGGCGCGGTGATCCTCGCGCTGCTCGTCGGCGAAGGCGTGTACCTGTGGCCCCGCCTGCACGAATCCTGGCGCACGCTCACCGAGATCCACTGGGGCTGGCTGTTCCTGTGCATCGTGTTGCAGGCGATGTCGATGAGCGGTTTCGGGCGGGTGCAGAAACAACTGCTGCACGCCGGTGGGGTGGACGTCAGTCAGGGGAAATCGGTATCGGTGGTCTACGGCGCGACCGCGATGTCGCTGACGCTGCCCGCCGGACAGGTCTTCTCCACCGCGTTCACCTACCGCCAGACCCGGCGCTGGGGCGCGAGCCCGATCGTGGCCTCCTGGCAGCTGGTCTTCTCCGGCGTGGTCGCCGCCGCCGGGCTGGCGCTGCTCGGGATCGCCGGCGCCGCGCTGGTCGGACAGGGAATCGGCTTCAAATTCGTCGTCTCGCTGGTGGTCCTCGCCCTGGTGGTGTTCGCAGGCAACTATCTCGCCCGCCACCCCGGCACGCTCGAGGCCGTGCTGCGGCGGGTACTCGCGCTGGTGAATCGGCTGCGGAAGAAACCCGCCGATCACGGCATCGCCAAGCTGGCCGAGATCCGGGCGCAACTCGAGTCGGTCGATCTGGGGAAGAAGGACGCGGCGCTCGTCGGGGTGTGGGCGCTGGTGCACCGGTTCGCCGACGTGGCGTGTCTCGGCACCGCCTGTTACGCGATCGGCGCCGATCCCAAGTTGTCCGGGCTGCTCATCGCCTTCGCGGCGGGCAAGGCGGTGGGGTCGATTCCGTTCGCGCCGGGCGGCATCGTCTACGTGGACGCGACGCTGATCTACAGTCTCACCGCGGCCGCGGGCCTGCCCGCCGCGCAGGCCGTCGCGGCCGCGTTCGTATACCGGCTGGTCAGCTTCATCCTGGTCGCCGTGGTCGGCTGGATCGTCTTCGCGTTCCTGTTCCGCACACCACAGGCCGACGACGAAGAATACGAGCAAGAGTTCAAGCAGCAGCGACGAATCTGATCAACGCAGCGCGCGAATGGCCGCCCGCCAACCCAGCAGGAACAGCGCGAGGACGCAGGCCGCGACGATCATGAAACTGAACGCGACGCCCTGACCGCTGATGGCGCGCAACACCATCCCGCCGACCAGGGTGCTCGCCCAGATCAGAATTCCGGTGGGCCACAACGCCGTTGCGTCGAACCGCGTGTTCCGTGCGAGGTAGACCGCTGAGACCCAGCCGAGGATCAGTCCTAACCCGAAGGGCCACACCGTTTTCAGCAGACCGGCGATGACGGCTTCGTCGTGACTGCGCCTCCCGATCGCGCAGAAGACGATCACCAATAGAGCATCGATACCGAACGGCGCGTATCTCTTCACCGACGTAGCGTAACCGGTCAAGATCGACTTCGAGACCGGGTTCATAGCCACTGAGCAGTGATAACTCTCGCTTTACGGCTCCGGCGTCGCCAGCGATTTCAGCAGCACGGCCGCGAGTCGTGAAGTGGCGTCACCACTGTCGACATCGGCGATGTGCACCGCGAAGACCAGGTCGCCCATCGTCGCCAGCAGCCAACCGTCGGCGCCGCCCGTCGCGGCGAAGGCGGTGATATCGCGGAATCCGCGCAGCGCGGCGGTTTCGGGCTTGCCGATGCCTTCGTTCATCATTCCGCGCAGCCGGTCGACCGCGGGCTGGGGCAGCGCGGGAACCGGCGTATCGGTGGTGCCCGGCTTGCCCGCCTCGATCATCGGCGGCGCCACCGACCCACGCGAAATGGCCGCCGCGGCGATCGCCATCCCGAAGGGGCTCACCTGCACCGCGTCGGCACCCGCACCCTGACGCACCTGCTCGGTGCTGCGGCCGGGCGTGCTGATCCGCCCGGTCACCTCGTCGAGCCCGGCCACCTTGAAGTCGACGCCGACGCCGAGCGCGGTGGCCGCCTCGGCCGCCTCCTGCACGGTGACGTCCTGCGGCGGCTTGTTCTTGATCGCCGCGGCCACGGTGCGGAACAGCTCCATCGTGCCGCCCGCCGGGAACAGTCCGGTGAAGGCGATCGGTCCCTTCTCCGTCGCATAAGAGTTCTGCGCGACCGCGACGACCGCACCGGTCGACGGCTGAATGGCCACGACCGTGGCCGCGGTCCCCGCGCTCACCACGGCGTCTTCGGCGGCGCGCTGTAGTCGCTGATCCATCGTGGCGGCGATGTCCGGCCCGGCCGGTCCCTGGTATCCGGCCACCTGGTTGACGAACCTGCCGTCGGCCTCGAAGATCTGCACACCCCAGCCCGCGGTGGCCTCGAGGCTGTCCTGCCACACCTCGCGCAGCGCGTCGAGCATCGGCGAACGGGTGCGCCGGTCGGCCGAGATCAGTTTGGGCTGCTTCTCCATCACCACACCCGGCACCTTGGCCATCCGTGGTTCCAGGATCGCGAAATCCCCGTCACGCAGGTTCACCGCGACGATCGGCTTGCCCTGCGAGCCTGCCAGCTGCTGCATCAGCGACGGCCCGGTGATCAGGGGCGCGACCGGCTCGATGGCGTCGGCGAGCGCGTTGGTGGTGCCGACGAGGTCGCCGGTGCGGCTCGGGTCGATCTTGATGACGTTGAGCGTCTGCTCGGTCATCAGCGTTTCGCCGGGCAGGTCGACAACCTTGGGCGGCGGCTTCGCGGTGGTACGCACGAGCTTGACGGTGCGATTGTTCGTCAGCTGCGGCATGACCACCGCGGGCTCCCAGGAGATCCGCCAGCCGATGGCGAGCTTGCGGACTGTGCCCTGCAGTGTGTAGGTCCAGTCCTTCTTCTCGCCGAAGTTCCAGGCGACTTCCATGCTGAAGATCGCCGACTGCTTGTCGAGGTCGATAACCTGCGACGCCTCGTAGTCGACGGTGCCCGTTTGCAGGCCCTCGAACATTTGCTTCATGGTTGCCGAAGCGGCAGCGGGGTACGAGGTCAGGTCGGCGGCTTTGCCGTAGTCCTGATCGTCGAGGTACTCGGTGAACCGCTGGACCACCGTCTCCGACTCGCTCGTCTTCCCACCCACTCCGCACGAGCACAGCGCGATGGCGAGGGTCGCAACCCCCGCGATCGCCATTGCGCCCCGGACGCGAAAGCGGCGGGATCCCCACACATCCATATCGCCCACTCTTCACTCTTGCCACTCCGGTAACAAATCCACCGTACCGGAAGTTGACCCGTCTCCAATGCCCCGGTCAGTCGGGATACTCCCCGACCTCGACACCTCGATTGTGCCGGAAATCTCGCCCCGATGAGGGTCCGTTTTCCAACCTCGCCCAGTAAGCGGCAACAACTGCTACGTCAACCGTACCGACAGCCGCGCCAGGTGGTGCGGATCTCGCATTTGTCCGGCGATTCAACGCGAGGGTACCCAGGCCGCCTCCGCCCACACGCACGGCATCGCCTTTACCGAGTCGATACGCACTCGTTCACGCAGAGCGGAATTCACCGCGCTGATATCGGCGTAATCTTGTAATCAACGCAACGTGCGCAAGACAGATAGCAGGTGATTTCCATGCGGAACGATCGACGCGAGCGCGGATTCGGCCGACCCGGCGGATGGCAGCAAGCCGACCTTCCCGATCCCGCCGACGCCCCCGACTGGTTCGCCGGACGATTGCCCGCCGACTGGTTCACCGGGCCGGTGGACATCGAGATCGACCGCGACGAGATCGTCGTGGTCGGCGAACTGCCCGTCCCCGGCGACGCGAGCACCCCGGCGGCCACGAAAGAAGGCGCGCTGGCCCGCTTCCGCGAGTCGACCCGCCCGGCCCGCATGCAGATCGCCGACGAGGCCCAGCGGCGTTACGGCCGCAGCGTCGCGTGGGGCGTGCGAGTAGACGGCGAACGGATCCTGTTCACCCACCTGGCCGTCCCCGTGATGACCCGTCTCCGTCAGCCCGAACGCCAGGTCCTCGACACCCTGATCGACGCGGGCGTCGCCCGCTCACGCGCCGACGCCCTGGCTTGGACGGTCAAACTCGCAGGCAAACACGCCGAAACCTGGCTGGCCGAACTCCGCGAAGCCATGCGCAAGGTCGACGACCTGCGCTCGGAGGGCCCCACGGGCTTGTGACTTACAGTGGCCTGCATGGAAACCGTGCAGGCCACTGGTCCGATCCTCGTCATCAACGGACCGAACCTGAACATGCTCGGTACCCGTCAGCCCGAGATCTACGGCGCCGACACCCTCGACGATGTCGTCGCACTGTGCGAGCAGACCGCCGCCCGATTCGAACGCAAGGTCATCGCGTTCCAGTCCAATCACGAAGGCGCGCTGATCGACCGGATCCACCAGGCCCGCGGCGAGGTGTCGGCCATCGTCATCAACCCCGGCGGCCTCACCCATACGTCGGTGGCACTGCGCGACGCCCTGGTGATCCCGGAGGTGCCGATCGTCGAGGTGCACATCAGTAATGTGCACGCGCGCGAGGAGTTCCGGCACCATTCGTTCGTCTCCCCGATCGCGACCGCGGTCATCGCCGGCCTCGGCATCCAGGGCTATGCCGCCGCGATCGAATACCTGAGCAAGCCCTAGCTGAGCCGGAAGACGGGGAAACCCGGTGCGATAGCGATCAATTCGGCATCGGTCGCGTCTTTGGTGAGGCCCTCGAAGAACTTGCCGACCTCCCAGCCCCACTTCTCCAGGTACAGCCGGAGCAGCGGCACCTTGTCGGCGTCGGCGACCTCGGTGGCGGTGAACCGTTCGGTCTTGCGGCCGAGGCGCAGTTCGCCATCGCCCGCCACGCGCAGATTGCGCACCCATTGGACGTGCCCACGCGGCGCGACCAGGTAGCGCTCACCGTCGGCGGCCGTCATCACGTTGACCATGGTGGTGCGCCATTCCCCGCTCTTGCGGCCGCGCACCGCCAGCAGCCGCGACCCCATGATGCTGATCCCCAGCTTGGGCAGCAGGTTGGCGATCTTGTTGACGATCGGGTCGATGCCGGTCGGGGGGAGGTGGCGGGTCGCGTTGTCCATGTTGATCACTCCTGAACTGTGAGCACTGCTCTCTGTTGAGTACAAGCATGCGCGCTCCGCGAGCCGAAGTCAAGAGCAGTGCTCACAGTTTTCGGAATGTCCCATTTCGGCGAAGCATTGCCACGATGAAATGTAGTACGTATGCTACAAATTATCGAAGGTCGATGACTGGGAGGACTCATGGCTTCGAACAACAACGCTGTTCTCGATGTCGCGCAACTACGGATGCGGTACGACGAGACCGACGTCCTGCACGATGTGACATTTCAAGCCGAGCGCGGGGAAGTGCTCGTCATGCTCGGGCCCAACGGCGCGGGCAAAACCACCACGATCGAGATCCTCGAGGGGTTCCGCAGGAGGTCGGCCGGCCAGGTCGAGGTGCTGGGGGCCGATCCCGAACACGGTGACGAACTCTGGCGCGCCCGCATCGGCGTGGTGCTCCAATCCTGGCGTGACCACGCGAAATGGCGAGTGGCCGAACTGCTCGGCCATCTGGGTGGGTACTACAGCCCCTATTCCACGGCCCGGGTGACAAGACCGTGGGACACCGATGAACTCATCGAGTTGGTCGGGCTCACCGATCAGCGCGATGCGAAGATCGCCACCCTGTCCGGCGGGCAGCGACGCAGACTCGATGTGGCGATCGGCATCGTCGGCCGACCGGAACTGCTCTTCATGGACGAACCGACCGCGGGCTTCGATCCCGCTGCCCGGCGCGACTTCCACGATCTGGTCCATCGATTGGCCGATCTGGACGAGACCACCGTCCTGCTCACCACCCACGACCTGGACGAAGCCGCGAAACTGGCGGACCGGATCCTGATCCTGGCCGGTGGCCGGATCATCGCCGACGGCTCGCCGGAGGAGCTCAGCGCCGCCACCGCGGGCGAGGCCGAGGTGCGCTGGACCCGCGACGGCCAACGTTTCGTCCACACGACGACCGAGTCGACGAAGTACGTCCACGAACTGTTCAAGCAGCACGGCGACCTGATCGAGGACCTCGAGGTGCAGCGCGCGTCGCTGGAGGACACCTACATGGCGCTGGTCCGCCGTTTCGAGTCCGGCACGGCCGCCGAACCCGTTCGCTCACTGCAGGAGGTCACGCGATGAATCCCACGCTGGTAGCGGTCAGGGGCGGCCTGGCTGCGATGTGGATCGAACTGCGGCAGCTCTACACCAACGGGACGAGCCTGGTGGCCCAGTTCCTCACTCCCACACTTTTTTTGATAGCGATCTTCTTCCTGCGCGACCGGACCTACCAGGACACCGAGCTGTCACTCGGTGAACTCGCGGTGCCCGGCCTGCTCGGCAGCATCATCGCGTTCAACGGCCTGTACGGCATCGCCGAGGTCCTCGCCCTCGACCGGGAGGACGGAACCTTGCTGCGCGCCAAGACGATTCCCAACGGCATCCTCGGCTACTTCATCGGCAAGATCGGCACGACCGCGGCCGCGGTACTCGTCCAGCTGGTGGTGGTGCTGACCATCGGTGCCGTGATCGTCGGTGGATTCTCGATGCCCGGCGGCGGCCTGGTCACGCTGGCGTGGGTGATCGTGCTCGGTCTGCTGGCCACGCTGCCGATCGGCGCCATCCTGGGCGGTTTGATCGTCGGCGCCCGCGACATCTTCCTGCTGACACTGCCGCTGATGGGACTGATCGCCATTTCCGGCATCTGGTACCCGATCACCGCGCTCCCCGGCTGGGTGCAGGGCCTGGCCCAGCTGTTCCCGATGTATTGGCTCGGCCTGGGCATGCGCTCCGGGCTACTCCCCGCCGAGGCGGCGGCCATCGAGATCGACGGGTCGTGGCGGCACCTCGAGACCGCCGCGGTACTCGGCGTATGGTCGATCGTCGGGTTGTTGCTCGCGCCGATCGTGCTGCGGCGGGCAGCCCGCCATGAGTCGGGATCCAGCGTGGCCGTGCGCCGCGAGAAAGCGATGCAGCGTGCCTTCTGAGGTCATCTACAACCGCATCGCGATGTTGCGCGCCGAGCGCGGCATCTCGCGGCGGGACCTGGCCGAAGCGCTCGGTGTGCACTACCAGACCGTCGGCTACCTCGAACGCGGCGAATACAGCCCCAGCCTGCACCTGGCCCTGCGGCTCGCGGCCTACTTCGAGGTAGCGGTGGAAGTGGTGTTCTCCACCGAGCCGTTCCCCAGATTGGGATCGGGCGCCGAGACCGCGTGACCACCGAAAACCGTTCGGCACCACCGTGCCGAACGGTTTCAGCGTGTCATCCGCGAAATACCTGGAACGTCGATTCGGGCGTACCGGCAGCTCGCTCCCAATATGACGAAACCGATTCGGCCAGAACGGTGTCCACGCCGACCTCGGCACCGGTCGCCACCACATGTCGCGCGCCGGCCGCCATCATTCGCAGGTACGCCGGATCGGGCGGACCCCCGTCCTCGGCGATTCCCGCCCACGCGGCGTACAACTCGCCGACACTGCCCAGTGACCGCTGGGCGTAGGGCATGAACCGGGCTATCTCGGAACCGGACCGGTCGATGATCGCCAGCGCCTGCTCGTGCGGCTGAGCCATCACCCCACCGGCGAGAAATTCGCCGCCGCGAGCCCGGACGAACGCCGCCCCCTGCCGAGTCCGCTGCGGCGAATCCGAGGACAGGTTGACCACAACCTTGCCGGTCAGATCGGCGCCGCCGAGAATCTCGTCCATCGCGTCGTAGTGGGTCAGGCTGAGCACGATGAGCTCCGCCGCCGCCACCGCGTCGGCGACCGTCTCGGCGCGATGGGCACCCAGGCCGTCGGCCTTGCCGGGGGTGCGGTTCCAGACCGTCACCGTGAAACCCGCGGCGCGGTAGGTGCGCACGATCTGCTGCCCCATCGGGCCGAGGCCGATGACGGTGACCGCCTCGGCCGCTCGGCCGGAAGTCGACATCAGGACGCCTGGCCGCGGAACAACGCGTACGGCGAGATCTGCCTGCCTGTCGCCTCGGACGCGGTGACGGCCTTGCGCCAGAACGACTGGGCGAGCAGGGACAGGCTCGCGTCGACGCCTGCCTCTTCGCTGGCGTCGATGATGTGCTGGGCGCCCGCGTCCATCATCTTCAGGTGCGAGAGCTCCGCGAACCCGCCTGCCTTGTTCGCCTCGGCGAACTGTTCGATGAAGAACGGGTAGGCGCCGGCGGAGCGGACGGCGAACGGTACGAACTGGTCGATGCTGTGGCCGGAGTTCGCGATCATCGCCGACGCCTGGTCGAACGCCAGCAACCACGGATGGAAGGTGATCAGCAGGGCCTGGTAGAAGATCTGGGCCAAGCCATCGTCCGCGCCCAGGTATTCCTGCGGGCTGAGCGGGCGCAGCAGCTCGGCGTGCGCGTCGAAAACCGTCTTCGGGCCGCTGTAGAAGATGTAGGACGAGGGATGGACGATGTTGTCGCCCGCCGACATCACTCCGCCGGAGAGGAATTCGGCGCCCCGCTCGCGAACCCACCGCGCGCCCGCCCGCGCCTTGTCCGGTGAATCGGAGGACAGGTTGGCGATCACCTTGCCGGGCAGGTGGTCGATCGCCTGGCCGAGCACGTCGTACATGGCGTCGTAATGGGTGAGGCTGAGCACGGAGACCTCGTTGGCATCGAGCGCCTCGGCGACGGTGCCTGCGCGCTCGGCACCCAGCGCCACCATGGCATCGACCTTGGCGGTGCTGCGATTCCACACCGTCACCTCGACGCCCGCTTCGAGGAAGGCCCTGGTCATGGCCTGGCCCATCGGGCCGAGGCCGAGAACGGAAACGGAACGGGGAGCGGTCTGCTCGGACATGTTGTGGCCCTTCGATTCTCGATACTGGTTGGTTCGGCGCCGCTTTCCATGGTGGTCGGCGCGAGTATCGTCGGGAAGACCGAACGTTCGGGTGTGGTTGCTTACCCAGAGGTTCGAAATACGGTCAGAAGGGTGTGGCGACGTTGAGCAGTGACGCAGATCACGATGTGTGCGGTATGAGCCTGGCCATCGACGTCGTCGGCGGTAAATGGAAGCTGCACCTGATGTGGGTGCTCGGCGCCGGGCCGCAGCGATTCGGTCAGATCCGGCGGATGCTCGAGGGTGTGAGCGAGAAGGTGCTCGCCGAGAACCTGCGGCACCTGGAGAGCACCGGCGTGGTGCACCGCGAGATCTTCCCCGAGATCCCGCCGCGGGTGGAGTACTCGCTCACCCCGCTCGGCGAGGCCCTTCGCCTCGCGCTGGAACCGCTCGAGACCTGGGGCGATGAGAATCGCGAGGCGCTGGCCACCACTACCCGGCCGACTGCCCCGCAGCCTTCGTCCTCCCGAATCGCGCTGTAACCGTCAGCGCATCCGGCACAAGTGCTCCATGGCGATCCGCTCGCCGATGCGTTCGAGTAGGTCGGCCGCCGCGATGATCGAGCACGCGGGATCGGGCTCGAGGTCGCTGAGCGGATAACACGCGGCGAATCCCGCGGCTCGAATCTCCCCTGGCGACAACAGGGTTCGCCCTACCGCCGCGATCACCGGCACGCCCGCCTTCTTCGCCGCCGCCGCGACCCCGACCGGCGCCTTCCCGTGCATGCTCTGGTGATCCAGCGAGCCCTCACCGGTGACTACCAGCCTGGCCCCGTCGATGAGGGCCGGGAATTCCAGCAGCTCGAGCAGTACATCGATCCCGCTGCGCACCTGCGCGCCCAGCACCGCGAGCGCCCCGAACCCGGTGCCGCCCGCCGCGCCCGCCCCACCGATCTCCGCATAGCCCCTGCCCAGCACGGCCGCCCAGTTGGTAAGCCCCGCTTCGAGTTTCAGCATCTGCCGAGCACTGGCGCCCTTCTGTGGCGCGTACACCGCTACCGCACCAGCCGGCCCGAGCAACGGATTGTCCACATCGCAGGCCAGCGTGAACAGCGTCGTCGCGACCGCCGGATGCAACCCACCTCGATCCACCGAGGCAACCTGCTCGAGCAACGCGGCCACGTCCCCGCGGCCCGCCAGTTCCCGCCCCTCCTGATCGAGCAACCGCAACCCGAGCGCCCGCAACAACCCCGATCCACCGTCGGTCGAAGCGCTGCCGCCGACCCCGAGCACGATCTCCCTCGCCCCGCCGTCGAGCGCGTGCACGACGGCAACCCCCAACCCGAACGTATCGGCCCGCAGCGGATCCAGCCGCCCACCGGGCAACTTCACCAGCCCCACGGCAGCCGCCAACTCCACCACCGCGATATCCCCCCGCACCGCGTACACCGCCGTCGATTGCTCCCCCGTGGGCCCGGGCGCGGCGACCTCCACCCGCTTCCACCCCGACGCCACGAAGGCGTCGACCATCCCGTCACCACCGTCGGCCACCGGCACACACCGCACCTGCGCCTTCGGCGCACGCCGAGCGATTCCCCTGGCCAGAGCCCTGGCCACCTCCGGCGCGGTCAACGACCCCTTGAACTTGTCGGGAGCGAGCACGACAAGCGGTTCGCCGGCCATCTGTTCCGCCTCTCCGTGTATTCATAGTGTCGTTTCCGAGCTCGACCGTTCGCTCTCGGCCTTTCGTCAGGCGCGCAACGGCTCGCAGGTGGTCGGGGAGTGACCCATGTTCTCATTTGCTCAGTGGGTTGTCCTCCCGAACACGGTAGCGTCGACCTATGGCGACCGAGGTCCGCAACAACACCGCGCTCGAGCGGTTCGAACTCACCGCCGACGGTCAACCCGCCGGCTACATCGAATACCAGGACACCGGGGACGAACGCGCCCTCGTGCACACCGAGATCTACCCCCGATTCGAAGGCCGAGGACTGGCGAACACCCTGGTCAAAGCCGCGCTGGACACCAGCAGAGACCAAGGTTTCAGCGTCCTGCCGATGTGCCCGGTCGTCCTGCATTTCATCACCACCCGCCCCGACTACATCGCCTACGTCCCGCAACGAGCCAGAGAGTTGTTCGGTCTACCTCAGTAGCGCGCGACGGCCCCGTCGACAGCCAGTTGCAGCTCGTCTTTGACCAGCCTGGCGATGTCGGCGGGTCGCTGCGGCAACTCGAGAATCGGCGCCCGGAAGTAGGCGCTGCCCGACACCACCTCGGCCGCGGTCGGTTCGACACCGGCCGCATAGGACCCGTAGTTCATCCCCATGGCGACCAGCGCGGGCGCGGCGTCCAGTTTGGCCGCGCGGAACGCGATATGCCCGATTCCGCTGCCGACCGCCTGCACCTTGGTGTGATCTACCTCATTGCAGGTCCCCTCGGGGAAGATCGCGAGGTGATCACCGGCGGCCAGCCGCTGCGCGCACACATCCATCATCCGCTGACCTGCGGCATTGACGGCGCGAATGCCGTGGTCCTTGCCGCGGAACACCGGGATCCCGCCCATCATGTCCACCTTGCGCCGCTGCTCGGGATCGAGGAAGAGCTCGTCCTTCGCCAGCACCCGCACCCGCCCGATCTTCGAGCGCAGCGGTGAGCGCCACGCCGTCGCCGCGACCGTGTACGGGTCGCTGGTCGAGAGGTGGTTGATCGCGTAGATCACCGGCCGACCGCTGCGGATCAGCGCCTTCAACTGCTGTTTCGCGCCTTCGGCGAACGTCACGCGCGGCCGGAACCGCCGGGCCAGCACCGCGTACGAGGCAAGCGCCTTCCACCTGTTCTGCTGATGCCGCAGGTAGTAGTCGTACACAGCGTCGTTGTCGTCGAGTAGGACTTCGGGCGAGTGCATAGCGCGACCCTACCGGTCGATCGCGGGGTCCACGCACGAAGAAATTCCGGTTCCGATCCGCTGCGCGGGAAGCGCGCACCGCCGCTCCAATGCGATGATGGCTCGGTGGCAGGCGGAGACGACCCGGACGAGCGCCGGACTCGCGACGGGCACGGCGACGATCGGCGGCGCGGTCAGCCGGCGGTGAACGTCCGCGCGGGCAATCTGCTGGTGTCCGCGACAGACCTGGTGGAACCTACTTTCCGGCGCACCGTCGTGTATGTGATCGAGCACAACGACGCGGGCAGCCTCGGCGTGGTGCTGAACCGGCCGAGTGAGACCCCGGTCGTGGATGTGCTGCCCGCCTGGGCGGACCTGGCCGCCACCCCGACCGATCTCTACATCGGCGGCCCGGTCAAACGCGATGCGGCGCTGTGCCTGGGGGTGCTGCGCGCCGGCGTCGACATCTCCGACATCCGCGGCCTGCGCCGGGTCGACGGCCGGGTGGTGCTGGTCGATCTGGACGCCGACCCCGCCGAGATCGGACCGCTCCTGGACAAGATCCGGATCTTCGCCGGCTACGCGGGCTGGTCGATGGGCCAGCTCGACGGCGAACTCGACAACGACGATTGGATCGTGGTCTCGGCGCTGCCGTCGGATCCGATCGCCACCGACCGCCACGACCTGTGGTCCGCGGTCTTGCGCCGTCAGCCGTTGCCGCTGGCCCTGCTGGCGACACACCCGATTGAACTCGAACGCAACTGATCCCGTTACTCCTTCACACGAGCAGGAGTGACATATGAATTTCGACGAGCAGTGACCAGGGCCGCCGATGAACGATGGTCGCGACGAACTGATGCGCGCGCTCTATGCCGAGCACGCACCCGCGCTGTGGCGTTTCACCCTCGGCTTGGTACGCGATCCCGGCCGGGCCGAGGACATCGTGCAGGAAACTCTGCTGCGCGCCTGGCAACGCCCGGCCGTGCTGGAGCAGACCGATACCTCACCGCGCGCCTGGTTGTTCACCGTGGCTCGTAATCTCGCGGTCGACGAGCATCGCAGTGCCAGGCACCGCCGCGAGTTCGGCACCGACAACCCACCCGAGCAGGTGAGCCCCGACCAATCGGATCGGGCGCTCGACGGCTGGCTGGTCGCCGACGCGCTCAGCACGCTCAGCCCGGATCATCGCGAGGTGATCGTGCGGGCCTACTATCGCGGCCTCGGCATGGCCCAGATCGCCGACGAGCTGGGCATCCCGCCGGGAACCGTGAAATCGCGCTTGCACTACGGCATGCGCGCCATGCGACTCGCGCTACAGGAGATGGGGGTGACGAACCGATGACCGACCTCGCCGACGAGTACAGCACCTGGGACGCGGCCTATGTCCTCGGTTCGCTCGGCGCCGCCGAGCGGCGCGAATACGAGGCGCATCTGCTCGGTTGCGCGCCCTGCCAGCAGGCCGTCGCCGAGCTGTCCGGGCTGCCGGGCATGCTCGCCCTGGTCGACCGCGATACCGCGCTGTCGATGATCGCCTCGCCCGAGCCGGCTCCGTCACAGGTCCCCGATCTGCTCCCGTCGCTGGCCGCGGCGGCCGAACGGCGCACGCGGCGGCGGCGCTGGACGAGTATCGGCAGCGCGGTGGCGGCTGCCGCGGCAGCGGTGGCGATCGCGATTCCGGTGACCGTCACCGTGGCGCGCTCGGAGACGCCGACCGAGCAGATCGTCGCGGAGCAGCAGATGCAGGCGGTGGAGCAGACGCCGGTGAGCGCGCAGGTGAAGCTGGTGCGCGACGGTGACCGCACGCGCCTGGTGATGACCTGCAGCTACGCGCCGAGCGCCTACGGCTCCGGCTACACCCGCACCTACGGGCTGGTGGTGACCGCGGGTGAGCAGCGCTTCGAACTCGACCGGTGGCCCGCGGGCCCCGGCACCGAGCTGACGGTGGATCGCACCATCGACGCCCCGCCGGATTCGATCAGCACAGTGGAGATCACGTCCGTCGATTCCGGCCGGACGGTCTTGGTCGCCCAGGTCTGAACGCGAAACGGTCCGGTCTCCGCGGGGGAGACCGGACCGTGTGCGCGACAGGCTACTTCGCTTGCTTGCGGAAGATCGACTTCGACCACAGGAAGCCGCCGCCGGCGATGACCGCGCACCAGACCAGCGAGACCCAGCCGTTGGCGCCGATCTCGGTACCCATCAGCAGTCCGCGCAGCGTCTCGGTGATCGGGGTGAAGGGCTGGTATTCGGCGAACTGACGCATGCCGACCGGCATCGTGTCGGTGGCGACCAGACCACTGCCGAGGAAGGGCAGCAGCACGATGGGAAACGGTGCGTTGCTGGCACTTTCGGGAGTGGGCGAGAGCAGGCCGAGCGCGATGGCGAGCCAGGTGAAGGCGAAGGTCACCAGGGCGAGCAGCCCGAACGCGCCGACCCACTCCACGACGTTCGCGTTCGGCCGGAAGCCGACCAGCATCGCGACGGCGGTCATCGCGACAACACCCGCCATCGCCTGGATGAGCGCGCCGAGCACATGCCCGGTGAGCACCGACGACTGCGAGATCGCCATCACCCGAAAGCGATTCACGATGCCCTTGCTCGCGTCGGTGGCGATCGAGACCGCTACCGACACCGTCAGGTAGGCGGGCAACAGCAGCATCATGCCCGGCGCCAGATAGTCGATATAGCTACCGCCCGAGGACTTCTCGAGCGCCCCGCCGAAGACGTACTTGAACACCAGCATCAGCACGATCGGCATGATGATGATGCTGAACGTCATGCTGGGATAGCGCTTGACGTGAATCATGTTGCGTCGCAGCATCGTCATGGTGTCGGCGACGGCGTAGGACTTGGACTTGATCTGAGTGGTCATCGCAGAGACTCCTGCTCGATGGTGGCGCGGCCGGTGAGGGTGAGGAAGACGTCGTCGAGGTTGGGGGTGTGCACGGAAATGCCGCCCGCTTCGATGTTTTCGGCATCGAGGAGGTCGAGGACGGCACGCAGGGAACGCACGCCGCCGTCGCTGGGCACGGCGAGGGTCAGCCCGTCGGTGCCCTCGACCACCTTCGCCGTCGAGCCGAACGCGCGCTGAGCGGCGTCCACATCGGGCTGATCGGTGAAGTCGATGCGGATGTGGCCGCCGGGAATCAGGCGCTTCAGTTCTGCCGCAGTGCCTTCCGCGACGATTCGGCCGTTGTCGAGCACCGCGATGCGATCGGCCAGCTGGTCGGACTCCTCGAGGTACTGGGTGGTGAGGAAGACGGTGACGCCGAGATCGTCGACCAGGCCGCGGATGATCTCCCAGATGGAGCGGCGGCTGCGCGGATCGAGGCCGGTGGTCGGTTCGTCGAGGAAGATCACCCGCGGATTGCCGACCAGCGTCATCGCCAGATCGAGCCTGCGGGTCATGCCGCCGGAGTAGGTGCTCGCGGGCTTGTCGGCTGCCTCGACCAGGTCGAAACGTTGCAGCAATTCGTCGGCGAGCGTGCGGGTCTCGCGGCGCGGCAGATGGTTCAGATCCCCCATCATGTGCAGGTTCTCCCGGCCGGTCAGTAGCTCGTCGACCGCGGCGAACTGCCCCGTGACGCCGATCAGCTCGCGCACCCCGCCTCGGTCGGTCGCCACATCATGGCCGCCCACGGTGCACTCGCCGCCGTCGGCGGCGATCAGTGTGGTGAGGATCTGCACGGTGGTGGTCTTGCCCGCGCCGTTGGGGCCGAGCAACGAGAACACGGTGCCCTCGGCGACGGTGATGTCGATGCCGTCGAGAACTGTTTTGTCGCCGTAGGCCTTTTGGAGACCGCGTGCGGTGATGGCCGAGTTGACCATGATCGTCCCTTTCCACAGGATTACATTCATTGCTGCGAATAAGTGCATGAGTTATCGACACAGCCCCCAGGGGCTGCGGTTGATGTGTGCGGTGTGTGGTTGTTCGTCCGAGGACGGAGCTAGATGTCGAGTTCCTCGATCTGCGGGTGCGCAGTGATGTCCTCGACCTTGCGATAGAGCTTGTCGGGCACGCGATCCTTCAGGGCTTTCAGGTCGTCGAGGATCTCGTACTCGTAGTCGCCCCAGTCCCACGGCCGGTCACCGATGCCGAACATACGGCGCCAGTACTTCCAGTCCTTCATGTCGCCCGCGGCGTCCCCGGTCGGGTATTCCGACCACAGCGCCGAGTGCGTGTGGAGCACGAGCTTGCCCTTGCGGCTGCGGTAGACCTGCTGGTGCAGCACCCGCTTGTCGCCGACATCGCGCCATTCACCCAGCAGCACGCCCTGGAAGCGCACCTGCCGGACACCGTCGCGACCCACCTGCAGGACAACCTCTTCGAAGCCGGCCTCACGACCTTCCTCCAGTTCGATGAGCCTGCGCAGCGCGCTGACCACGGTGCTGGAGAGGTTTCCGCCGACGAGCTCCTGCGCCCGCTGGAACACGGGGAGATCGTCGTCGGCTACGTAGATCGTCTTGTTGGGCATGAACCCACTATACGTATATGTGTACGTACACACAAGGGGTGGTTTTCACCCACCCTCTGAACTCCCCCTCGGCGCGCCTCGTAACCCCATCAGACGCGGTGCACCACAGCGTCACATTTCGTCGCGGAGAAGGAGGTCCGATGCCGGACAGAGTGGTGGACTACCTGGTACGAACGGTAGCCGACCGGGGAATCACCCAGATCTTCGGCGTCGACGGCGCCAATATCGAGGACCTCTACGACGCGATCTTCGAGGCGGACGGCGCACCGGCCGGCATCGTCGCCAAGCACGAGTTCTCCGCGGCGACCATGGCCGACGGATATGCGCGCAGCACCGGCGGGCTGGGTGTCGTGGCCGCCACGTCCGGCGGTGGTGCGGTGAATCTCGTTGCCGGACTAGCCGAATCGTTCACATCCCGGGTTCCGGTGCTGGCGTTGATCGGACAGCCGCCGACCAGCCTGGAAGGTCTCGGCGCGTTTCAGGATTCGAGCGGCTTGTCCGAATCCATCGACGCGGCAGCGTTGTTCGCGACGATCAGCAAGTACTGCGCTCGGGTGACCGATCCGCTCGAGCTGCCCGCACAGCTCGCCGCGGCGATCACAGCCGCGGAGAGTGGTGGACCGGCGGTGCTGCTGATACCGAAAGATGTTCAGCAGCAACTGATGCCGGATGTCATCGTCGCGCGACAGTTCGACACCGTTGCGACCCCATCCGACGGAGCACGGCCAGATCGCGCCTCGCCGATTTCGCCGGCAGCGACGTCGCCGCACACGATCGCGACCGAACTCACCAACGCCCAGCGCACCGGGAAGGTGGTGATCATCGCCGGTGATCAGGTCGCCCGCGACGATGCCCGTGCGGAACTCGCCGAACTGGTCGCCACACTCGATGCCGCCATCGGTGTGGCCCCCGATGCCAAGGACGTGTACTCCAACACCGGTCCCGGCTACTGCGGTGTGGCGGGCAGCATGGGCCATGCCGAGCTGGTCGAAGCCCTGTCGGCGGCCAGCGCCTGCCTGCTCGTCGGCACCCGCCTCCCGGTCACTGCCCGCGCGGGGCTCGACGCGGCCCTCGCCGACCTGCCGGTCCTCAGCATCGGCGCACATGCGCCGTACCTCGCGGCCACCCACGCCACCAGCGCGGATCTCGCGCAAACCATCGCGACGCTGCTGGCCGACATCGGAGCGGGGGCCACAACAAGCCGGGGTTCCGCCGAGCTCACGCCGATGCCCGTCCCCGCAGCGGCGGGACCCGGCCTGCGCTATCGCACCGTCGTCGAGGCGATCCAGCGCGCGCTGCCCGAGGGCGCCGACATTTTCGCCGACGCGGGTAACACCGGCGCTTCAGTGGTGCATTACCTACGGGTACCCGAGCGCGGACGTTTCACGGTCGCACTCGGGATGGGCGGAATGGGCTACGCGTTCGGTGCGGGTATCGGATCCGCGTTCGCCCGCCGCGCCGCGCCCGACGGCCCGCACCGCACCGTCGTCATCGCCGGTGACGGCTCGTTCTTCATGCACGGCATGGAAATCCACACCGCGATCGAACACGACCTGCCCATCACCTTCGTGGTGTTCAACAACAACGCGCACGCCATGTGCGTCACCCGTGAACAGCTCTACTACCGGGACCGCTACAGCTTCAACCGTTTTCAGCCGTCACATCTGGGAGCAGGCATCGCCGCCATGTTCCCCGGGCTGCCCGCCCGCACCGTCTCCGACGCCCCCCGATTGTCCGGCGCACTGGATCTCAGCTTCGCCGCCACCGGGCCGTCGTTTCTCGAAATCCTCTGCGACCCCGACGAAGTCCCGCCTTTCCTCCCCTTTCTGTCAGCCCTCGAATCATCCAGGAGCACACCGTGACCATCAGCGCCCTGCCTGCCCTGTCCGACATCCCCGAGGAGGTGGTGCCCGGCGTCCTCCGCATCGAGAACTCCGACCGCGAGACCACAACGCCGATCATCATGGACATGCTGAGATCGGTGTATCCGCACGACCAGATCTTCGGCGACTACTGCCCCGTGCAGACCTACATCGCGGCTCCCCCGCGTGAGGTCTACGAATACCTCGCCGACACCCGCTCGCTCGAGGAATGGACCTACAGCCTGCGCGGATTCACCGAAACCGAGGAGCCCGGCCTGTGGCTGTCCTACGACCGTCTCGGTGACGCGACCAAGTGTTTCACCCGCACCGTCGCCCATTCCGACGCGATGACCGTCGACTATCACTGCGCGTGGGACCAGTCCGAGCACCTCTGGATGATCTACCTGATGCGGGTGGTCGACGCCCAGGTGGTGTTCAACAAACCCGGCTCGGTGGTGACGTGGATCAACTGCAAGCACCCCTTCTACGACGAGAACGGCTACCCCGAAACCGCGCCGCCGAAGCGGCCCGTCTGGGTGGGCGACTTCTGGGAGATGTTCTCCGCCGGACACCAGCTCGAGCTGGACAACCTCAAAGCCATTTGTGAATACCGCGCGGCCAACGGGCTGCCGATCAAGCCGGAGTGGATGCAGTGAACATGCCGCAGGTGAGTCTGATCGACGTCGCGAGCTATCTGCCCGGCGACCCCGTCCCGACCGACTACTTCACCCAGTTCTCCCGCTCGGAGCGGATGGCGAAGAACGTGATGTTCCGTTCGCCGACCGGCCGTCATCACATCGGCCGCGACGAAACCGCCGTCGACATGGCCGAGCAGGCTTTCGCCCAGCTGCGCGAACGCCACGGCGCCGACCTCGCGTCCGAGATCGACATCATCATCACCCACACCCAACTGCCCGACAATCCGGTGCTCGGCGCGGGCCCCGAACTGGCTCGCCGGCTCGGCGCTCGTCCGTCGCAGGTACTCGACGTGCACAACAGCGGGTGCGCCGCGTTCGTCCAGATGATGGCGATGGCCCGGATGATGATGGCCACCAGCGAGGCGAAGACCGCGCTGATCGTCGCCGCGCAGAATTGTGCGGGCCCGGTGTTCACCCAGCCCGATATCCGGAAATTGGCGCAGGCTCCGGTGCCGGGCGACGGGTGCGGAATCGGCCTGCTGCGCAAGGATGATTCGGGCCCGATCCTCGATATCGAAACCCGCACCTATCCCGAATTCGCCGGTGACATGGACTTTTCCACGAACGGTCCGCGCAAGTACTGGGAGCCGGGCGAGGGCCAGGGCTGCGTGAGCTTCTCCGAATCCAAGATCACCAAGGTGTTCGCGCGTGGCAATCGGCTGGTGCCGGAGGTGGCGCTGGAGGTCTGCAAACGGATCGGAGTGAAGAGCAGCGATATCGACACCTTCGTCACCAATCAGCCGAACCGGCTGTTCCTGCGCAACTGGCACGACGCGCTGGAGCTGCCCGCCGAACGTCATCCCGATACCTTCGACCAGTGCGGAAACCTGTTCGCCGCGGGCATTCCCGTCACTCTCGATGCGGAGAACCGAGCAGGCCGGTTGCGCAACGGGTCGGTGGTTCTGCTGTCGGCGTTCGCGCACGCGGGTGATTTCGCCGGTGCGGCGGCTATTCGCTGGGGCGCGGCGCGATGACTGTGCGGCTGGTGGAACCGACGATCCCCTCCCGTCGGTTCCATGCCACGGCGACACCCACGCTGTTCGACCTCGGTCTCAGCGAGAACCCCTTTCCCCCACTGCCCTCCGTGCTGGCAGCGGTGAATGCCGCGCTCACCCAGGCCAACCGGTATCCGGAGTTCCTGCCGGAGGAACTGCCGCGGGTGATCGCCGACCACCTCGGGGTCTCGCCCGACGATGTGGTGGTCGGCGCGGGGGCCACCGGTGTCGCCATGCAGGTGATGCGGGCGCTCGGCACCGGTGAACTTCTCACCGGCACACCCACTTTCGACGGCTACCCGATCATGGCCGAGATGGCCGGGATGACCCTTGTCCCGATCCCCCTCGACTCCGGCGGCAATCAGGATCTGACCGCCATGCGCCGCTCGGTGAACCGGCGCACCTGCCTGGTCGTGCTGTGCCGCCCGCACAATCCCACCGGCACCGTCCTCGACGCGACGGCGGTGCGCTCCTTCCTCGCCGCGATACCGCACCGCGTACCGGTGCTCCTCGACGAGGCCTACGTCGAATTCCTCGATCCGGCGGACCGTCTCGATATCCACACCCTGCTGCACCGTCACCCGAATCTGTTGATCCTGCGCACCTTCTCGAAGGCGTACGGACTGGCCGGGCTGCGGATCGGCTACTGCGTGGGCCGCGGAAAACTGATCGAACGAATCCGCCACCAGCAGTTGCCCTTCGGCACTCCCACCGCGTCCATCGCCGCGGTGCGCGCCGCCTACGCGGCGGGCACGGAACTCCGCGACCGGGTCGACCGCATCAACCGCGAACGCGACAGCCTGCGAATCACTCTGCGCGCCTGCGGAATCGACGTACCGCCCAGTCACGCGAACTTCCTCTACCTACCCGGACCCGGCGTGGCCACCGCCCTGCGCCGCGCCGGTATCAAAGCGAAGGCCTACCCGGACGGCAGCGCTCGCATCACGGTCGGCGATCCCGCCGCCGGGCACGCCGTCCACGCCGCCCTCGTCGACCTGCGGTAACCCTTCGACAACGGAACCCGACCCGGCCACCGGCCGGGTCACCACGACCGGGACCCGGCCCCCTCCACCAGGTCCCGGTCATCCGCGGTTCAGCACCCGCCGCCACCACCGCAGCCGCCCCCGCCGCCGCACCCGCTCCCGCCACCACAACTACCCCCGCTGCCACCATCACCGCTGCCTCCGTCGGTCCCGGCGAACCCGGCACCGGCACTCCCCGCGGCAAGCCATCCCGACCTGCGCGCAGCGCCACCGGTGCCCCGCTTCGGCCGCAGCACGATCCGGGTGACGCCCATGATGAAGAACACCAGCGAGCAGAACAGGATCGCCGCCGTGAACATCCATCCGTATGCCGCGGAGATCAGCCCGACAATCAGCAGCACCAACGCCCCGGCCATGTACTCCCTGCTCCCCCGCAGGTCAGAACGCGTAGCTGCCATCGGAAACCTCCTGCGAATGTCGAACGCGTGGTGCGACCGGGTATGTCTGGACCGACCGTAATCGCGAGTCCTTGCAATTCGCTTTCAGGCAGCCCGACGCGGCAACCAGTCCTCAGTCGCCGCCGCCGTAGGTCGCGCTCAGCGAGTCCGCGTCGTCGATCCCTCGTCGACCGGCCTTGCCGCCGGTATCGATCCGCAGACGCTGGTATTTCGACCGCAAGCGGCGCGAATTCCGGAAACTCAGCACACCGCCGATCGTCAGCAGTGTCACCGCGAAGCCCAGCAGGCCGAGGCCGGCCAGCGGCGAATGGCCGGCGGCGATCAGCCCGACCAGAGCTACCAGAATTCCCGCAGCGTAGAGCATGAGGATTGTCCGTTCAGATATCAGCAGCTACTTCCGCCGCCGCAACTACTGCTACTTCCCCCACCGCAGCTGCTGCTACTGCCGCCGCCGCAACTGCTGCCGCTGCTGGATCCGGAGTCGCTGCTCGCCGACCAGGCGCTGCCGCTGGACCAGCTGCTGTCAGTGGAGCTCCAGCCACTCGAGCCCGAGCGCCGTGCCCGCGAGTGGGTGCGCGCCCGCTGTAGATTCGCGGCCCGCTGCGCGCGCCTGGTCCTGTCGGCCGGGGTATCGGTCGCCCGAATGATCATCCCGATGATCACCACCGGACCTCCGATGACCAGAACGGCAAATACCGCGACTACGACGATCGCGAGCAACGTGGCGATCACATCGATGAAGTTCATGGGGACCCCCTACCTGGATCGGTATGTCGAGGCCGACCGTAACCGCGCGTTCTTGCAATCCCCTTGCGGTCGACCAGCGGTGAGAACGCCCGGTCAGCAGCCCCCGCCGCCGCCTCCCCCACCACAACCGCCGCCGCCTCCGCCGCCGCAACTGCTTCCGCTACTACCGCTGTCGCCGGAGCCGTACGTGCCCGCAGCAGCGGCTCCGCCCGCGGCCCAACCCCGATCGCGGCGGCCGCCGGAGTGCGTCTGTCGATGTCCGGACGCGCGGTTGAGCTGGACACAACCGGTCGCGATGAAGCCCACCGAGACCAAGATGACCAGCACACCGAGCACCGGTTCGAATGCGCCGATGAACAATCCGACGAAGAACAGTGCCAGTCCGAGCCCGAATACCTTCATGATTCCCCCCAGATCAGTTGTTACTACGTTGTACCCGAACGCTTTCCGTGCGAAACGATGTCGCAGCAGCGACCGTCAATCACCACTGGTCGACGAATAGTCACCGCTCGACGAATCACTGCGGCCACCTCCACTCGACCACGCCGACCGTCTCCGGCTCGTCGCACGCCGCACCTGCCCCGACGTCGCACGCCGACGCGCCCGACGAACCGCGGCCGCGTCACGTTCGGTTCTGGCTTCCGGTGTGGCACCGAGCATGACGAGCCCGAACAGCACCAGCACGATCGTGGTCGCCAGCAGCACTGCTCCGATACCACCGCCGAGCAACAGCACGACTACAGCGACGATGAACGCCACGACAAAGACCATGGTTCCTCCCCCGAGATGAGCGCCGCCGCAGACCGGCGGCACCGAATTACCTAGGCCACGATTCCCACCACGCCGAGCCCTCCGACAAGAAGGCGAAAACAGTGGCGGCGACCTTGCTGAGGCGCACGAGCCCTACCTTCGGTATGTCGAGGCCGACCGTAACCGCGCGTTCTTGCAATCCCCTTGTGGTTCAACCACTGTCGAGGGTGCGGTCAGCGATCATTCGCCGCCGCCACCCCCACAGCCGCCGCCTCCGCAGCCACCGCTACAACCGCCGCCACCGTGCCCGCCGCTGCCGCTGTTTCCCCCACCGCCGCCGTGCGACTGCCCGCCGCCGTCACCGAACCAGCTGACCCCGCCCGCGGTCGACCCCGCGGCCCACCACCGCTTCGACTTCCGAGAACCTCCGGGATCGCGAAAGGCGAGAACGCCACCGACCACCACAGCGACCGCCCCGACGACAATCAGCACGATCCCCGCGGTCGCCGAATAGCCGGTAGTGATCGCCCCGATCAGCGCAAGAACAAGCCCAGCCCCAACAACCTTCACAATTCCCCCCGATCAAGGTCCTGCCTCCTGTTGTACCGGAACGCAGGACCCTGCCGCTAGAGGGTTAGTTGGCGGGGGCGCAGGTGTCGCGGAGGGAGCAGCCGCCGCAGGACGAGCCGCAGCCGCCGACGGGGGCGGGCGGGAGGAGGGGTTCTACTGTGCGGGCGGCGGCGTTGGCGCCTGCGCCGAGGGTGAAGATGGCGATGACCGCGACGAGCGCGGCTACGCCGACGCTCGCGAGACCACCGGCGACCAGCACGACCAGTCCGCCGGCGAACAGCAGGGCGCCCGCGCCGACGGAGGTGGGGGCGGCGATGCGGTTGGCGAGGCGGAAATTGTCGTCACTGTGCAGCGCGGCTTCGGTGGTGACACCGAGGAAGCGGTTGCGGGGCAGTTTGCCGAGCAGTCCGAGCACGCCGGTCACAATCGCGACCGCGGCCAGCGCGAACAACAGGAGAGCGACGACGACCATTCATGCAGGCTAGCGCACCCGTAAAGGCCCGAAATCAGGGCTCCCCGCCGAGCGTGACCGGCCACACACCGACGGCGCGTGCCGTCGCGGCCGCGCGCCATGTTCTCGGCCCTTGGGAAATCGCCTCGCGTCCACGTTCTACGCTGTTAGACGATGTTTACCGGGGATCGGCGAGAACAAGAAGGCAGGACCGTGCAGGACACTCGTGCAACCGAGACTGACGTACCTCAGCACCGGTACAACGCCGAGCTGGCTGGGCGGATCGAACGCCGCTGGCAGCAGAACTGGACCGAGCGCGGCACCTTCAACGCGCCCAACCCGGTCGGGCCGCTCGCCGGGGAGACGCCGGCCGACAAGCTGTTCATCCAGGACATGTTCCCGTTCCCCTCGGGCGCAGGCCTGCACGTCGGCCACCCGCTGGGCTATATCGCCACCGACGTCTTCGGCCGCTACCACCGCATGCGTGGGCGCAACGTGCTGCACGCGCTCGGCTACGACGCCTTCGGTCTGCCCGCCGAGCAGTACGCGGTACAGACCGGCGCGCACCCGCGGGTGACCACCGAAGCCAACATCGCGACCATGCAGCGTCAGCTGGACCGGCTGGGCCTCGGCCACGACCCGCGGCGTTCGTTCGCCACCACCGACCCCGAGTACTACCGGTGGACGCAGTGGATCTTCCTGCGCATCTACAACGCCTGGTACGACCAGGAAGCCGGTCGGGCCCGGCCGATCGCGGAGCTGGAAGAGCAGTTCGCGACCGGCGCGCGGCCGGTCCCCGAAGGGGACTGGAACACCATGTCGGCGGCTGAGCGAGGCGCGCTGATCGACTCGTACCGCCTGGTGTACCAATCGGATTCGATCGTCAACTGGTGCCCGGGACTCGGCACCGTGCTGTCGAACGAAGAGGTCACCGCCGACGGGCGCAGCGAGCGCGGGAACTTCCCCGTGTTCCGTAAGCGCATGTGGCAGTGGATGATGCGCATCACCGCCTACTCCGACCGCCTGGTCGACGACCTGGACACCCTGGACTGGCCGGACAACGTGAAGTCCATGCAGCGCAACTGGATCGGGCGCTCGCGTGGCGCCCAGGTGCGGTTCGACGCCGACGGCGAGACCATCGAGGTGTTCACCACCCGCCCCGACACCCTGTTCGGCGCGACGTACGTGGTGCTGGCCCCGGAGCACGAGCTGGTCGACAAACTGACCGCCGCCGCCTGGCCCGCCGATACGGATGCCCGCTGGACCAACGACAGCGCCACCCCCGCGGAAGCCGTTGCCGCATACCGCAAGTCGATCGCGGCAAAGTCGGATCTGGAACGTCAGGAGAACAAGGAGAAGACCGGCGTCTTCCTCGGCTCCTACGCCACCAACCCGGCCGACGGCTCACAGGTGCCGATCTTCATCGCCGACTACGTGCTGAGCGGCTACGGCACCGGCGCCATCATGGCTGTGCCCGGCCACGACAGCCGTGACTGGGATTTCGCGACGACGCTGAATCTGCCGATCATCGAGGTGATCGACGGCGGGAACGTCGCCGAAGCGGTCCACTCCGGCGAGGGCAAGCTGGTGAATTCCGGCTTCCTGAACGGGCTTTCGGTCGACGAGGCCAAGGCGACGATGATCGGTCACCTCGAAGCCGAGGGTCACGGCACCGGCACCGTCCAGTACAAGCTGCGCGACTGGCTGTTCGCGCGTCAGCGGTACTGGGGCGAGCCGTTCCCGATCGTCTACGACGCCGACGGCGTGGCTCACGCACTGCCGGAATCCATGCTGCCCGTGGAACTTCCGGAGATGGAAGACTTCGCGCCGGTCACCTTCGACGCCGACGACGCCGCCTCCGAGCCGTCCCCGCCGCTGGCCAAGGCCACCGACTGGGTGAACGTGGAGCTGGATCTGGGCGACGGGCCCAAGCAGTACCGCCGCGACACCAATGTGATGCCCAACTGGGCCGGTAGCTCCTGGTACCAGCTGCGCTACGCCGACCCCTCCAACACCGAGACGTTCTGCGCCGAGGAGAACGAGAAGTACTGGCTCGGCCCGCGCACGGCCGAGCACGGCCCGAACGATCCGGGCGGTGTCGACCTGTACATCGGCGGTGTGGAGCACGCGGTGCTGCACCTGCTGTACGCGCGATTCTGGCAGAAAGTGCTCTTCGACCTGGGCGATGTTTCCGGCAGCGAGCCCTACCGCCGCCTGTACAACCAGGGCATGGTGCAGGCGTACGCGTACACGGACTCCCGTGGCGCGTACGTGCCCGCCGCCGAGATCGTCGAACGTGACGCGAAGTTCTTCTGGACCGGGGCCGACGGCGTCGAGATCGAGGTCTCCCAGGAGTACGGCAAGATCGGCAAGTCGCTGAAGAACGCCATCTCGCCCGACGAGATGTGCGACCTCTACGGCGCCGATACCTTCCGCTTCTACGAGATGTCGATGGGTCCGCTCGACACCTCGCGCCCGTGGGCGACCAAGGACGTCGTCGGCGCGCACCGCTTCCTGCAGCGCGTCTGGCGCCTGGTGGTCGACGAGGAAACCGGCACGGTGAAGGCCACCGACACCGCGCCCTCGGATGAAACCCTGCGCCTGGTGCACCGCACCATCGCCGGCGTCGACGAGGACCTGGCCGCGCTGCGCGACAACACCGCGGGCGCCAAGCTGATCGAGCTGACCAACCATCTCACCAAGAACTACCCCACCGGCGCCCCCCGCGCCGCCGTGGAACCCCTGGTGCTGATGCTCGCTCCGCTGGCTCCCCACATCGCCGAGGAACTGTGGGAACGCCTGGGCCACACCACCTCCCTGGCCCACGGCCCCTTCCCCGCCGCCGACCCCGCACTGCTGGTGGCGGACTCGGTGGAATACCCGATCCAGGTGAAGGGCAAGGTCCGCAGCCGAATCCAGGTCCCCGCCGACGCCGACCCCGCGTCGATCGAGGCCGCCGCCCTGGCCGACGAGAAGGTCATCGCCTTGCTCGACGGTCAGGCGCCCCGCAAGATCATCGTGGTGCCGGGAAAGATGGTCAACATCGTGCCGTAGCCGCCTCCCCGGGTCTGTCGGCCAGACCCGGGTACTGGGGACGCGGCAAGCTTTGTGAGGTGGGCGGGTCAGCTCGTGCCCGGTGAGTTACCCATGTTCTTGCGAGATCAGCTTCGTACTTCCAGGACGTCGTTCAGCGTGACCAGCGCCAGGTTGCGTGACCTGATGATGTCGACCAGCTGGCCGTAGCAGTGGGTGACCGGTGGGAAGTTGGCGTGGCCGATGACGATCGACTGGGCGGCGAAGTATTTGTGCGCGCACTCGATCAGGTATTCCTCGGTGATGAGACCCGAGTCGGACAGGGAGCCGTACCACATGGCGGGGACGGTGTAGCCGAGGTCGGCGGCCACTTTGTCGACGGTGGCGTTGTGGTATCCGAACGGCGGTCGATAGTACGGGGTGCCGTCGACGCCGAAGTTGTTGCGCAGGAACGTTTTCGTGCGACCGAGCTGGTCGGCCACCTCGGTGGTGCTGATCTTGGTCAGGGCGGCGTGGTCCCAGGTGTGGTTGCCGAGCTGGATCTGGCCCGATTCCACCAGCGGGCGCAGCGCGTCGCGGTGGATGGTCCAGGAGTCGTAGTAGCCGGTGACGAAGAAGGTGAAGCGGGCGCCGGTGTCCTTCGCCCATTTCACGTACGCGCCGACGACTTCGGCACTCGCGCCGTCGTCGACCGTCAGTGCCATGGTGAGCCCCTGGCCGGGCAGCGCGGTGATGGGCTTCGGGGGAATGATCGACTTCGGCCCGCCCGGCGGGGGCGGGAGCAGGGGCTGGACGGGGGTCGGAGCGGGCGGCGGCGTGGGGATCTCGCCGCCGGAACCCGCCGCGACGGTCTCGCCCTCGGCGGTCGCGCAGCCGGTCAGCGCCACGGCGGTACCCGCGGCCAACATCGCCAGCATTCGACGTCTATCCACTTACCAAACCCCTACTCGAACCGGGTGCACCTCGCCACGAGCCAGGGCACGATCAAAATCAGCGGCACGGTACCCACCGAATCCATCGAGCGCCTGAACCAGCGGATACCTCTGTGCGAATTCCAGCGCCGACCCCCTGGACGCAGCTATCGGCGACCATACCGAATCGCCCCGTCGCGGTCAGCGCGGCCGCAACACGATCTCGGTCGGATGCCCGTCCCGTGGGGTGTCGACGGCCGTTCGCACGGCACCGGCCACCGTTTCGGCGGTGAGGAACTCCTCCGGCCGGTACTCGCGACCCTCGTCGGCGACGATCGCCCGCTGCATATCGGTGTCGATGCGACCGGGGAACAGCGAGGTCACCCGCAGCGAGGGTTCCTCCTGACGCAGCGCGTCGGCGAAGGCCCGCAACCCGAACTTGCCGGCCGCATAGGAGCCCCAGCCGGGATGCGCGCGCAATCCCGCGCCCGAATTGATGAGCACCACGTGCCCGTTCGCGGCACGCAGTGCGGGCAGCAACACCCTTGTCAGCTCGGCAACCGCGATCAGGTTGACCTCGAGGGTTTCGCGCCACTGCTCGACCGAGGACTCGGCGACCGTTCCGAGGTCGGCGATACCCGCGTTGTGCACGAGGACGTCGAGTCGCGAGATCGGCTCGGCGGCCGCGGCGACCGCCGCGTAGTCGGTGAGCGCGACCGGCCAGCCCGTCGCCTCGGGCAGCTCGGTGAGAATCGGCTTCAGCGCGTCGGCGGATCTGGCACCGAGCAGCAGGTCGTGGGTGGGCGCGAGTTCGCGGGCGATCGCGGCACCGAGTCCACGGCTCGCGCCGGTGATGAGAGCGGTCTGGGCGGGAGTACTGGTCACCGTCATACATCCCACGCTAGCGGGCACGGAGATCTCGACACCCTGGCCGTTTCCGCGCGCGGATGACAGCGACGACTAGTACCGTCGGACTATGACCGATCCCCGGTACAACTACGGACCAGCGGACCCGCAGTACCCCCAGCACCAGGGCCAGCCCCAGTACGGCCAGGGCCAGCCCCAGTATCCGCAGGGCGAACCGGAGCCCAAGGTCAATGTGGGCAAGCTGTGGGCAGGCGGTATCGGCACGGCCGTCGTGGCCGCGTTGCTGGTGGTCGTCGCGATCATGCTGATCCGCGGTGTGCTCGGCATCGCGATCCTCTCGCCCGAGGGCGCGGGTGCGTACGGCACCGTCTCCACCACCTCCTACGCCATCGCCGCCGCGGGCGCCGCGCTGCTGGCCACGGCCCTGTTGATGGTGCTGTTGCTGGCGATGCCGAGCCCGCTCACCTTCTTCACCTGGATCTGCCTGCTCCTGACGGCCGTCGCGGTGATTCTGCCGTTCACGCTGGTCGCCGACCTGGACGCCAAGATCGCGACCGCGGCGATCAACCTGCTGGTCGGGCTGTGCATCACCACCATGCTCAGCTCGGTCGGGTCGGCGGCGCAGAACGGGTCGCGTCAAGCCGGGTACTGATCGTCACAGTGCCGTCGAGATGCCACCGGGCCTGCTCCACCGCAGAATAGATAGATGACCGACCCAGGTTTCACCTCGACGCAGCTCGCGGCCCGCGCCGCCTACCTCCTGCGGGGCAACGACCTGGGCACGATGACCAGCGCCGCGCCCCGCCTCTACCCGCACATGTGGAGCTGGGACGCGGCGTTCGTGGCGGTGGGGCTGGCGCCGTTGAGCGTGGAGCGGGCGGTGGTCGAGCTCGACACGCTGCTGTCGGCGCAGTGGAAGAACGGGATGATCCCGCACATCGTGTTCGCCAACGGTGTCGACGGATACTTTCCCGGGCCCGCGCGGTGGGAATGTCGCAAGCTGGCCAGCAACGCCCCCGACGGCCCCGACACCTCCGGCATCACCCAGCCACCGGTGCACGCCATCGCCGTGCAGCGCATCCTCGATCATTCCCGCAGGCACGGCCGCTCCACCCGCGCGGTCGCCGAGGAATTCCTGAACCGCCGCTGGCCTGATCTGGTGCGCTGGCACCGCTGGCTCGCGCATGCCCGCGACCCGAAGGAAACCGGGCGGATCACGCTGTATCACGGCTGGGAATCCGGCATGGACAACTCGCCGCGCTGGGACCGCGCCTACGCCAATGTTGTTCCGGGGACGGATCTTCCGCCGTACCGGCGCGCGGACACCTCGATCATCTCCGACCCCACCCAGCGGCCGAGCGACCGTGAGTACGACCGCTACCTGTGGCTGGTCGAGCAGATGCGGCGCGCGAACTACGACGATTTCCAGCTCACCTCGGTGATGAGTTTCGCCGTGGAGGACGTGTTCGTGTCGGCGATCTTCGCACTGGCCTGCGAGGTGCTCGCCGATATCGGCGAGGAGTACAAACAACCGCACGCCGACGTCCGCGAACTGCACGGCTGGGCCGACCGTTTCCGCAAGGGCGTGGTCGCCACCACCGACGAACGGACCGGCGCCGCAAAGGACTACGACGTCCGCCTGCAACGCTGGATCAGTACCGAAACCCTCGCCATGTTCGCCCCGCTGATCTCGGGTGGCCTGCCCCGCCACGCCGAGCGCGCCCTCCTCAACACCTTCGAGGGCCCACGCTTCTGCGGCCACCCCGACCTGCGCTACGCCCTGCCACCGTCGACCTCGCCGGTCGCCAAGGACTTCCGCTCCCGCGAATACTGGCGCGGCCCCGTCTGGCCGGTGATGAGCTGGCTGTTCTCCTGGGCCTTCGCCCGCCGTGGCTGGGCGGAGCGCTCCTACATGCTCCGCGCCGAAGGCCTGCGCCAGGCCAGTGACGGCAGCTTCGCCGAGTACTACGAGCCGTTCACCGGCGCTCCACTGGGGAGTATGCAGCAATCCTGGACTGCCGCTTCGGTGCTCGATTGGCTCGGCTAGTTCTCCGCGATGTCGGTGTGCCATTCGACGGTGATGCCGAGTTCGCGCGCGAGAGTCGACGCCAGTCCCTCCGGGTCGCCGCCGTTGATGGTGGCGCCGCGCAGGGCGGTGATGCCGTAGATGCCGGTGAGGTCGCAGTCTTCGAAGCGCAGGTTCTGCTGAATGCGGGCGCCGGCGAAACGGGCTCCGACGAGGTTGCAGCGTTCGAAGCGGACGTTACGGAACTCGGCGCTCTGGAAGTCGGCTTGACGTAGATCGCAGTCCCGGAACACCACTGTGCGCAGGCGGGATTGGGCGAAGGAGGACAGGTCGGCGCGCGTGGAGTCGATCAGGACGTCGCGGAGAACACCTGCGGTCCACGACAATCCGGTGAGACGACCGTGCTCGATCAGGGATTCGATCATCGAGGAGTCATCGGCCTGAACGTTGGCCAGATCGCAGACCCGCAGCGTGGATTCGGCGATGGTGCTGTGGCGCAGGGTGCTCGGAAACCGAACGCTGTCGAACAGGCAGGCCTCGACGCTCATGCCGGAGACGTGACGCTCGGCGAAATCCGCGTCGCGATATTCGACGTCGGTCACGGTCAGTTCGTCGATCGGATCGTCGCCGGGCGAGACCGCGGGTCGCAGCGCCCCCGGCTTCGCCACCGCCGGTTCGAACCGCACCTCACGCTTGCGCGCCATGCCACCACTCCCTGTCAGCCGATGTCCGCACCAAGATACGGGCACGGGCCGACAGGCTTTCGGTAACTTTTCACAGACACACACCAACACCACTGGTCACACAGGCAACAAGTCACTACGGTCGACGGCCATGGACACCAAGCGCTGGAGTTCGACGGTTCGTGGTTGTGTTGCGCTCATCGCCCTGGTCTGCGCACTTCCCGCTACCGCGCAGGCGGAGCCCAGCGGGCCGGATGTGTCGTCCTGGCAGCATGTGGACGGCCGGATGATCGACTGGCACGCGGTGCGCGCGGCCGGACACCAGTTCGCGATGGTGAAGGCCACCGAGGGCCTGCACTACATCAATCCGTTCTTCGTGCAGGACAGCATTCTCATGCGGACCGCCGGGGTGGCGCGCGGGACGTACCACTTCGCGCGACCCGAGCTGCCGCCCGAACCGCAGGCCGCGATGTACGCGGCGACGGTCCTCGGCCAGAACGGGCCCCTCGACCTGCCCCCGGTGCTCGACCTGGAAACCTCGGGTGGCCTGGCTTCCGCCGCGCTCATCGACTGGACCCACCGCTACCTCAACGCGCTGCAAACCCTCACCGGCCGCACGCCCATCATCTACACCTACCCGCACTTCTGGAAGACCGCGATGGCCGACACCAGCGCCTTCACCCGATACCCGCTCTGGATCGCCGACTACAGCGGCAACGACCAGCCCGAGGTCCCCGGCAACTGGCCCGCCTGGACCTTCTGGCAAACCACCGACCGCGGCACGGTCCCCGGCATCCACGGCGGCACCGACGTCAACATCTACAGCGGCGCGCAAGGCGACCTCGCCCGCTTCGCCAACATGTCGGGAATGTTCGGCAGCAGCTGAGGACAGACATGACAAAACCGCCACTCGCCCAGCCGAGTAGCGGTTTCGTCAGCGGATCGGGAGCCGGCTAGACGCCGATTCGTCCGCCGTTCTTCTTCCAGACGACCGCCACGGCGGGACGCGGCTGGGAGGTGCCGCCGTCGGGCCAGTGGGACTGCGGGTTGTCGGGGGTGGCGTCGTCGGCCTCGCCGGGGTGCTGGACCGACACGATGACGTGGGATTCGGTGACGATCGGACCGCAGGTCTCAGCGCCCTTGGGCACGGTGAGGAACTGCTTGGTCTCACCGCGGTTGGGGCCGTCGAGGATCACCGAGAACAGGCCGTCGTTGGTCTTGAGGGCGTTGCCGTCGGTGGAGATCCACAGGTTGCCGTACGGGTCGAAGGCCAGGTTGTCCGGGCAGGAGATCGGGCTGACCTTGGTCTTGTCGAAGCCGGCGAAGTAGGTGTCGGCGGCGGCGGGGTCACCGCAGACCAGCAGCAGCGACCAGGTGAAGTCGGTGCCGGTGTGGTTGTCGGTGAGCTCGAGGACCTGGCCGTTCTTGTTCAGCTTGCGCGGGTTGGCCTCGTCGACGCCCGGCTTGTCGTCCTTGGCGCGGTTGTCGTTGTTGGTCAGCGCCACGTAGACCTTGCCGGTGAACGGGTTGGCCTCGAAGTCCTCGGGGCGGTCCATCTTGGTGGCGCCGACCTTGTCGGCGGCCAGGCGGGTGAACACCGCCACCTCGGCGGCGGACATGCCGTCGACCAGGGACTTGCCCTTGCCGTCGTCGCCGGTCTCGAGCAGCGGAATCCACTGGCCCTTGCCGGTGAAGCCCTTGTCGGAGGGGACCGCGCCGCTGCCGTCGATCTTGTCGGCGTGGTCGCCGGTGAGCTTGGCGACGTAGAGGGTGCCCGCGTCGAGGATGGTCAGGTTGTGCCGCATCGCGGAAGCGCCGGTGCCGGACTGGATCTTGCGCGAGGACACGAACTTGTACATGTAGTCGAACTTCTCGTCGTCGCCGGTGTAGGAGACGACATCACCGGAGTCGGTGACATAGATCGACGCGCCCTCGTGCTTGAGGCGACCCATCGCGGAGTGCTTGATCGGCGTGGCGGCGGCGTCCCACGGATTGACCTCGACGACATAGCCGAAACGGTTGGCCTCGTTGGGTTCCTGGCTCAGGTCGAAGCGCTTGTCGGTGCGCTCCCACTGGTTCGGCGTGCCGCCCTTGGGGAAGCCGTAGCGCTTGACGCGCCCCTGCGGGTCGGAGGCCTTGTCGCCGTTGGCGAAGTAGCCGTTGAAGTTCTCCTCGCCGGAAAGCACTGTGCCCCAAGGAGTCACGCCACCGGCGCAGTTGGCGAAGGTGCCGAGGA
This sequence comes from Nocardia sp. NPDC055050, assembly GCF_053608345.1. Classification (NCBI taxonomy): domain Bacteria; kingdom Bacillati; phylum Actinomycetota; class Actinomycetes; order Mycobacteriales; family Nocardiaceae; genus Nocardia; species Nocardia sp. NPDC055050. Next base: position 77,335 of record NZ_JBSGVG010000001.1, read on the forward strand.
CCTTCTTGCCCGAGGGGTCGGCACCGGTGACGGTGAACGCGCTGCCCGCGGCGGGGCCGGTGAGCAGGAACTCGGTGTCGGCGGTGATGCGGCGGTTGTACTTGCCGAAAACCGGGGTGAGCTTGCCCGAGCCCGCTTCGCCCTTGACCTCGACCACGGCCATGCCGTGGGCGGCCTTGGTGATCGCGATCTGCTCGTCGGTCGGGGCGTCTTTGTTGTACCCGCGGAACATCATCGGACCGGTGGTGTACTCGTGGTTGACCACGAGCAGGTAGCTGTTGGCCTGGCCCTCGATCGGCATCAGCGCGGCAAAGTCGTTGTTGTAGCCGAACTGCTTCAGCTGCGCCGCGGCGGTCTGCTTGTCGAAGTCGAACGCGGGGGCGTCGGCGAAGAGGGGGTCACCCCAGCGGATGACGACCTGCTGGTCGTAGCCCTCCGGAATGGTCAGCGCGTCTTCCTTGTTCGGCGCCACCGCGGTGAACGCCGTTCCGGTGCCCGGGGTTCCGGCCGGAGTCGGGGCCGGGGTCTTCGCGGCCTCGGAGTCGTCACCACAGGCGGCCAGCGCGCTCGCGGCGCCGACGGCCAGCACCGCGGCCGCGCCGCCCTTGATCAGGCCACGGCGGTTGAGGCCGCTGACGATGTCACCGAAGTAGGCACCCTCGGAGGTGTTCGGGGGCTCGTGAAAGCAGGCGTTGCCGCACTTGTATTCACAGGTCAGGGCGGCGCGTGCCGACTGACCGTCATGCTTGACGAACAGGGCGAGCGGTTTCGGACTCACGGTGACTCCTGAGTAGAACGGACTCCGGGCACCGTAAGCAGCCCAAGCGAGCCATCGGGAACGCGTAGATGAACGGACGACCAAAACTCGGCGCGCGCTGTGACCGATCACGGATGGATCAGCCACAGCGCGCGCCGAGTGCGCGGGAGTTGTCATCAGGCGTTGACCGGAAGGGAGATCACCACTTCCTGCTCGTTGCCCGGAAGATAGTGCACCTGCACGATCCGGCCCACCTGCACGTGCCCGACTGCGGTGGGCGGCAGGTACTTCTCGGCGCGGGTCTCGAACGTGGTGCCGTCCGGGCGGGTGACCACCAGACCGAGCGCGATCTCGGTGTAGCCGCCGCGGATGCGGCCGGGGACGTCCAGGCTGCGGACCACGGCCTGGGCGGCCAGCCCGCGTTCGGCGATGTCGAGCTTGCCGCGGGTGGTGATGCCCTTGCGGATGAGTGATTCGTTCATCGCGCGCTGGGCGGCGCCGTTGTCGCCGGAGCGGTCGACCTCGACCTTGTCGGTGCGACCGGGCAGATACCGGACCGGCAGGACGACGCCCGGCTGCAGCAGGGCCAGTTCGGTGAGCGGCACGATCATCTTGGCGTGCGAGTCGAAGACCTTTCCGTCGGACCCCTCGACCCGGAAAGCGATCTTGACCTGCGGTTGGTCGTTCACCGAGACGCCGGTCTGCCGGAACGAGGTAATGGTGCCGATACCGACCGCGCCGTCACGGAACTCGCTGCTGTTGCGGCCGGTGAAGGCTTCGAGGATGCCGTCGCCGGTGAAGGCGAAGACGATCGGGACGATGGTGAGCGCGATGATCGGCAGGGCCATCTGGGGACCGACCCAGCCGAGCATCGCGCCGGTGTATTCGTCGGGGGTGTAGGTGAGGCCGTAGAAGAGGTAGTAGCCGATGGCGAGGATTCCGAAGGCGACCGCGGCCGCACGCAGCTTGGATTTCATGATTTCTCCTTGGATGGATGCGACCGGGTCGCGAAGGGTCAGGCGCCGACGATGGTGGAGCAGGCGAAGGTGATGTCGAACTTCGCCGTCGACGGGCCCGCCAGCGGGTTGGTCATGTCGGCGCTGATGCCCTCGCCGGTGATGCGGTAGGTGTTGCCGTCCTTGGCCAGGGTCGCGGAACCGCCGGGCTGGCCGTTGCCGTAGCCGACGGCGTAGGGCAGGCCGTTGGCGCCGCCCTGGCTACCGCCGATGGCGACCGCCTGGACCTTGTCGCCTTCGACCGACGCGCTGACCGAGAGGCTGCCGTAGGTGGCGTTGGCCGTGTCGGTGAGCGCCAGGGCGAGGGTGCCCCCCTGCTTGGCACAGGTGGTGTCGAATTTCGCGGTGAATTCCTTGCCGTCGACAGTGGCGGTGGACTTGCCCGCGGCCGGGGCCGGAGCGGCCGATCCGGCGGTGCTCGGGGAGGCGGTGCCGGCATCGTCGCTGCAACCGGTGACGAACAGCGCGGTGGCGGCGGCGGAAGCGGCGAGGGCGGCGATCAGCTTGGTGTTCATGGTGGTTTCCGTTTCTCTCGGTGTGACCGGGCTGGTAACCCGTTGAGAGAAAGGTAGAAATCATTCCCCGCCTACCGATCCCAACTTTCGCGCTCGGCAACCGCCGCACCAGCCGCCGAAAATACCTATAACCTGGTCGGATGCGGAGACCGCGCGCCATGGTGCTCGATGAGGTGTGGCGGGGGCTCGACGGAGTCGACGCGCTGAGCGGGGCCGACGGCGGACCGTTGCGGCGGACGGTGAAGTTGATTCTCGATCCGCTGGTGCTGCGGCCGATGCAGCATCCCGGGCTGTCGTCGAGCATGCTCGACGAGGACGGGATCGCGCTGCTCACGGCACTGCTGCACGCGCAGTCCGATGCGCTGCGGGCGTGTGCGGCGTGGTTCGTGGTCCTGAAGCAGGTGCGGCGCAGGCTGCGGATCACCGAGGGCAACGCCCAGGATCTGTACTTCCAGCGCTGCTTCGAGCTGGCGACCGTAGACGGTGCGCCTGCGGGCGACCGCGCGCACGCGAGGGCCGAGGCGACGCTGCGCGAAGTCCACGACAGCACCGGCGGGCGCACCACCGCCGCACTGAAACACCATGTCACCGACCCGGCTCGCGCGGCCGAACTGGCGCAACTGCTGGACATCGCCTGGGCACGCCGCCCGCTCGCCCCTTACGGCGCAAGGGATCTGGCGGCCGAACTGACCGAGTTGCTCGAAGCCTGCACGCTCGCCCGTTCGGGAGATCCGGCCGATGCGGGGCCGCTGTTCGACGACATCGTCGACAGCGGTGCCGGCACCCGGCGCGGGATCGCCCTGTGGCTCGCGCATCCCGACGCGGGCGCCGACGACCTGGGGCTCACCAGCTGTGCCAGCCCACAGCGCCCCGAGCTCGGCGCGTCCGCGTCGACCGCGAGTCTCGGTCTGCCCTTCGACCGGACCGTGTACGAGCGGGTCTTCACGGTGTTGCAGGGCAGCATCGATCGGACCGACCTCCCCGAGATTGCGGAGCTGGTCACGCGGGAGATCTCGCGTAGTTGTTCGCCATGGGGACTGCTCGACGAATCGCTGCGGGTCGCCGCGGCGGCGGGTACCGAACTGGCGCTGGGTCTCTCCCCGTTCGGTGCCCCGGCGGCGGTCCACCCGGCTCCTTCGTCGCGTGCGCACGACGTGGTCAACGGTCGCTGGCGGCGGGAAGGGTATGTGCTGCAGGCGCGTCGGTACGCGGTGCACGCGGTCGACGGGCAGACGGGACCGCTCGCGGCGGTGGCCGCCGAGTTGCACGCGCCGTGGCGGCCGTATTCGCGCAGGTTGTGGGTGCGTTTGCACGGTCGGGATGTGCGCGAGCTACCGGTGTTCGATCCCGGTGAGCTGTGGGATCTGCTCGACGGTGTCGCCCGGTCGGTGATCCTGGACCACCGCACCCGGGTGAAACAGGCGCTGACCGCCGACACCGTGGCCGATGTGGAAGCGAGGGCCAGCTGATGACAGTCGTCCACCTTCGCCGTGCGGAGCCGGGCTTGCTCGTGATCGCTCCGGAGCGGACGCCACTGGTCACCGATGCCGCGCCAGGGCTCGATGTGCTGGTTCTCGAGGTCGTGGGCGGGCATCTGAGCTGGAGCCTGTTCGACGACGAATCGGTGCCCGCCGCGGTACTCGATGACGTCGATGCCGCACAGGACTGGGTGTGGGCGGTGTACGGCGAAGAGGTCGCCTCGGCGCTCGCGGACAACCGGCCCGCAGCGCTGACAGCCGCGCCCGCTCGACGCGCGCCGGCGGCGGCCCTGCGGCGACTCGCCTACGCGCACTGGGCGAGCCGGTGGTGGCCCGCGTCGACCATCGACGGCATTCCCGCCCTGGATCCGCGGCTGCTGGTCGAGGAAATCGGGATGCTCACCGCGCAATGCGAGATGGCGGTCGACGGCGATGACGGCGAGCACGGCACGGAGCGCGACGCCGGCTCGGGGAATCGCGGGTCGGGCACGCAGGAAGACTTCGGGTTATCCGACTCCACCGACGAGCGAAGGCCGCTGGGCGAGTCGACAGGATCACGGGGCCGCGCGCAGGACTACGCCTTGGCGGCCGGCGGCGCCGACTCGTCCGACGGGCTGATCGTGGCGCGCGGCAGTGGTGGCTGGGACTGGCGACGGTGCCCGCCCGGCATTCTCGACGCGGGCGAGCACGCCGTGTCGTGGCAGGTGTCCCGCGCGGCCGGGGTATCGACGGTGCGGGTCAGCGTGGTCGCCGCGCCGGATTGTCGGCGACTCGTCCCCGAACACCTTCGGCCGCACGCGCGGGTTCGAGTGCGGCTGCCCGCCGACACCGCGCACGACCGACCGGGACCCGATGTCGAGATGCCCTTGCACCTGCGGGGCGATGCCTGGACCGGCTCGGCGCGAATCCCCGGCACACCGGAAAGCTCGCCGGAGATCACCGTTTTCGTGCTTGGTGTCGGTCCTGCCGATCCGCCGCAAGACGAGTCGGCCGCCCGGGAGCGGATCCGCCGATTCGCCCGCGCCCGGCTCACCGAACACACCGGCGACCAGCGCCTGAGCGCCGAAACAGCGGCCGCCGAAACAGACGAGGACTTCTGATGGCAGCCACGGGCAGGACATCCGATCGCGACGACGCCCAGCTCACCGCGGGGTACGCGGCCTATCAGCGTGGCGATGTGGTCGCGGCACTGGAGATCTTCGAGCGGGCGGCCGACGATGCGGCGCCGCGATTGCGCAGTGCCGCGCTGATCAATGCCGCGAGTATGGCCGACGAGCTCGGTGAGCATCGGCGCTCGGTGGTGCTGTTCCGAACGGCATTGGCGGAAATGCCCGACGATGCCGCACATCAGCGACCTGCGGCATTGGTGAATCTGTCGCAGGCCTTCCAGCATCTGGGCGAGTTCGATGCCGCGCAGGATGTGCTCGAGCAGGCGCGTGTGCTGCTCGCCGACAGCACCGATCAGGGGCTGCTGCGGGTGGCGTGCCTGCTGTCGCTGACGGCGGTCGCGCTGCACCGGCAGCAGTGGGCGCGCGCCGGTGAGCTGGCGGTCGAATCTCTCGGTGTGACCGAGCGTTTCGCGCCGGAGCTGGCCGGTCACCCGTTGATGAACCTGGCGGCCTGTTCCTTCGAGACCGGTCGCTGGGAACTGGCTATCGACTTCGCTCGGCAAGGGGTAGCCGCCTTCGCCGCGGCGGGCGAGGCCGCCTCGGTCGCGGAGTCGCAGCAGAATCTGGCCACGATGCTGGTGCGGGCCGGGCATTTCGACGAGGCCGAGGAGCCGTTGCTGGCCAGTCAGGAGTTCTTCGAGGCCGGTGAACTGGGCCACTGGTCCGGGATCGGGTCGAAGACGATGGGTTTTCTCGCCGAACGCCGCGATGACTTCGCCACGGCGCGTGCGTATTACGAACGGTCACTGGATCGGTTCGACTCCACCGGCGCGGTGGTGGACGCGGCGGACGTGCGGCTGCGCCTGGCCACCGTCGCCTGTGCGGAAGGCGATCTCGCTGCCGCCGAGCAGCTACTGGACACCTCGTTCGCGGCCTACGCCGCCCAGGGACTCGGGATGCACTGCGCCCAGCTCGACTACTGGCACGCCGAACTCCTCCACACCTCGATCGAGCAAGCGGCACAACCGGATCCGGACCTGGTGGCCCGCGCGGTGTCCCTGGCGGTCCCCGCCGCCCTCGCCATCGACGCCGTCCGCCACACCCTCCCCAACGGCAACCAGCGTGAACACTGGCACCGCACCGTCGCCGAACCCGCCATGCGCGTTGCCTTCCGATGCGCCGCGCTCGCCGGAAACGGTCAACTGGTGAGCGATCTGATCGAGACACAGTGTGCTGGGACGACTCTCGATACCACCGGGTACTCCGACGTCACGGCGCCTACCCTCGAATTCCAGCTGTTCGATCCCGAGCCCGCCGAGCAGATCACCACACCGGCCCTGCAACTCGGCGCCGCGCTCGCCGATGTCGCCGCCGCCGCGGGCATCCCCGTCGCGCCACCACCCCGGCTGACCGACCGCGGCCGCATCGTCCTAGCGGACTTCATCTCCCACGCCGAGCAGCGCTACGGACGCCCCGTCCGCGACAGCCGGGTAATCGCGCTGTGAACGAGCCGGCAACGGGAACGCCTTCGGCTGCCGAACTCAGCAGTGTGCCGACAGCTTTCATCAGACTGGCCGACGCGGGTGACGTGTACGTGTCGTGGCGATGGGCTGACGAAACGTTGGCGCGCGGCGTAGCGGTGCTGCCCCGAGACCACGTGCGCGAGACACTGCGATTGCTGACCGACGCGGTACCCGACCCCGCGCGACCCGACGATCTGCGCCGGGTCATGACCGCGGGGGCACTGGTCGATCCCGAGGCGGAAAGTGCTCTGGCGCAGTCTTTGTCACGCACCCTGCTGCCCTATGGGCTCGCCGTGCAGCTGTACGAACTGTCGCAGCGGGGGATTCGGCCACATCTGCGGATCCAGCCTTCACCCAGGCTGGCGCAGGTGCCGTGGGAGATCCTCGCCCCCGATGCGGGGATCCGGCTGCTGGACATCGCCGACATCAGCCTGCTCGCACCGGTCTCGGTGGTACACGCGCCGGATCGAATCGCGCGCCGCTGGAACGACACTCGCGAGCTACCCGTGGTCGCGGTACTCGATCCGCGCGTGCCGGGGTTTCGCGCCGACTCCGAACTCGGCTCGGTGCTCGGCAGACCGTCGGCGGAAACCCTGGTGGCACAACACTTCGGCCGCTACGGAGAGCGCGTGGTTCCCCGTGTCGACGACGCGGTGGAACTGTTCCGTCGCGCCGACACCGACCGCGACTGGTTGTCCGAGGCGCTGCGGGCGGGCGCGAGCCGACTCGTCTACGTCGGCCATGTCACCGCTCCCGCACCGGAATCGGGACGCAGCGAACACGCCGAGCTCCACCTCAGCTGCACCGCCGACACCCGGGGCTTCGCGGCGACGAACCGCACCCATCGCCCCCTCTCGGCGAAAGACCTCCTCCTCGGCACCCATACGCTCGACTCCACCCCCGTCCCCGGACGTGACCGGTGGCCGATGCCGAGCCGCGTCGCCCTCATCGCCTGCGAAAGCGGCGGCGATCTGCGTTTCACCGAGGCCCTCGGCCTCACCACCGCGGCCCTCTCGGCGGGCGCCGAACTCGTCACCGCCACCCGCTGGCCGCTGCCCACCGACCACGCCTTCCACACTCTCACCCCCACCACGGGCCACCCGCTGCAAGCCGCGGTCTGCGCCGTGGACACCGCTCACGATTCCTCCACACCCGTCCCCACCCTGCTGACCTGGCAGCGATCACAGTTGTCCGCATGGCGAGACGCTCCGGCGGCCGAGAACTCGCCCCTGCTCTGGGCCGCCTTCGCCACCGTCACCGACTGACCGGCTATTCGGGCAGTCCCAAACCCGCGGCCAGCACCGGCCACGACCGATAGAAGGCATCACGCCAATAGCCCCAGGAGTGCGTGCCGCTCGCCTGACGGTCGAAGGTGGCGGGAATCCCCAACTCGTCCAGCCGGGACTCGAGGTTGCGGGTGCACCAGTTGACCGCGGCCTCGATGATCCCGCCGACGACGAGCTGGTTCGCCAGGCCGAACGGCGTCGGATTCATCATGTACGGGTCGTCGATGCGGTCGTGCGGGCCCGGCAGGCCGGAGGCATCCGAGACGAACAGCCTGGTGCCGCGCAACTTCTCGGCGTGGACGACCGGATCGTTGGCGACCCAGGCCGGGTCGTCGTCGGCACCGTACATATTGCCGACGTCACCGCCGCCGTAGGTCTCCACGACCAGCTTGGTGAACTGCTTGCCGATCGGGTCCGAGATCTGCGCGCAGCCGCTGTAGCCGGCGACGGACTGGTAGAAACCCGGTTTGGCCTCGGCCAATTGCAGGACGGCCGTCGCGGTCATCGAGTTGGCGGCGATGGCGTTGACGCCGTTGGTGCCCAGTGCCGCGTCGACCAGCGGCGGGAGTTCGTCGAGGAGGAAGGTGCGCCATTTGTTGCGGCCGAGCGCGGGGTCGTCTTGCTGCCAGTCGGTGTAGTACGCCCAGGCACCGCCGATCGGCATCACCACGTTGACGTCCTTGGTGGCGAGGAAATCGCCGACATCGGTGTTCTGCCACCAGGTCGCGCGGTCCTCGCCGCCCCCGGCGCCGTTGAGGAGGTAGAGCGCCGGGCGCGGCACAGAGGCGTCTTTCGGACGCTGCACCTTCACGGTGATGCCCTTGTTCATCGCGGCGGAGAAGACCAGCATGGTCAGATTTCGATCATCGACCCTGCTCGAGATGATGTTCGAGCCGTTCGCGGTGGTCGGCGTCGCGAGGAGCTTCTTGGCTTCGACGATCGGATCGCGCCCGTCGGCCAGGCCGTTGCCCGCGCCGAAGGTGGCCGCGCACGCGGCCAGCACGCTGCCGACGACACCGAAAGCCATTGTGCGCCTGATTGTTCTGCCCATCTACCGAGAATCCCCATCCGTGAATCGGCAGGCATGACGCAGGCCGCAGGCACAGACATTATCCGGGGAACCGATCGATCGTCGAGCCAGAGGTAATACGGGCAGCCGACCCCACCGGGGCGGGGTCGGCTCGGTGGTCAGTGATCGTCGTAATGGTCCGCGTGGGCGGCGTGGCGGTGGCCGTCGTGGATGTAGTCGACGTGGTCGCCGTGCGGGACGGCGACATGACCACAACCGGGGCCGTGCTCGTGGGTGTGGGCGGTGTGCTCGACGTGTGCTGTGGTCTCGCACTCGTCGAAGTGGCCGTCGTGTTCGCGGTGCAGGTGGCCGTCGTGGACGTAGTCGACGTGGTCCTCGTGCGGAACGGCGACGTGGCCGCAGGTGGGGCCGTGGACATGGGTGTGCTGCGGGTGTTCGGCGTGCGTGGTGGTCATCGGCTCTCTCTTTCCGGTTTCCCGGAACGCGGTCCGGTACTGATCGAATGGAGCTCCAAGCACTTCCGACATTAGCAGTTGCGCATGCGTTGCTGTGAGGCCCCTTACCTGGTCAGAGGACCTGATCGAGGAAGCGGCGCAGGCGTGGGGTCTTGGCGTCGTCGAACAGGGCGTCGGGGGTGCCGGTCTCCACGACGACGCCCTGATCCATGAACACGACGCTGTCGGAGACCTCGCGGGCGAACCCCATCTCGTGGGTCACCACGATCATCGACATGCCGCCCGAGGCGAGGTCGGCCATCAGCGCCAGCACGCCCTTCACCAGCTCGGGGTCCAGCGCCGAGGTGGCCTCGTCGAAGAACATCAGCTCCGGTTTCATGGCCAGCGCGCGGGCGATGGCGACGCGCTGCTGCTGGCCGCCCGACAGCGAAGCGGGCCGGGCGTCGGCCTTGTCGGCCAGGCCGACGATCTCGAGCTGTTCGATCGCCAGCGCGCGGGCCTCGTCGGCGGACAGGCCGCGCAGTTTGCGGGGGCCGAGCACGATGTTGTCGGCGACCGTCTTGTGGGGGAACAGGTTGAACTGCTGGAAGACCATGCCGATGCGCTGGCGCAGCTTGTCGGGGTTGTCCTTCAGCACCGACTTGCCGTCGAGCAGCACATCGCCGGAATCGGGTTCGTGCAGGCGGTTGAGCACACGCAGCAGCGTCGACTTGCCGGAGCCGGACGGGCCGATGACGGTGGTGGCGTGGCCCGCCTCGACGTGGATGTCGACACCGCGCAGGATGTGGTTGTTGCCGAGCGTCAGATTGAGCCCGGTGCCGGTCAGCGATGCACTCATGCCGCCACCTCGCTGGCGCTCGGTTCCGCCATGACTGCATATGCAGCTGTGCTGGTCTGCCGCTCGCTACGCTCACTCATGCGCCTCGCCCTTCTGTGATGACTGCCTGCTCGATCGGGTCGGCGGGAGTGGGTCTGCCGGTGCGCATGCGCTGGTCGATGTAGTTGACCAGGTGGGTGAGCGGGATGGTGAGCACCAGATACATCAGGCCCGCCGCGACCAGCGGGGACAGATTGCCGGTCTGGGCGTTGAGGTCGCGGCCGACGGCGAACAGTTCGCGCTGCGAGGCGAGCAGGCCGAGGAAATAGATCAGCGACGAGTCCTTGATCAGCGCGATGAACTGGTTCATCAGCGCGGGCAGCACCCGGCGCACACCCTGCGGGATCACCACCAGCGTCATCGACTGGCGGTACCCGAAGCCGATCGCGCGCGCGGCTTCGAGCTGACCGGGCTCCACCGACTGGATACCGGAGCGGAAGATCTCGCCGATATAGGCCGACGAGAGCAGCGCCAGCGCCACCGCGCCGAGCCAGTACGGGTTGCCGCCGGTGATATTGCGGACCACCGGACCGATGCCGAGACCGATGAGCAGGATGATCACCACGGCGGGCAGGCCACGGAAGATGTCGGTGTAGACGCGGGCGGGCCAGCGCAACCAGCGGGTGCGGGAAATGCCCATCACCGCGAGCAACATGCCGATCGCGGTGCCGAGGACACCCGAGACCAAGGCCAGGATCAGGGTATTCGGCAGACCGGTCTTGATCAGATCGGGAAAAGCCTTGCGGTACAACGACCAGTCGAAGAACGTGTCCTTCAACTGTTGCAGCGTCGACTTCTGCGCGACCTGTTCGGTCTCGCCCGGCTGGTTCTCGGCCGCGAGCGCTTTGAAGTCCGGAAGCTGGGGTGTGGGAGCCGCTTTGGAGCCCGGCTTCCACCCCGGCGGGAGTTCACGGGGCACCCAATCGGCGTACAGACGGGCATAGGTGCCGTCCGCGATCACCGCGTCCAAGCCGGAGTTGAGCGCGTCGATCAGCGGCTGGTTGTTCTTGGCCACCGCGTAGCCGACGAAGTTGTCGAGGCTGAAGGTGTTCTGCGAGACCACGATTCCGTCGCCCGGTTTGATCGCGCCCTCGGCCTGCGCCGACGGTGCGACCCAGGCATCGACCTGGCCGGACTTCAGATTCGCGTAGGCGGTGTTGTAGTCGGGAAACTTCACCGGATCCAGCTTCAGCTGGTTCACCACGAACTCGTCCTGCACGGTCCCCTGCACCACGGCGATGCGCGAGCTCTGGTTCAGGTCACCGAAGCCTTTCACCGCGCTGCCCTGCGGAACGACCAGGGAGAAGTAGCCGAAGTCGTAGCCGTTGGTGAAGCCGACCAGTTCGCGGCGGGCATCGGTGGTGGTGATGTTGGACGAGCCGACATCGAAACGCTTGCCTGATACCTGGGCGAGCAGGCCCGCGAACTCGGTGCCGGAGAACTCGACGCGCAGACCGAGTTTCGCGCCGATCGCGGTCAGGAGTTCGTTGTCGAAGCCGGTGAAGGCGCCCTCGCTGTTGACACAGATGCTGGGCGGCGCGTCGGACAGGGTGCCGACGCTCAGGGTGCCCGGGTTGAGCAGGCCGAGCTTCGTGGTGTCGATCGAGTCGACCGGCGCCGTTGTCGCGGTGGTGTAGCGATCGGCGCCCGCGGTTTCGCCCGCGGCCAGATTGGTCGGCGCGGCAGCGGCGGCGCTCGGTCCCGGCGGCGAACAGAGGTCACGCGCGGAGCTGCTCTCGGAGCCGCCGCAACCGGTCGCCGCGACGCCGACGAGGAGCAAGAGGGCAGCGATCCGCGCCCGAGTTCGTACACCTGCCATGCCGATAGACCCTAGCCGCAACCTTGCACAGCGAAGGTTACGCAGCGCTGCGGCTCACGGTGTCGATCCACGGCGACAGCCGGTCGAGGCCCGGAAGCGGGTTCGCCGCAGCGTGATCGAAACTACGCGAGGCCCTCCAGGACGGCCGGGTTCGTCTCGTCACGCCATTCGATGGCGCGCCGGACTTCGGTGAGGTCGTAGCCGGGGCCGGAAACACCCACGGTGAACAGGGTGACGCCCGCATCGTGCAGCGCCTTCGCCTCGTCGCGACCCTGCCACTGCACCGAACGCTCGATCCGCGACTCGTCGGTACCGACGACAGCCGCGTGCTCGGCCAGCACTTTGTTCTTGTGGCCGAGAGTCGCCACGTCGGCGAAGGAGTGCCAGATGTCGGCGTACTCGGCGACCAGGCGCAGCGTCTTGCGCTCACCACCGCCGCCGATCAGGATCGGGATGTCGCGGACCGGCGGCGGGTTCAGCTTCCCGAGCCTGGCGGTGATGCGCGCCATGCTCTCCTTCAACAAGGTCAGCCTGCTGCCCGGCGTACCGAACTCGTAGCCGTACTCGTCGTAGTCACGCTCGAACCAGCCCGCGCCGATGCCGAGGATCAGCCTGCCGCCGCTGATGTTGTCCACCGTGCGCGCCATATCCGCGAGCAGGTCGGGATTGCGGTAGCCGCCGCCGGTGACCAGCGCGCCGAGCTCGACTCGCTCGGTCTGCTCCGCCCACGCGCCGAGCATCGTCCAGCATTCGAAATGCGCGCCCGCCGGGTCGCCGGTGAGCGGGAAGAAGTGATCCCAGTTGAAGATAATGTCGACTCCGGCGTCTTCGGCCCGCAACACCGCGTCGCGGATCAGACCGTAATCGGGCGCGTGCTGCGGTTGAAGCTGGACTCCGATACGGACCGGACGACTCATCTCGCTGGCTCCTCGATGGCTCGGGTTGGCACCGCGACCGAGGCTACCCGGCACCGTTGTGGGCCGCTACGATCCCAGCGACCCACTACTCGGATCGTCCGGCACGTTCCTGCCGGGATGGGATGTTGATCTACGCATGGCTACCGTCACTTTCGACCGCGCTACCCGGCTCTACGCCGGTGCCACCAAACCCGCGGTCGACGCACTCGACCTGGAGATCGCCGACGGCGAATTCCTCGTACTCGTCGGACCCTCCGGGTGTGGCAAATCGACCTCGCTGCGCATGCTGGCCGGCCTCGAAGAGGTCAACGCCGGGTGCATCCGGATCGGCGACAAGGACGTGACCAACGCCGAACCCAAGGATCGCGATATCGCGATGGTGTTCCAGAACTACGCGCTCTACCCACACATGTCGGTCGCGGAGAACATGGGCTTCGCGCTGAAGCTGGCCAAGGTGTCCAAGGCCGAGCGCGACGAGCGGGTGCTCGAGGCAGCCAAGCTCCTCGACCTCGAGCAGTACCTCGACCGTAAGCCGAAGGCGCTCTCGGGCGGACAGCGGCAGCGCGTGGCGATGGGGCGCGCGATCGTGCGGCAGCCGCGGGTGTTCCTGATGGACGAGCCGCTGTCGAACCTCGACGCGAAGCTGCGCGTGCAGACCCGCACCCAGATCGCCCAGTTGCAGCGCCGGCTCGGCACCACCACCGTCTACGTCACGCACGACCAGGTCGAGGCGATGACGATGGGCGACCGGGTGGCGGTCCTCAAGGACGGCCTGCTCCAGCAGTGCGCCTCGCCGCGCGACCTCTACCGCGATCCGGCGAACATGTTCGTCGCCGGGTTCATGGGTTCGCCCGCGATGAACCTGTTCACCCTCCCCGTCACCGACGGGGCCGTCACCATCGGTGGCTACCCGGTACGGGTGCCGCGCGCGGTGGCCGACGCGGGAGAGGGCTCCGTGGTCCTCGGCATCCGCCCCGAACATCTCGAGGTCGGCGACGGCGGCCTCGAATTGGAGGTCGACGTCGTGGAGGAGCTGGGCTCCGACGCCTACGTCTACGGTCGCGCCCTCTCGGCGGGCGCCGGCGGGCAGACCGGGGAAACGATTGTGGCGCGCGTGGATTGGCGCAACCCGCCGTCCAAGGGCGATCGCCTCTGCCTGACCACCGACCCCGAACACGTGTACTTCTTCAGCGTGGACGGCAAGCGCCTGCGCTGATTCGAATGCGCGGGCGGCTCGTGACTCGAGTCGCCCGCGCACGATTGCGCTGTGCGCGTAGACGCTCGGCTCGATTCCGGTGCGGCCCTATGCTGATGCTCGGACCCGGTGATCGCCGGGCGGGTTTGTCGACATGGGGTAGTGACATGCGCATAGCAGTACTCGGCACCGGCCAGGTCGGTCGCCGGCTGGCGAGCAAGCTGGTCGAGGTCGGGCACACGGTGACGATGGGGTCGCGGACCGCCGACAATGCCGACGCCACCGCGTGGGCAGCCGAAACCGGCGGGGCGCACGGCACTTTCGCCGAGGCGGCGGCAGCGGCCGAACTGATCGTGAATGCGACATCGGGCACGGTATCGGTGGCGGCGCTCACCGCGGCCGGGTCGGACAATCTCGCGGGCAAGATCATCGTCGACGTCTCCAACGCACTCGACTTCTCGCAGGGCTTTCCGCCGAAACTCGTTGTCCCCGAGGCGGGCAGCGTCGCCGAGGAAATCCAGCGGGCCTTTCCGGCCACCCGCGTGGTGAAGACGCTCAACACCACCAACAACCAGGTGATGGTCGACCCGGCCCGAATTCCCGGACAGCACACCATCTTTCTCAGCGGTGACGACGCCGATGCCAAGTCGCAGGTGGCGCGGCTGCTGAACTCCTTCGGCTGGGCCGACGAACAGCTGATCGACCTCGGCGCGCTCAACACGGCCCGCAGCACCGAACCGGTCGTCCTGCTGTGGGTCAGCCTGTTCCAGGCCCTCGGCACGGAGGACGTGACGATCGGCGTGTTCAGCGCCTAGCTGTCCGGGTTCTTCCTTCGGCGTTCGGCGCGGTCGCGGAGGTAGTCCTCGTTGACTCGGACCGCCAGGCGTTCCAGGGGGATCTCGGTGCCGTCGGAGGTGCGCAGGTCGACGCGGACCGGTTCGCCGGTTTCCGCGTCGACCCGCAGCAGGGGTGGGGGGCCCGGCTGGAGGTAGGCGTCGCCCCATTGCCAGAGGGCCACGACCGCGGGGAGCAGGTCCCGGCCCATCTGGGTGAGGGCGTATTCGTGCCGGGTGCGCTTGCCTTCCTCCTGGTAGGGGCGTTTTTCCAGGAGGCCGGCGGCGGTGAGTTTGCGGAGTTGGGCCGCTGCGGCGGCGTCGGTGATGCCCACTCGGTGGGCGAAGCCGTCGAAACGGCGGGTGCCGTAGTAGGCCTCGCGCAGGATGAGCATCGCGGAGCGGGTGCCGATGAGGTCCATGGCTCTGGCGATCGAACAGCCCGCCGTTTCCCATTTGCTGAGATCGGCCAGGGGTCCTTCCATCACGGCTGCCATGAGAGACATCATAGCCAATCTGACTTGAGTCAATGATAGTTAGGACCTAAGCTGGCTATTGTCAGATAGAGCCAGCGTTGGCGAAAGAGGACTTCCATGCGAGACGCGGTCATCGTCGAAGCGGTACGCACGCCGATCGGGCGGGGCAAGCCGAACGGCGCACTTCACGACGTTCATCCGATCGATCTGCTGGCCCACAGCCTGCGGGCGGTGGTCGAGCGCAGCGGGATCGATCCGGCGCTCATCGACGATGTGATCGGCGGCATCGTCACCCAGGTCGGGGAGCAGGGATCGAATATGACCCGGCGGGCCGCGCTGGCCGCCGGATATCCGGAATCCGTGCCCGCCACGACAGTGGACCGGCAGTGCGGCAGCAGTCAGCAGGCGATTCACTTTGCCGCACAGGGGGTTATCGCGGGCGCGTACGACATCGTGGTCGCCGCCGGCGTGGAATCGATGGGGCGAGTTCCCATGGGCGCCAACCTGGTCGGCGCCACCGACCTGTCGGGCATCGCCTTCTCGCAGCGTTATCCCGAGGACCTTGTCCCACAGGGAATCAGCGCCGAACTCATCGCCGCGAAATGGGGTCTGATGCGAACCCAGCTCGACGAATTCGCCCTCGGCAGTCATGAAAAGGCCGCTCGGGCAACCAAAGACGGACTCTTCACCGCGGAACTCGCACCGATCAACGGGCTGACCACGGATGAGGGAATCCGGGTCGGCAGCACCATCGACACCCTCGCGAAACTGAAGCCCGCCTACTACGACCCCGCGATGGCGACGCGGTTCCCGCAGATCGGCTGGGAGATCACCGCCGCCTCCGCCAGCCAGGTCAGCGACGGGAGTTCCGCCGTTCTGATCATGTCCGGCGAACGCGCCGAGCAACTCGGCCTGCGGCCGCTGGCCCGCCTGCACAGCTTCTCGGTCGCGGGCGACGACCCGTTGCTGATGCTCACCGCGGTCATTCCGGCCACCGAGAAGGTGCTGCGCCGGGCTGGTCTGGACATCGGCGACATCGACCTGTTCGAGATCAACGAGGCATTCTCGCCGGTTGTGCTGGCGTGGGCGAAAGAGACCGGGGTGGACATGAGCCGGGTCAACGTGCACGGTGGGGCGATCGCGCTCGGGCATCCGCTGGGCGCTTCCGGGGCGCGGTTGATGACCACGCTGGTCCACGCGATGCAGCAGCGTGGAGCGCGCTATGGGCTGCAGACCATGTGCGAAGCGGGTGGCCTGGCCAACGCCACCATCATCGAACGCCTGTGACACCGGGCGGCGGCGCTCACCGTGAGCGCCGCCGTTCGTCTCGACCCGCGTAGCGAGATCTACGATCGGTCGGGTGAGCACCGAACTGTTTGTTTATGCGATTCCGTTGCGGACACGGTTTCGGGGGATCACTGTGCGCGAGGGGATGTTGATCCGGGGCGAATTGGGGTGGGGCGAGTTCTGCCCGTTTCCCGAATACGACGATCGCGAAGCGGCCGGGTGGTTGGCTACCGCCGTCGAACAGGTGACAGTGGGGTGGCCGGCCCCGGTGCGTGATCGGATTCCGGTGAATTGCACTGTGCCCGCGGTGGATCCCACCCGAGCCCGCCGAATTGTTCGGGAATCCGGTTGCGCGACCGCGAAAGTGAAAGTGGCGGATCACCCCGACTCGCTGAGCGAGGATGTGGCTCGGGTGGCCGCGGTGCGCGAAGCGATCGGGGAATCCGGGGCCGTTCGGATCGACGCGAACGCGGTGTGGGACGTGGAAACCGCCGTCCGCCATATCGGAGAGATCGACAAAGCCGCCGGGGGTTTGGAATACGTAGAACAGCCGTGCCGAACCGTGGCGGAATTGGCCGAGGTGCGTCGGCGGGTTTCGGTGCCGATCGCGGCCGACGAGTCGATTCGCCGGGCCGAGGACCCGATGCGGGTGGCGGTGGCCGGCGCCGCTGACGTGGCGGTACTCAAGTGCACGCCGCTGGGTGGGGTCCGGCGGGCATTGGCGGTCGCCGGGGCGGCCGGGCTGCCGACCGTCGTCTCGTCGGCGCTCGAGACCAGCGTCGGCCTGTCGGCGCAGCTGGCGTTGGCGGGCGCGCTGCCCGAGCTCGAATTCGCCTGTGGATTGGGCACTCTCGCACTGTTCGAAGGTGATCTCGTCACTGCGTCGTTGCTGCCGGTCGACGGATGGCTGCCGGTCCCGGCCTCGCCACCGGAGCCCGACCCCACATTGCTGGACAAATACCGACACCCCGATCCCGACCGTGCCGACTGGTGGCTGCGACGCTACGAGCGAGTCAGCGCCTTGCTCGAAGACCGCTGAGCGAGCAAATCCCTAGCCGAACCGAACACCGCATCCGGCGAAAGTAGCCCGGATCAGCAATGCGGCCTCCGGGCCGATCACACCGTCCACCAATTCGATATAGCGGCTACAGAATTCGGGTCCGTGTGGTGCCTGCGCCGAATCGGGCGCCAGGTGGTGGGCGAGTTCATGCAGGACCACCAGTTCGCGAAGCGCCCATGCGGTGGAGCCGGTGTGCAGCGGGACGGCGAGGACGGCGCTCTCCGGCTCGTAGTGAGCGGCCGCGGCACCACCCCGGGCCCGGACCCTGATCGATACCGCGGCTCGCTCCCATTGTGCGCGAACCCAATTCAGCGCCAGCACCTTGTCCGCGTAGCTCTGTACCGACTCCACGGAGGCGAAGCGGCGCTCCACCGGCAACGTCAGTTGCGAGCCGTAGACCTCGACCGTCCGGTGGCCGAACTCGTCGGCACGATCGAATACCCCACGCACCAACTGCTCACCGTCATAGACCTTGGCACGCTGGCTGTCGCGCTGCGGCCGTGGCGAACTACCCGGCGCCACAGCCCTGCCCGCCGCTCCCCACCGGGAACGCACCGCCGAGCGGGCCGCCGACGGCCCGGCGGAATGCCGACAGCCCGGTCGATCTCATCGGCCCGACAGCTTTCCGCGTGCGGCAGGCAGTTCCGGTGAGGTGCCGAGGCGGGCGGTACGGCCCGCTCGGTCGCCCGCGCGACGAGCCGCGGCGGAGTGCCCGGTGGAGGTCTGCGGCCCACGCCAGGTTCCGCGCGCCTCGGAGGTGGCGGTGTAGAAGTCCGTGAGGGCTACTTCTTTGTCCCGCAATGCCAGGGCGGTCCCCGTCGATTCGGACACCGATTCCTCGGCGACGACTTCGGCTTTCACCTCGGCCAACCGCGCACCGATTCGGGCGGCGAAGGCCATCTGGAAGTTGAGCCGCGCGGTGACTCCCGCGACCGGCGCCTCCACCTTGCGGCGGACAGAACGGCCGAGACGCTTCTCGGTGACGACCTTGACCACGGTCGCCTCGCGGTAGGCGCCGGATTTGATGTAGTGGTCCGACGCGCGGACCATCTGGATGAGCAGACTCGCGTAGAGCGCTTCGCAGGTGTCGATGTCGGCGGCGAAGCCGTAGGCGTAGACCTGGGCGGAAGTACGGGCGACATCGCAGCGAACGTCGTTGGCCGTAGCGATCGCCACGAACAGCTGGACGTAGGTGCGCAGACCTTTTCGGCCCGGTTCGCCGATCGGGATGATCCGCTGCACCGGCGCCGACCTGCGCTCGCGCGAGGCCACATGTGAGCGCGCCACCGCGAGATCGATCGAGGATTTCGTCGCGAGTCGCTGCGCCGCGGCGAGGAAGGCCTCGGCCTCGTGCGCGTTGTCGGTGGACTCGGCCTTGCGCAGCAAACCGCCGATGCGGGTGAGCATCCGATCGGGCGTAGCGGCCGGCGAGGGACTTGTCACAAGCAATGACCCTAAGCCACCACACTGACAGAAAAACTGTGCAAGTCTGTGCCCGTTCTCGGCAGCCTCGATCCGGACCGACCGAAGGGTGCGACGACGGAGTGCCCGTAGGAAGGGAAGATCGAGGCCTCCCAGGCCGAGAACACGCGGCGCCCGCGCCGCCGAGAATCCTGTATGTTGCCTGTTGCACCGCACGGTGTGCTGCTGCTCACGTCTTGACCCTGGAGTGTCTGCGATGGCCTTGAAGTTTGTCCCCAGAGCGACGATGGCTGCTGCCTCGATCGCGTTGCTCACCGCGACGTTCGCCAGCGGTTGTTCCAGTGACGACGGGGGCAACGCACTCGACCAGAACCTGACGGGCCGCGGCCCGATCACCTACGTCGAGGGCAAGGACACCACCGAAACCGGTGTGGTCAAGCAGCTCATCGACCGCTGGAACGCCGCGCACCCGAACGAGCAGGTGACGTTCAAGGAGCAGTCGGCCGACGGCACCCAGCAGCACGACGACCTAGCCGAGCACTTCCGCGCCAAGCAGGACGGCTACGACGTGGTCGCCCTCGACGTGCCGAACACCGCCGAATTCGCGGCCAAGGGCTGGATCCAGCCGCTCGAGGACAGCTTCGCGATCGACACCGCGCCGCTGCTCGCGCCGACCGTGGCCAGCGCCACCTACAACGGCAAGCTGTACGCGGCGCCGAAGAACACCAACGGCGGTCTGCTGTACTACCGCAAGGACCTGGTGCCCAACCCGCCCAAGACCTGGACCGAGATGCTCGGCCAGTGCCAGGTGGCCCGCGACAACAACATCGGCTGCTACGCCGGTCAGCTCGCCCCCTACGAGGGCCTGACCGTGAACACCTCCGAGGTCATCAACGCCTTCGGCGGCAGCTTCGTCGGCGCCGACGGCAAGACCCCCACCGTGAACAGCCCGGAGTCGAAGGCGGGCCTGAAGGTCCTCGTCGACGCCTACAAGAACGGTGACATCCCCAAGGAAGCCATCACCTTCAAGGAAGGCGAGAGCGCCAGCGCGTTCGAGTCGGGCAAGCTGCTGTTCCTGCGCAACTGGCCCTACCTCTTCGCCCAGGCCTCCGCCGAGGGCTCCGCGGTGAAGGACAAGTTCGGCGTCGCCCCGCTGCCGGGCAACACCGGCGTCGGCGCCTCCACCCTCGGCGGCTACAACGCCGCGATCAGCGCGTTCTCCAAGAACAAGGCCACCGCCGCCGACTTCGTTCGCTACCTGATCAGCGAAGAGGCGCAGCAGATCATCGCCTCGGGCTCGCTGCCCTCGGTGCGCTCCTCGCTCTACGACGACCCGGCCCTGATCGCGAAGATGCCGTACCTGCCCACGCTGAAGGAATCCATCGCCAGCGCCGTGCCGCGTCCGGTGACCCCGTTCTATCCCGCGGTGTCGAAGGCCATCCAGGACAACGCCTATGCTGCCCTCAACGGCACGAAGTCCGTCGACGACGCGGTCGCCGGCATGCAAAAGGGCATCGAGACCGCCGGTTCGTAGCGGTACGCGCAGCGGACCCGACCAGACCGTAGGAGAGTAGTAACGGTGTCGGATCCTTCGGGAGCCAAGCAGCGCGGGCTAGCGCTGCAACTGCGACAATCCGGCAAGGCGTGGCTGTTCGTCGCGCCCGTGCTTGTCGCGCTGGCCGTGGTCATCGGATATCCGGTGGTCGAGGCGATCTGGATGTCCTTCTCGAAGGACTCCGGCATCGACCCGGCCACCGGGATGTTCGTCGAGGGCGGCAGCGCCGGATTCAGCAACTACACCCACTGGCTGCTGCAGCAGTGTGGGTCGCTGAACGGCACGGTGTCGTGCCCCACCGGCACGCTCGGCTCGCAGTTCTGGTCGGCGGTCGGGATCACCCTGTTCTTCACCGTGGTGATGGTGTCGATCGAGGCCCTGCTCGGGCTCGGCATGGCCATGGTGATGGGCAAGACCTTCCGCGGCCGGGCGCTGTTGCGCGCCGCCGTGCTGATCCCGTGGGCGATTCCCACCGCGGTCACAGCGCGACTGTGGGAGTTCATGTTCCAGTACGACGGCGTGGTGAACCGGGTACTCGGCACACACATCCTGTGGACCTCGGACATGTGGGCGTCGCGGTTCGCCGTGGTCGCGGCCGATGTGTGGAAGACGACGCCGTTCATGGCCCTGCTGATTCTGGCTGGGCTGCAAGTGATTCCGGCCGACGTGTACGAGGCGGCCAAAGTCGACGGCGCGACTGCCTGGCAGCGGTTCGTCCACATCACGCTGCCGTTGCTCAAGCCCGCGCTGCTGGTCGCGGTCCTGTTCCGCACCATGGACACGCTGCGCATCTACGACCTGCCCGCGATCATGACGCTGGGCAACCCGGCGACGAACACGCTGTCGATCCTGGTGGTCGAGCAGGTGCGCCAAGGGCCCAACAGCGCCGCGGCACTGTCGGTGATCACCTTCCTGCTCGTCTTCGCGATCGCGTTCATCCTGGTGAAGGTGCTGGGCGCCAACGCTGTTCGCACGCAAGAAGACCAGCGGAAGGCGAACTGATGAGCATGTCGATGACGAAAGAACCTGTCGCGGAATCGAAGACGCTGCCGGTGCAGCCGGTGTCGTGGCGCAAGCGGATCGGCACGGTGCGGCTCTACCTCGGTGTCGCCATCGTGCTGGTGTGGGGCCTCGGCCCGTTCTACTGGATGGCCGTGGTGGCGTTCCGCGACCCGGCCCACACCTTCGACAGCACCCCGTGGCCCACCCACGTGACGCTGGAGAACTTCCGCAACGCCTTCGACACCAGCCGCGGCAACAACTTCGGCAAGGCACTGCTCAACAGTGTGATCATCGGATCGGCGACCACCGCCGTGGCGCTGATCCTCGGCGTGCTCGCGGCCTACGCGCTGGCCCGGATGGCCTTCGCGGGCAAGTACCTGGTCTCGGGACTGATCCTGTCGGCGTCGATGTTCCCGGCCGTCGTGCTGGTGACGCCGCTGTTCCAGCTGTTCACCGATATCGGCTGGATCGGCCAGTACCAGGCGATGATCATCCCGAACATCTCCTTCGTGCTGCCGATGACGGTCTACATCCTGGCCTCGTTCTTCGCCGAACTGCCGTGGGAGCTCGAAGAGGCCGCGCGCATCGACGGCGCGAGCAAGTTCCAGGCCTTCCGGTTGATCATGCTGCCGCTGGCCGCCCCCGCGGTGTTCACCACCGCGATCCTGGCGTTCATCGCCTCGATCAACGAGTACCTGCTGGCCCGGTTGCTCTCGGGCGACGACACCAAGCCGGTGACGGTCGCCATCGCGAGCTTCTCGGGCAACGACCCGCTGGTGCAGCCGTATGCGGCCATCATGGCGGCGGGCGTGATCGTCACCGTGCCGCTGGTGATCATGGTGCTGATTTTCCAGCGTCGCATCATCTCCGGTCTCACCGCGGGCGGCGTCAAGAGCTGACCTGCCGGGTTCTGCCGCCCACGCCGGGTAGAGTCGCCTGCACCGATATCGACGTCGGTGCAGGTGAGTTCTTCTGCTCGCTCCGAAAGGAGATGGTGTGGCCTCCCAGCGCGGGCGCGGGCGTTCCGATGGGGACGTTCCGTATACCTCGATTGCCGGGTTCCGCGATCCGCTGGCGAAAGAGCAGAAGCCGGCCAAGGGCGCGGCGCGACGGGCACAGGCCGCCCGACTGGCCGCCACCGACGGGTCCGGCGACCCGCCCCCGGAACGCAAGCCACGCACCAGGGGTCAGCGCATCCGGCGGTTGCTGCTCGCGCTCTTCGTGATCTTCGTGTGTGTGCCCGCGCTGCTGTTCGTCGCGGTGTACTGGAGTTCGGAGATCCCCGAACCGGCGGAGGTCGCGGTCGAACAGCCCGCGACCGTCCTCGCCGCCGACGGCACCACCGTGCTGACCAAATTCATTCCGCCACAGGGCAATCGGATTCCCATCCCGCTCACCGATGTGCCGTTCCCGGTGCGGGACGCCGTGCTGGCGGCCGAAGACCGCACCTTCTATACGAACGCCGGTTACTCGACGAGCGGCTTCCTGCGCGCCGCTCGCGACAATGTGACGGGTCAGGACAACGCGGGCGGCGGCTCGACGATCACCCAGCAGTACGTGAAGAACGCCTTCCTGAGCTCCGAGCGCACCGTCACCCGCAAGATGCGGGAGTTGATCATCGCGGCCAAGATGGCGCGGCAGTGGAGCAAGGACGAGATCCTGTCCGCCTACCTCAACACCATCTACTTCGGGCGCGGGGCGTACGGGATCGCGTCCGCGGCGAAGGCCTATTTCGACAAGCCGGTGCCGGACCTGACGCTCGCGGAGGGGGCCGTCTTGGCGGCGGTGATCCGCTCGCCCTCGGTGCTGGACCCGGAGAACCATCTCGATCAGCTGCGGGCGCGCTGGCAGTACGTGCTCGACGGGATGGTCGAGATGAAAGCGCTCGCGCCCGGCGACCGGGACGCGACGGTGTTCCCGCCGATCATCCCGCTCGACGACGTGCCCGCGGAGTCGGCCGCGCTCGGACCGGAAGGCCATATCCGCACCCAGGTGCTGCGCGAACTGCGGGCCGCGGGCCTCGACGACGCCGACATCAACACGGGCGCACTGCAGATCACCACCACCATCGACGCCGCGGCCCAGGCAGGCGCGGTCGATTCGGTGCGTGAGCGGCTGTCGTGGCAACCACCGGAGCTGCGCTCGGCCGTGGTGTCGATCGATCCGCGCAGCGGGGCCGTGCGGGCCTACTACGGCGGCGAGGACGGGACCGGGTTCGATTTCGCGCAGGCGCCGCTCCAAACCGGTTCCGCGTTCAAGGTTTTCGCGCTCGTCGCCGCCCAGCGGCAAGGCATCCCGGTGACGCGGGCGATGGACAGCTCGCCCATCACCGACCGCGGTACCGAGATCACCAACGTCGAGGGTGACTCGTGCGGACGCTGCTCGCTCGCCGAGGCGCTCAAACGCTCGCTGAACACCAGCTTCTACCGGCTCACCATGACGATGGCCGACGGCCCGCGCTCGATCGCCGAGGCCGCGCACCTGGCCGGCATCCCCGAGTACATTCCCGGCGTCGAGGGCATGAGCCTGTCGGAGCCGGACGGTTACCCGCTCAACGGGATCGTGCTCGGCCAGTACCTGGTGCGACCCATCGACATGGCGTCGGCGTACGCGACGCTGGCTGCCTCGGGGGTCTATCACCAGCCGTACTTCGTGCAGAAGGTGAGCACCGGAGACGGGCGGGTGCTGCTCGACCGCAGCTGGGAAACCGCGACAGGCAAGCGACATTCGGAGCCTGAACAGCGGATCACCCCGGCGATCGCCGATGCCACCACCGCCGCGATGCTGCCGATCGCCAACTACTCCAACGGCCACGGCCTCGCCGACGGCAGACAGTCGGCGAGCAAGACCGGAACCACCCAGCTCGGCGAGACCAAGGACAACAAGGACGCGTGGATGGTGGGGTACACGCCCTCGCTGTCCACCGCGGTGTGGGTGGGCACCGAGCACCCCCAGCCGCTGCGCACCGGTCGCGGTGGGGCCGTCTGGGGTTCAGGGCTGCCCGCCGACATCTGGAAGCAGTCGATGGACGCCGCGCTGGCCGGAACGCCGGTCGAACAGTTCGAAGTGCAGCCGGTGCCGAGCCCGCCGCTGGTGCCATCGCCGGGCACCGGACCGGCGCCGACACCGGGCGGCGGCTTCGACATCTTCGGTCCGCCGACGAACTCACCGCGCCCCGCGCCGCCGCCGCTGATCATCATCCCGCCCGCACCGACGCCCGTCGTCCCCGGTGAGCTGTTCCCCGGACTCGGCGGCGAAGGGCCGCGATAGATCACGAGTTGGCGCAGCCGGACCCGACTACCCTGAGGACATGGCAACATCGTTGCCCAGAGCGCGAACCGCCCGACCAGGGGTCGAATGATCCCGGCGCGGAACCTGTCGGACCGATACGGGAGGATGTGCGGTCGGTACCGACATGCGACGACACTAGACATAGGGGCTACGCAGGTGGATTTCAATGTCGTTGACCGTCCCGAGACGCTGATCGCGGGCACGGTGCTTCGCAGTCCGGCGCTCGCCGTCGAGGGGCCGCGCCGCGCCAAAGTGGTCGAGGCGTGGGCGAACCTGCGGGCGAGAACGTTACCGGGACCGGTCGCGACGGGGTATGTCGATTTCGCGCCGGAGATCAATTCCTACCTCACCCACATCGTCGGCTACGAGTGCAAGACTCTCGCCGACCTGGAGGTAGGCGACGTGCTCGGCCGGATTCCGGCCGGCCGCTACGCGCGATTCGTGGCCAGCGGCGACAACCTCGGCGACACCATCGTCGGGCTCTGGCGCCAGGTGTGGGACGCGGAGGCCGCAGGTGAATTCGTGCGTGCCTATACCGGCGATTGCGAGCAGTATCCCGACGAACGCACGGTCGAGATCTTCGTGTCGCTGACCGAGGAGAAGGACAGCTGATGGCCGTGGATTTCGAAATCGTCACCCTCGCCGACGGTTTGATCGCGGGTCTCACCGTGCCGTTGGCCGGGCGTGAAGTGACCGCGCGCGATCTCGACCTGGTGAACTTCACCTGGGATCGGTACCTGTCGCGGGAGAAGACGGTGCCTCGCGCGGCCGCCTATATCGGTCAGAACGATCATGCGGTGGCCGTGCTCGGCTACGAGGTCGGCGGCTTGGACGACATCGACGAAGGCGACGTGCTCACCCGCATTCCCGCGGGTCGCTACGCCAAGTTCGTGGTCGCGGACAAGCCCTACGATCTGCTGCGCACCGCGTGGGCGCAGGTGATCAAGGCCGAGAACGCCGGCACCATCACCCGCTCGCACACGGCCGAGCTGGAGCGCTACACCGGTCCGACCTCGGTCGAGGTGTACGTCTCCCTGGACTGAAGACGACAAGAGCCGGTGTGCACGAGAGTTCGTGCGCACCGGCTCTTTTCGTTCAGTGACTAATCGGCACCGATGATGAACGCCTCGAGCTGAGTGCGCGCCACATCGTCGGCGATCTGCACCGGCGGGGACTTCATCAGGTAGGCCGAGGCCGGGATGACGGGTCCGCCGATGCCGCGGTCCTTGGCGATCTTCGCCGCGCGGACAGCGTCGATGATGATGCCCGCCGAGTTCGGCGAGTCCCACACCTCGAGCTTGTACTCCAGGTTCAGCGGAGCATCGCCGAACGCACGACCCTCGAGGCGCACGTAGGCCCACTTGCGGTCGTCGAGCCACTCCACGTAGTCCGAGGGACCGATGTGGACGTTGCGGTCGTGGACCTTGCCCGCGAGCGCCCCGGTGAGGTTCGAGGTGACGGCCTGGGTCTTGGAGACCTTCTTCGACTCCAGACGCTCACGCTCGAGCATGTTCTTGAAGTCCATGTTGCCGCCGACATTGAGCTGGTAGGTGCGATCGAGCACCACGCCGCGGTCTTCGAACAGCTTGGCCATCACGCGGTGGGTGATGGTCGCGCCGACCTGCGACTTGATGTCGTCACCGACGATCGGGACACCGGCGTCGACGAACTTCTGCGCCCAGACCGGGTCGGAGGCGATGAAGACCGGCAGCGCGTTGACGAAGGCGACGTTCGCGTCGATCGCGCACTGCGCGTAGAACTTGTCGGCCTCTTCGGAACCGACGGGCAGGTACGAGACCAGTACGTCGACCTCGGCGTCTTTGAGCGCCTTGACCACGTCGACCGCGGGCGCCTCGGACTGCTCGATGGTCTGCGCGTAGTACTTGCCGATGCCGTCGAGGGTCGGGCCACGCAGGACCGTCACGTCGGTCGGCGGCACGTCGGAGATCTTGATGGTGTTGTTCTCGCTGGCGAAGATGGCCTCGGCCAGGTCGAAGCCGACCTTCTTGGCGTCGACATCGAACGCGGCCACGAACTTCACGTCACGGACGTGGTAGCTACCGAACTTGACGTGCATGAGGCCGGGAACGACCTGGTTCTCGTCGGCATCCTTGTAGTACTGCACGCCCTGCACCAGCGACGATGCGCAGTTGCCCACACCGACGATCGCGACGCGAACTTCGCCGGATCCAACCTTGTTGACATCACTCATGGCCGCTCTTTCCCTCTTTCTGTGGTGCCGCCTTCGTCGATTGCTCCGCCGCAATCAACTCGTTGAGCCAGCGCACTTCGCGCTCGCTTGATTCCAATCCGAGCTGGTGGAGCTGCTTGGTGTAGCGATCCAGTGACCCGCTGGCCTTCTTGATCGCTTCCCGCAGACCCTCTCGGCGCTCCTCGACCTGACGACGTCTGCCCTCCAGAATCCGCATTCTCGCCTCGGCGGGAGTGCGGCTGAAGAAGGCAAGGTGAACGCCGAAGCCGTCATCGGTGTAGTTCTGCGGACCGGTGTCGGCAAGGAGTTCGGAGAACCGTTCCCGGCCGACCGGCGTGAGCCGGTAGACGCGGCGCGCACGGCGCGCGAGCGCGCCGTCCGGAAGCTCCTCGGCGATCAACCCGTCGGCCTGCATTCTGCGCAGCGTCGGGTAGAGCGAACCGTAGGAGAAGGCCCGGAACGCTCCGAGCAGGCCCGTCAACCGCTTGCGCAGCTCGTAACCGTGCATGGGCGCGTCGAGGAGCAGGCCGAGAATCGCCAATTCGAGCACTGCCGACCTCACTCCCTGACTATGTCGACCTGAAAGGCCGAACAGACCTAACCGTGGATGCGACTTCCAACTATATCGGAGCGATACATCTACGCACAGTCGAATGTGACGCATGCGTCATCGACGCAGGTCAGCGCGGAGACAGGAATCAGGGGCTCGGCATCCGCCTCCGCGCCCGGCGCGAACCCGATACCGAGGTCGGGGCGCTGGTGGAGTTCTGCCACCAAAGTGGACAAATCACCCAATGTTCGTGCTTCTGTGGCCAATTCGGCCATTGCGGCGTGTTCGTCGGCGTCGAGTTGGCCGTCGGCGCGGGCGGTGTCGAGCGCTTCGATCGTCGCGGTGCGGTCGCTCGATCTGGCTCTCGTGTGGGCCGGGTACTCGGCGCGAGCCCGGCGACGCGGGCGCCGGGAGGGCGGATTCTCGCCGAAAACCGCAGGTGATTGCAGGTCGGCGGTGAGGCGGGCGAGGTCACCGACGGTGCGGGCGGTGCTCGCTGACGCGACGCGGTCGTGGTACTCCTGCGCGCCGAGTGGCCCCTCGGCGTACGCCGCGTCAAGCACGGTCGACGCCTGTGCGCGATCGATGTCACGTGCGCGCAGCACCGAATCGACGGCTGCCCGTCGCCGCCCGGATTCAGCCATGGCCGTGGGTCACCTCACCTGCGAAGACACCCGGATGAACCCCGGTATCGGGAGTTCAGTCCGGGAGATCGGATCAAACGATGCCGTGGGCACGCGTATCCGAACCCCGCTACTCTGGTGATCGTGCGAATTCAGCGGCAGGTGGTGGACTATGCGCTCCGGCGCCGGTCGCTGCTGGCCGATGTCTACGCGGGGCGGGTCGGCGTCGCCGAGGTGTGCGACGCGAACCCGTATCTGCTCCGGGCCGCGAAGTTTCACGGCCGGGGTAGTGAGGCGACCTGCCCGATCTGCCGGAAAGAGCAGCTGACGTTGGTTTCGTGGGTGTTCGGCGATGGGCTCGGCCAAGCGGCCGGGTCGGCGCGGACGCCCGAGGAACTGATTCGGATGGCCGAGTCGAACGAAGAATTCTCGGTGCATGTCGTCG
Source organism: Nocardia sp. NPDC055050 (assembly GCF_053608345.1). Classification (NCBI taxonomy): domain Bacteria; kingdom Bacillati; phylum Actinomycetota; class Actinomycetes; order Mycobacteriales; family Nocardiaceae; genus Nocardia; species Nocardia sp. NPDC055050. The sequence goes on from NZ_JBSGVG010000001.1 coordinate 106,068, forward strand.
AGGTCTGTCGCTCGTGCAGCTGGAACCACCTGGTGCAGTCGTACGTGCTCGGCACGGCGCCCGCCCCCGCCCGGCGACGGACGAGTTCGCGAGCCCGGCGCTCTGCTGCCGAATGATGGCGTGTGGAGCGACGCGGCTGCGCAGTGACGGGCGGCCCGAACAAGTGATGGTGGCCACCGCGTGATGCGCCACTGTTCGGGGTGCACCCTCTCCGCGCCGGTACTCCGGCGCGGATGTCGTGTGCCCGAACCTTACAAGTTATGGAGATCTGGTCAGTGAGTTCGCCCTACGAGTCCTCCCCCCACGGCGATGATCCGCGCGGCGGCCGTCCGGCTCGGGGTGCGCAATCAGGTCTCCCCCCGCAGTCGGGTGATCGGCCCGGTGGTCCCCCGCCGCGTCGGCCGATGCCGCCCACCGGTCCGCGCCCGCAGGGTGCGCCCGGTGCTCCCGCGCAGGGCGGGCGCCCGCAGGGTGGCGGCCCGGTGCCTGGTGGACGCGGTCCGCAGGGACCGCCGCCGAATCGTCAGCAGGGGCCGCCGCCCGGTGGGATGCCGCCGCGTCGGCCGGGTCAGCCGCCCCAGCGTCCCGGTGGTCCGCAGGGCGGACCGCCTCCGCAGGGTGTGCCCGGTCAGGGCAGGCCGCCGCAGGGTAGGCCCCCGCAGCCGGGTCGGGCCGCGCCGCCCGCGGCGGGCGCCACACAGAAGTTGCCGCGTCCCGGCAGCCCCGACGAGTCGACCGTGCGGGCGAATCAGCCGGGGCGGACCGTGCGCGGCGCGAACGACGACGTAGCCAGGACGGCTCGCGCGGGCGGTGCCGCCGCGGCCACACGGGCCGGCGCTGGCCGGCGTCCCGGTGGGCCCACCACCGGTGAACGTCGCGCCACCACGCCGGGTGGTCCCACCACCGGTGAACGTCGCGCCGCCGGCGTGGGCGGCACCCCGCCGCCGACCGGTCCGCGCAACCGCCGCGACGGTGGCGGGGGCGACGACGGCTCCGGTAGTGATGGTGCGGTGAAGAAATCGCCGTGGCGGATCGTGCGCCGGACACTCTATGTCCTGATGGCCCTGGCCATCGTCGTGCCGAGCGCGGTGTTCCTGGTCGCCTACACGGCGGTGTCGGTGCCCAAGCCGGGCGATCTCGAGACCAACCAGGTGGCGACGATCTTCGCCAGCGACGGCTCCACCGAGATCAGCAAGGTGGTCCCGCCGCAGGGCAACCGCACCGAGGTCTCGATCGATCAGATCCCGCCGCACGTGCGCAATGCCGTGATCGCCGCCGAGGACCGCGACTTCTACACCAACCCCGGCTTCTCGGTCTCGGGCTTCGCCCGCGCCGCCCGCGACAACGTCCTCGGCAAGGAAAGCGCCGGTGGTGGTTCCACGATCACCCAGCAGTACGTGAAGAACGCGCTGGTCGGTGACGAGCGGTCGATGACGCGCAAGATGCACGAGCTGGTGATCTCGGCCAAGATGGCGCGGCAGTGGAGCAAGGAAGACATCCTCGCCGCCTACCTGAACACCATCTACTTCGGTCGTGGCGCGTACGGCATCGACGCCGCGTCCAAGGCCTACTTCGGCAAGCCGGTGCAGGAGCTGACCGTGGCCGAGGGCGCTGTGCTGGCCGCGACCATCCAGCTGCCCTCGATGCTGGATCCGGAGAAGAACCCCGAGGGCGCCAAGACCCGCTGGAGTTACGTGCTCGACGGCATGGTCGCGGAGAACAACCTGCCCGCGACGGAACGTCAGGGGATGCAGTACCCACAGGTGGTGTCGCTGGCTTCGCTCGGCGACAAGAACAACGACGAGGGCCCGAACGGTCTGGTGAAGAACCAGGTGCTCCAGGAGCTCTCGACCGCGGGCATCAGCGAGCAGCAGCTGAACACCGAGGGCTTGCAGATCACTACCACGATCGATCAGAAGGCGCAGGACGCCGCGATCAAGGCCGCACAGGGCAAGCTCGACGGTGAGCCGGAGAACCTGCGCACCGCGGTGGTCTCCGTCGACCCACGCACCGGTGCGGTGCGCGCCTACTACGGCGGCAACGACGGGCAGGGCTACGACTTCGCCAATGCCGGTCTGCCGACGGGCTCCTCGTTCAAGGCGATCGGTCTGGCCGCGAATCTCGAACAGGGCGTCCCGCTTTCGCAGCTCTACGACAGCTCGCCGATCACCGTCAACGGCATCAAGATCGGCAACGTCGAGGGTGAGGGCTGTGGCATGTGCACCATCGCCGAGGCGCTCAAGCGTTCGCTGAACACCAGCTTCTACCGCATGCAGCTGGACATGCAGAACGGTCCGCAGAAGATCGCCGATATGGGCCACAAGCTCGGTATCGCGACGGAGCTGCCCGGCGTCGGCGCCACGCTGACCGAGCCCGGCGGCGTCGGCCCCAACAACGGCATCGTGCTCGGCCAGTACCAGTCGCGCCCGCTCGACATGGCCTCGGCGTACGCCACCTTCGCGGCCTCGGGCGTCTACCACGCACCGCATTTCGTGCAGAAGGTCGTCACCGCCAAGGGTGAGGTGCTGCTCGATCGTGGTGAGCCCGCCGGTGAGCAGCGGATCAGCGCGGCCGTGGCCGACAACGTCACCGCGGCGATGAAGCCGATCGCGGCCTACTCGCGCAACCACAACCTGGCCGGCGGCCGCGAATCCGCCGCCAAGACCGGTACCCACCAGCTCGGCGACACCGGCAACAACCGGGACGCCTGGATGGTCGGCTACACCCCGTCGCTGTCGACCGCGGTGTGGGTCGGTACCGAGCAGGGCGACGCGCTCAAGAACTACGGCGGCGGCGCCGTCTACGGTTCCGGTCTGCCTTCCGACATCTGGAAGGCGACGATGGACGGCGCGCTGTCGGGCACGTCGAACGAGTCGTTCCCCAAGCCCGCCCCGATCAAGGGCCAGGCCGGTGTGCCGGAATGGTCGGCGCCCTACACCGCGCCGTCGACCACCGCGCCCGCGATCGTGCCGCCGGTGATCGTGCCCTCGCAGGTCGAGATCCTGCCCGGCATCCGGATTCCGGTGCCCGGGGTGCAGCAGCAGCCCGCGGTGCCGCAGTCGCAGTCCACGCCAGAGACCGGTGCGGGCCCGCTGCCCGGCCAGCCGACGGCGGGGCCGGACGGCGCGCCCGCGACCCCCGGAAACGGCAACGGCGGGTCGAACAGACCGGGTAATGGCGCCAACGGCAACGACAACGAGAGCAGCGGCGCGGGAACCACGCCGACCCGATCCCGGTAACCACCGGTAGCCTCGGATGTCGTGACCGATCAGCAACTCGCGGACCAGCCGGCGTCGAGTGGTACCCGGCCGGGCCGCGAGGCGGGGTACGTGGCGCCCGCCCGGCTGGCGCCCGACCTCCGCTCGATCGATGCCCGCGACCGGCCGAGCCGCAACGACTCGCTGACCGCGCAGCTGTCCACCGTGGTCGGCGGCCCGGTCGGCGATCACGCGCTGATCGGGCGGGTGCGGTTCTGGACGCCGCTGCGGGTGATGTTCGCCTTCACGGTGATCTTCCTGGCGCTGGGCTGGTCGGCGAAGGCCGGCTGCATCCAGCAGACCAGCGATGGCGACGGCGGTCTGATGCTGGACTGGAACAACGGCCGCCAGTACGTGGCCATGTGCTACTCCGACACCGTTCCGCTCTACGGTGCCGAACGGCTCAACGAGGGCGCGTTCCCGTACAAGAAGTCCTGGACCGAATCGACGCCCGACGGCGGCACCGAGACCAGATACATGGAGTATCCGGTGCTGTCGGGCCTGTACCAGTACGCGGCGATGCAGATCGGCAACGTCTGGGATCACCTGCCGTTGCCCGGCGCGATGTCGGTGGTGGTGTATTTCAACGTGGTCGCACTCGGCCTTTCGGTCGGCTGGCTGATCACCGTCTGGGCCTCGTCGCGATTAGCCGGGCGACGAGTGTGGGATGCCGCGCTGATCGCGGTGTCGCCGTTGGTGATCGTGCACATGTTCACGAATTTCGATGCGCTGGCAACGGCTTTCGCGGCTACCGGGCTGTTGGCGTGGGCGCGGCGTAAGCCGGTGCTCGCGGGCATCCTGCTCGGACTGGGCGGGGCGGCGAAGTTGTATCCGCTGCTGCTACTCGGGCCGATCGTGGTGCTGTGTCTGCGAGTGGATCCGATGCAGCGTCAGCCCGCCGCGCGGGCTGGGCTGCGGTTGCGCGATGTCGACAGTCTCGATTCCGCCCGCACCTGGCTGCGTGAAACGCCCGCGCGGACACATCTTTTCGCATTGCGGCCACTGGGCGCGGCAACCCTCACGGTCATCGCCGCGGTGGGCACCTGGGCGGCCGTGAATCTGCCGATCGCGGCGCTGTACCCGCAGGGTTGGCGAGAGTTCTTCCGGCTCAACACCACTCGCCACGCCGACCCCGATTCGATCTACAACGTGATCACCTCGTTCACCGGCTGGACCGGCTTCGACGGGCCGATCGGACACGGTGTACCCCCGACCGTCCTGAACACGGTCTCGCTGCTGGCCTTCGTCGCCGCCTGCGCGGGCATCGCCTACCTGGCACTCACCGCGCCACGGCGTCCCCGGCTGACTCAGCTGTGCTTCCTCGTCGTCGCGGCCTTCCTGCTGACGAACAAGGTGTGGAGCCCGCAGTACTCGCTGTGGCTGGTGCCGCTGGCGGTCCTCGCGCTGCCGCATCGACGAATCCTGCTGGCCTGGATGACCATCGATGCACTCGTCTGGGTGCCGCGCATGTACTACTACCTCGGCGAGGACAACAAGGGCCTGCCCGAACAGTGGTTCACCGGCACCGTCGTCCTGCGCGACCTGGCAGTCCTCGGCCTGTGCGCGCTGATCGTCTACGAGATCCTGCGCCCCCAGAACGACGTGGTCCGCCGCGACTTCGTCGACGACCCGGCGGGCGGGGTCCTCGACCGAGCCCTCGACCCCCTACTCCCCTGGCTCCCGGAATTCCTGCGCCCGAAACAGGCCACGATCAGCGCCCGACCGATATCGGTGCTGAACTGATCCGAGCGGGCGGAGGTGCAGGTCTACATCCGCAGGTAGCGGGCCTGGAGTTCGGGTTCGGCGGGGAGCATGTCGAGGTCTAGTTCCCAGGCGTTGCCGGTCCAGGGGTCGAACAGGGGGGTGCCGGGCATCGTGGGGAGGTGCCTGCACGACTGGGCGAGGAGATCTACCGGGCCGTCGCCGAATTCGCCGCCGCCGCTGCCGACGATGACCAGGGACAAGCCGATCAGGTCGCCGCGGACCATCAGTTGGCCCAGGCGCACCACGTCGCTGCCCTGGTAGCCGTGGGGGAAGTCGGCGGCGACGAGGATGCGGTGTTCGGTGGGGGGTACGGCTTGTCCGCTGTTGTAGGCGATGTCGGCGAGCTCGGCCGCGTGGGCGAGCTCGGCGAGGCGGGCGGAGATGTCGCCGTGATCGGCGATCACCGGGCCCGCCAACAGCGGGGCGAGTGGGGCGGCCAAGGTGCGCAGGCCGCCGGTGAGGTCGATCAGGTCGACCTTGGTCGGCTTGTCGGGGATCGCGGCGACGAGCCGGGCCACCAGGGCGCCGATCACGCGCGCGGCCGCGGCGGTGGATTCCGTGTCGACCCACAGCGGCCGGTTCAGCGGCACCGGAACGCAATACGGCACCCGCAGGCCACCGCGGTCGAGCGCGTACAGCTCGCCGAGCCGGATGCCGTCGCTGCGGGCGGCGCGGGTGGTCCACGCGGGCGCGAGCCAGGAGGCCAGCGCGGCGGGCATGGCGGCGTCGGCTTCGGCGATCTCGAGGCCGAGTTGGTCACTGTCGCGGCGATGGTCGGCGTCGGCGAGGGCAACCAGGTCGTCGTGGCGACGTTGCGCTTGCGCGCGGGCCGCGTCGGCGGCGGGGGTGTTGCGGGTCGCCGGATTCGACACCGCTTCGGAGAGTTCCTGATCCAGGCGTTTGGTCGCGTAGTCGCGAGCCGAGACCAGGGCGGCGGCGGAGCGAGCGGCGTCTTCGAAGATCATCCACATGCGTTGCAGACCGTGCTCGACTTCGAGCGGAATGCCCGATGCGGGAACAGGTCTCGCGACCGTCTCGGTAGGAGCGCTCGGCGGTGCGAGCGGTGCCGCCTGCCAGGCCTGCGCGGGTGCGGGCTCGGGAGGGGTCACCCCGTGCGCGGTGAGCAACTGAGCCGAGCCACCGGCATAACCCTGACCCAGCGCACGCAACTTCCAGCCACCACCGCGCCGATACACCTCGAGGCAGATCAGCGCACTCTCACCAGCGGTCGGCGAGATGACGAATTCCGCGGCGGGACTACCGTTTTCGTACAGCGACGCCGTCACCGTACCGAGCGCGTGCCCGCCCGTGACGAACAGCAGCACAGCATGCGCGTCGGACCTGATCTGCGACAGCGTCAGCTCCACCGCCGCCCCCGCGAAGCTCACGCCGGAGGCCGAGGGCCGCGACGCGCACACGTGATCGTGCACGTCGCGAACCCGCAGATCCTCGCCGACCACGAGCGCCCCGAGTTCGACGGCGCCGGTGGTCTGCGCGGTGAAGCGCACGGAATCAGCGGTCAGCGCAGTGTTCTGCCCTGCCTTCAGGTGAATCACGGTGTCTGCCCTGTCTTGGTTCAATTACCGCCGAGGAATCGGCCCAGCTGCGGCACCGCTTCACCGGGGTGCTTGGCATTGAAGCCCTCGCCGAGCGCCTGCATCTTCCAGTCGCCGCCGACGCGGTACACCTTCGCCATCGCCATCGCGGTGAACGGCATTCCGCCCGCGAGGGTGTAGCGGGCCAGCTCGCCGTTGGTGGCGCCGTCGATCAGGCGGCTGAAGGCGTTCTGCACCTGTTCGAAGGAGTGACCCTTGTACGAGGTGACGATGAACAGCAGCGTGGTGATGTGCGCCGGGATCCTGGTGAGGTCGACGAGGATCATCTCGTCGTCGCCGTCGCCCTCACCGGTGAGGTTGTCACCCTGGTGGCGCACCGACCCGTCCTTCGACGACAGCTGGCCGTAGTAGGCCACGTCGACGAGGTTCTGGTCGGCGAACAGGCAGACCGAGGCGTCGAGGTCGATGTCGACGGTGCGGTTGCCGAACATCCCGCGCGTGCGCACCGGGTCCCAGCCGAGGCCCATCTTCACGAAGGTCAGCGCGGCGCCGCCCTCCTTGCGCAGCGTGACCCGCTGCCCCTTCTGCAAGCTGACCGGGCGATCCTTGCTCAAACTGATCTCGCCTGCGGGCTGCTGCGGCGCACCCTGCGCGGGCGGCGGGTAACCCTGTCCGGGCGGCGGCGGGTAGCCGCCACCGGGCGGCTGCTGGGCCGGGCCGGGGGGCGGCGGGTAGCCACCGCCGGGCGGCGCGTAGGCGGGCGCGGCCTGCTGCGGGTAGCTGGGTGCGGACTGCGGCGGGTAGGCGGGCGGGGCCTGCTGCGGCGGAGGCGGCGGGGGCGCGGCCTGCTGCGGCGCGGCCTGGGCGGGTGAATCATCCACCTGCACACCGTGATCGGTGACCAGCGCGGCGAAACCACCGGCGTAACCCTGGCCGACCGCGCGCACCTTCCAGCTGCCCTGTCGGCGGTACAGCTCGAGCGCGATCACGATCGACTCGGCGTTCAGGCCGTCGATCTGGTAGCTGAACAGCTGGTTTCCCGAAGCATCGGAGACCAGCGCGGTGGGCGGCGCGAAGCGGCCGAAATTGCTGGTCGCGTCGTCGAGGGTGATCACCGCGCGGATCTGATCGATGTCGGCGGGCACCGCGGACAGCGAAACAGCAAGTGAGGCAGGCTGACCCGTCGGCCCGGGCCGCAGATCGACACCCGGCCCACTCGGCTGGTTGTAGAAGACGAAATCAGCGTCGGTGCGGACCTTGCCCTGCTCGGTCACGAGCAGCGCGGACAGGTCGGCCGGTGCGGTGACCTGGAGCGAGATCACCACGTCACTGACGGCCAACGGGCCGTTCTGGCCCTTGGCGAGTGTTGCAGACAAGTTAGACCCTTCGCTTGTCGTTTGGTGGGTGTTCCACGGCAGTGCTTGCCACTCTACGAGAAACCGGCCGCACGCGTCCGTGCTCTGTGGCCCGGGCGTACTTTCCCCTGATCGGTTAGGGTGACGTCGCAGTCGGAACGGGCGGTAGAACCGCCTTCGCAGAGGGGACGGGCACACACCTGTCATGGCGCAATTGTTCGAACAGTCGAAGAAGGTGATCGAGGCGCAGCTCGCGGGGACGAGTATCCGCGCGATCTCCGGCTCGATGGTGGCCTACGAAGGCAATGTCCAGTTCAAATCGGCCGGGTTCGGCGGCGGCGAGGGCGTGCTCAACGGCCTCAAACGCCGCGCCACCGGCGAGAAACTGTCACTGATGGAGTGCAACGGCAACGGGCGCGTGTTCCTGGCGGTGAACGGCCAGAACGTCACCGTGGTGAACCTGAACAACGACACGCTCCAGGTCGAGTCGCAGCAGCTGCTGGCCTTCGCGGGGAATCTGCGCACCGATGTGCGGTTCGCCGGGGTCGGCGGGATGTCGGCGGGCAGCGGACTGTTCACCACCACGGTCAGCGGGCAGGGTCAGGTGGCGCTGCTGTCGGCCGGTGGGCCGCTGATCCACCTCGAGGTGTCGCCGCAGTATCCGCTGATCGTGGATCCCGACGCGTTCGTCGCCTCGCGCGGCAATCTCAACCAGTCCTTCGTCACCGATGTCTCCTGGCGGTCGATGGTCGGACAGGATGCGGGCGAGGCGTTCTCGCTGCGGTTCGACGGCCAGGGTGTCGTGCTGATCCAGCCGGCGGAACGGTAGGGACAGGCGATGTTCGAGAAGGTCAACGGCAAGGTAGTCAAAGTCAACGTCGGTCAGGCGGGTGGCGTCGTCGCCCGTTCCGGCGCGATGCTGTTCTACACGGGTCAGGTCGCGTTCGCACCGCACCAGATTCCCGGCGCCGGTCAGGGCATGGGCGGCGGCGGTCTGATGCGGATGGCCGGGCAGATGATGGCCGGTGAGCACGAGCGGACCATGCTGGCGCAGGGCAACGGTGAGGTCCATTACGGATTCGCCGGGCTCGAGGTGCACGTGGTGCAGATGCAACCGGGCGCGGTGTTGCGGGCCGAGGCTTCACGTCTGCTCGCGCAGTCGGCCGGTTTGCAGGCTTCGGTGGTGTCGGTCGCCAGTTCGGGCGGTAGCGGTGGTGGCGGCGGCGGTCTGATGGGCGCGCTGCGCGGCGCCGCGGCAGGCGTCGCGACCGGGCAGGGCATGTTCACCACCCAGCTCAGCGGACAGGGTTCGGCGGTGCTGCTCGCGCACGGCGGCTTCCTGGAACTGCAAGTGGGCGGACCGAATCCGATCGTTGTCGACCCGCAGGCGTTCGTCGCCGCGTACGGCAACGTGCAGACCGAGCTGAAGTCCGCGATGAGCTGGCGCGACGCGGTGGGTCGCGGCGCGGGCGAGGCGATGCAATTGCATTGCCACGGACAGGGTGTGGTGTACGTGCAGGCCTCCGAAGAGAAGTTGTGAACCGATGAGCGAAATCCTCTCGCCGATGAATCTCGGTGCCAGCGACAACATTCCGGGCAACAGCTACGCCTACTGCATCGACCTGACCGGACCCTGGTTCATGCGCAAGGGCGCGATGATCGCCTACTACGGGCAGATCGAGTTCCAGATGCTCACGCACGGGCTGCAGGGCGGCCTGATGCACATGGTGAGCAGCCAGTTCTCCGCGCCGCTGTTCGCGGGCGACTACGTGGTGGCGCAGGGTCACGGCAAGCTGATCATCGGCGACCGCGGTTACGACATCAATTCCTATGACCTCGAAGAAGGCAACCTCACCATCCGCGGCGCGAACCTGCTGGCCTTCGAGCCCGGACTGGCGCTCAAGCAGTCGATCGTGCCCGGATTCCTCACGCTGATCGGCACCGGCAAGTTCCTCGCGTCGTCGAACGGGCCGGTGATGTTCGCCGAACCGCCCCTGCGCGTCGACCCCGAATCCCTGGTGGGCTGGGCTGATTGCCCGTCGCCCAGTCACCACTACGACCAGGGCTGGATCGGCAGTTTCCTCGCGGCGGGTGCGGCCAGGATGGGCGCCAACTCCGGAGAGGAACGGCAGTTCGACTTCACCGGAGCAGGCACGGTGCTGATCCAGTCGACCGAGAAGATCATGAGCGACAACGCCCTGGTGCGCACCATCGAGGGGCAGCTCCAGAGCGGCGTCACGGTGGGCGGTCTCCAGCGCATTCAGGGCGTGATCGCCCAGCAGCTGGCCGGTCAGCAGCAGCACTACTGATCACATCGAACCCGGGTGCCGTTGCGGCGCCCGGGTTTTCGGTTGCCTACGCGGGGACCGTGGCGCGCTCAGCCGCCGCGTGGAACCACCCGAGGATCTCCTCGCCTGCCAGGATTCCCGAGGACGTGGTGATCGTGAGGTTGGGGGCGGTGAAGTTCAGTTCTTCCAGCTCGCCGTGGCGGGGACGGATCGCGGCATCGGCCGCCTTCAGCATCTCGGCGTCCAGTGCGCCGTCGCCCGCGGTGAACAGCGTTGCCCCGTCGGATAATTCGCCGGATTCGGTCAGCCTGCGACGGACTTCGGCAACAGCGAGACTCTTGCAGACGGCGTCGGGCATCGTGTAGATCTTGCGACCCTGCTGGGACGCCGACCAGCCGTTGGCGCGGCACCAGGTGTCCCATTCGGCGAGGAAACCCGCGGGGACCAGGTCCGGACGGACCACCAGGTAGCAGAACAGCTCGTCGGCCTCGCGGTACTTGGTGACCCAGGAATCGTCGATGCGGGAGCGTAATTCGGCGCCCACGTCGGCGAGGGTAGCGCCCGACGCGTTGACCTGGTCGTCGATGGCCACGCGCCACGCGGGGTCGGGGATGCCGTCGACCAGGATGTTACCGCCGTTGCTGGTGATCGCGTACCGCCACGGGGCACCGGGAAGGGCGATGCGCTGGAACTGTTCGATGGTGCGGGTGGTCGTCGGAATCACCGGAGCGCCTGCCGCGAGCTCGCGCAGGGCCGCGATAGCGCTGACGGTCATGTAGGAGAGCGGTTCACCCTCGTAGTACTCGACGCACTCCTTCGCGACGGCCTCGGCACCACCGAAGCCGTTGCGGGAGAAGATCATCGTGCGATCCAGATCGGTCGCGAAGAGGGACTCGGCGGTCACCGGGGTAGCTCCTTGATCAGGCCCATGCAGGAGTAGGCCAGGTCGGGGACCACTTCCACCGGGACATTGCGCGCCGCGGCGAGCAGGCGGATGTGGGCGTGCTCCGGTGCGTCTGCCTCACGGACCAGCACTCGCCACGGTACCCGGCGCAACAGCACCCGGGTCGTCTCGCCGACGCCGGGCTTCACGTAATTGACTGTGCTGATGCCGTATTCGGCGCGGACCTTCTCCACCGACGCCCACCCGGACCAGTCCGGCGTGCGGTCGGAATCGCGGATGGCGGCGACGGCGGCGGGCACCTGCTCGCTGATCGTGCCGAAAGCCGCTGTGACGGTGTCGATCAGCTGGTTCGAGACATCGGCGCCGATCAGGTCGCGGTAGAACTTGGCGCCGTGGAACTCGCCGGGGCCGATCAGGGTGCCGTTCAAGACGGTGCGTGAAACCAGGCCGGACACCGTCGAATTGAGGCAGGCCGAGGCGATGAGGAAGTCGTCACGGGTGCCGTAGGTGCGTACACAGTTGGCGGGGTCGGCCAGAACCACGAGCTCGTCGTTGAATCTGGCGCCGCCGGCGGCGTGATAGGCGTCGAGGGCGGCGGTGAGTTCGTGGGTGATCGCACCCTTGCCGGTCCAGCCGTCGACGAAGACGATCGAGGACGGATCATGATGGCGGGCGAGGTAGTCCAGTGCCACGGCGTCGATACCGCGATCACGAACGATCGAGACCGCGTAATGCGGCACGGTCAGGGGCTCGCGGCCGATCCCGCTGACGAGCCAACGCCGCATGAGCACGCCGACGGGCGTGCCCGCCCTGGCCAGCGACACCAGGACCACGTTCGCACCACGTTCGGCGACAACGAGTTCGGCCACGGTCGCGACGGCCAGCGCCAGTCGCTCGGCGCTGTCGGCCAGCACGCGATCGAAGAGCTCGCGATATTCGGCGTCGGGCTGGAACTCCACGGGCAACGACTCGGCGTAATGGGCCACACCGGCTTGGATGCGCCGTTCGCGTTCCGTCACATCGGCTTCCAGATCGGCGTCCGAGAGATCTTTCAGCAGCCACGAAACATCCTCGGGCGCATACGAACCGAACGCGGGGCCGTGCAGGGCTTCGGGGAACGGCCCCGCACCCGGCTGCTTCGGGGCCGCGGCAGAGCTCGAGCCGTCACCGTGTTCCGCGCGGCCCGCACGGTCCGCAGAATCGGTCGCCACGGTCGATTCCTTGCGACTCGGCGCGTTCGCGCTGGTGGCGGAATCGTTGTACGACACCGACAGTGACGCAGTCCCAGCCACTCGCTCAGCGGTCCGGCCCGCGTGCAGCGCACGAGGATCCGCACCTGGCACGACTGCGATCAGGATATCGGCGCCCGACGCGGTGAGGACGTCGACCAGGCCGCCAGGGGCGACGAGTTCCGGCGTATCGGCGGGCGGATCGATGACGACCAGCAGGACCGGGTCCGCGTCGGGCCACTGGGCGTTGTAGAGGTAGCGCTGGGCGGTGGGGTCGGGTTCCGGGGCGGTGAACCGGAAGCCGCGGCGTAGGGGGTAGCCGGGTTCGTCGAGGACGTATGCCGGTGAACGGGTGGTGGTTTGGAAGCGGGCGGGGATGCCTGCGTCGGCCAAGTCGGCGGCCAGGCGCAAGGGGAGGTACATGAGTTCTTCGTGGCCGATGACGATGACCGGACGGCCGGCGAACTCGGCGTCGAGGCGGGAGTTCACCTCGTCGGCGATGGATTTCACCGCGACGTCGAAGGCGGCGTTGTCCGAGCGAAGGGTGCCGTGCCGACCGCCCTCGGGAACGTCGGCGGGCCAGGTCAATTCGATGCGTCCGTACGAACCCCGCTCGGTGGCGATCGGATTCAGCCGCGGTTCGGGCAGTGCGGTCACCGTGTCTATCAGCCCGGCCGGTAGCTCGGTGCGACCGGATGCCAGGCAGACCGTGTCGATGCGCGCACCGAGTTCGGCTGCGGCGGCTTCGAATTTGATCCGATCGGCAGGTGTGCGCATGTCGACCAGTGAGGCGAGGACGTAATGCGAGCGGGGAGCGAACGCGTGCAGTGCGCGGACCGCGTCGATGGCGGTGTCGCCGGTGGAGATCTCGTCGTCGACGAGCACCAGCGGCAGATCGTTGGCGAAGATCGCTGCGGGGGCGGGCTGGAGCAGGTGCGAGGTGGCGTGCGAATGACCCTCTTCGAAGCCGGTCAGTGTGGTGGCCCGTGACTCGTGCCTGCGGGTGGAGTGCAGGTAGCAGCCCGCGTCGATCCGCGCGGCCACGCAGTGACCGAGACCGGTAGCGGTCTCGGCGAATCCGAGCACCACGGCTTCACGATCACCCAGCACCTCGCGCACCAGATCGGCCAAGCGGTTACCCGCACCGATCACGATGCGCGGATCGGTCGGCAGGTGCTTGCCCAGCACCGTGGAAACCAGCAGATGGGCCCGCCGCGGATTGCGGCGCAGACCCGGCTGCACCAGCGCACCGATCGCGAGCTCGCCCGTCAGCACGCTCTCGGCGGACAACGCCACGAACCTCTCGGCCGAGGTCGCGGCGACATCGACGCTCTCACCGGTCACGCCATCGGCCGACCTCGCCGCGAGCACCTCACCCGGCACGTCGTCCTCGGCCGAGCGCGCGGCGAAGGACTCGCCGTGGTGCAGCTCGATGCCGAGATTCACTGTCGCCCACGGTGTTTCGAACGCACTCATTCGGCGATCATCGCTGTCAGCAAGTCCACGAAAGACACTCCCTTGTTCGCGACCCCGAACGCACGGGCCCGAACCAGCGTCTGGCGGGCCCAACTGCGGTGCGGGCGCATCTCGTTCATCTTGTTGCGGTATTCCGAGGCCGCGACGCCACCGACATCGGCCGCCATGATGTCGAGCGCATCGGCGTACTCCTCGTGGGTCACCACCGACAGCGCGTGCACCACGGCCACGTGCGAGGGGTGGATCACCGTTTTGCCCTGGATGCCGTTGGCGCGGTCGAGGGTGATCTCGCGCAGCAGGCCGTCGAGGTCGCGGCTCACCAGGTACTGGCGGAACTTCACCGCGTCGGATTCCTCGAACGGCGCGCTGCGCAGCTGCGGCCGGAACATCCGCTCGTGATCGGCGAAGTACTCCCACACCGGTCCGGTGATGATGAAGCCGGTGCCGTCGACGCGGCCGAGGTAATTGACGATGTCGGCGATCACGTCGGCGACCACCCGCACGTCGTAGATGGTGAGGTCGCGGTCGCGGCGGATGCCGAAGGTCGAGCACATGTCGGTGGCGCCGATTCGCACCGCCAGCAGCTGCTCACGGTGTCCGGCGAGCAGATCGGCGATGCGCGAGAGCTGCTCGTCACGGGTCTGGCGGTGCACCAGGTTCGACGATTCGAGCACCGGCATCGCGTAGACCGGACGGCCGAGGCTGCGGTTGGCGTCGTCGAGCGCGGCCAGGTAGGCGGGCCCGCTGACGGCGTCGAACTTGGGGAAGACGAATCCGGTGAGCACGTCGGCGCCCGGTCCGAGCGCGGCGACCAGTTCGCCGACCGAGGCCGCGTCGCGGACCCGGATGAACAGCATCGGGTTCGCGTCTTCGCCGCGTGCGAGCAGATCCAGGGTGTCCACCGCGTGCTGTTTGGCGGCCTCCACCTGGTGATCGGCGACCGCGTCCTCGAGGTCGATCACCATCGAGCACACCCCGCGCGCGGCCCGCCGGCGAATCGTGGCGGCGAGATCGGGGCGGGTCGCGGGCACATACAGGGTCGCGCCGAGCGCGGTCGCCAGCAGCTCCCGGTCGTCGTGGCCTTGGATCGGCTCCGGTTCGACCAGGAACAACTCCCGGCGGCGGGGACCCTGCAACTGCTGGAAATGGCGCAGCGGTACCTGCTTACGCAAGCAAACTTCCGGTGCGATGGCGTAGCCCGCGGTCATTCCCCCCACCTCATCTGTCGACCCATGTCATTTCTTACTTTTCGGAAGCGTGTTTTCTGATGCGCTCGACTACGCCCGCGATGAACTCTGCGACGGTACCCAGCTCGGTAACATACGCCCAGTAGTCCGGGTGGCGACCAGTAAGTCCAGCGGTGATGCGATCGAGGCGTTCTGCTTGTGCATCGAGAACCGAGCCCCACTCGGCGACCAGTCCTCGGTCTACCGCCAGCATCTGCGCGTCCCGCAGCCGGAATCGTACGGTGCGGGCCTGAGCTTCGGGGTCGGTACGTACCTCACGTAACAATTCGAGGCGCCGGGTGACGGCGTCGACCAACTGCTCGGCCTCGGCGAGGTACGCGCGTGCGGTGGCGGTCAAATCAAGGGCGGTCTCCGGATCACGATCGGCTGCCGCGACGCGCGCGCCGACCAGCGCTTCGTCGGCGGCGTCCATGCCACGACGGCTTTCCCGCTCATTGTTGGTCAAGTCCGCCGAACTCGCAGCACTGAACTCACGCAGCAGCGCGGAGTAGGCCGGTCCGAGCGCGCCGGCACGGTTGCCGACGGCAGCAAGGCGGGTGGTCACCGACGCGATCGCGTTCGCGGCAGCCGAGGCACGAGAAGGGGCCTGCGCCAACGCATTCGATAGTTCCGCCGTCGCCTCTTGCACCGTATTCGCAGCCTCGCGCGCGGCCGCGACCGACGTGCCGGGATCGCTGGAAGAGGCTGTGATCAGAGCCTCATTCAGCCTCCTTACACCCGCGGAGATCGAGGGGTAATTCGCGAATCCGGACGACGCCGCGGCGGCCAGCACCTGCTCGGCCTCGGCCCGCACGTGTGTCAGCAACTGCGGCACCGACGCTCGCACGGTCGCGGCTTCGGCGAGGCCGGCGCGGTGCGCGTGGTAGAAATCGTCGACCCCACGCGCGGCCTCGTTCAGCTGCCGGACCAACGCGTCCGCCCTGGCCGGACCGTCCGCGATCGGGGTGCCCGCGGCCTCGGCGGCGTCGAGTTCCTCGGTGAAGCTCAGATACGCGCCCGCCGCGGCGTAGCACCGCGCCCGCACCGGCTCCCAGACCGCGCCGATCCGGCGGTCGGGGAAGACCTGCTCACTGGCCACCACGCCCGCCTCCGCCGCCGTCTGCCTGCGATCCATATCCAGAAAGGCGGCCGACGCCGCGGCCCGCGCCCCGCTGATCCACTCATGATCCGCCCCCGATCTGAACCATCCGCGTCTGCGAGGTGTCACCGGCACATCCCCTTTCCGAACCACGGCCGCGGTTCGCCCACTCACTGCCGTCGATGGTAGGAGATTCACCCCGTTAACCTGGGCTGCAGACGGTTCCTACGCAAGATCCACGAAACCTATTACTGTCGTAGCGGTACCCGGCGATTCGGACATGCTGGGAAACGACACACCGGACTAATCGAAGGGATTCCCGCATGGGTGTCAGTCTGTCCAAGGGCGGCAACGTTTCGCTGAGCAAAGAGGCTCCGGGCTTGACCGCGGTCTCGGTCGGCCTCGGCTGGGACGTGCGCACTACCACCGGCACTGACTTCGACCTCGACGCGAGCGCCATCGCGACCGGCGCCGACAAGAAGGTCGTCTCCGACAAGCACTTCGTCTTCTTCAACAACCTGAAGTCCCCCGAGGGCGCCATCGAGCACAAGGGCGACAACACCACGGGCGAGGGCGAAGGCGACGACGAGGTCATCGACGTCGACCTCGCCAACACCCCGCCGACCATCGAGAGCATCTTCTTCCCGGTATCGATCTACGATGCCGAGACTCGCTCACAGTCGTTCGGTCAGGTACGCAACGCCTACATCCGCGTGGTCAACAAGGCCAACGGCACCGAGCTCGCCCGCTACGACCTGTCCGAGGACGCCTCGACCGAGACCGCTATGGTCTTCGGCGAGCTGTACCGCAACGGTGCCGAATGGAAGTTCCGCGCCGTCGGTCAGGGCTACGCCTCCGGTCTGTCCGGCATCGCTCGCGACTACGGCGTCAACGTCTAGTCACCCTCGCGAACAGGGGGCTCGGCACATCGGGCCCCCTGTTCGTGCGAAACAGAAAGGTCCCTCCGCGTGATAACGCGCATCTTCGGCCTGTCCATCGTCATCACGGTGTTCTCGCTGGTCGTGGCCTACCTCTACGGTGGCTTGACCGCTCTCGCACTGTGCGCCATCCTCGGCATTCTCGAGGTGTCGCTGTCGTTCGACAACGCCGTCATCAACGCCACCGTCCTGGAACGGATGAGCGAATTCTGGCAGCGGATCTTCCTGACTGTCGGCGTGCTGATCGCCGTGTTCGGTATGCGTCTGATCTTCCCGTTGGCCATCGTGTGGGTCACCGCGGGACTGAACCCGGTCGAGGCCTTCGACCTGGCGCTGAACCCGCCGGTGGACGACGCCGCCTACTTCCCTGACGGCAGCCCGAGCTACGAGACCCTGCTCACCGACGCGCACCCGCAGATCGCGGCGTTCGGTGGCATGTTCCTGGCGCTGCTGTTCCTGAACTTCATCTTCGAAGAGCGTGACATCACCTGGCTCAGCTGGCTCGAGAAGCCGCTGGCCAAGGCGGGCAAGCTCGACATGCTGTCGGTGGTCGTCGCCGGTACCGGTCTGGTGCTGGTCGCGGAGTTCCTGGCCGACGCCGACGATCGCTCCACCGTGCTGGTCTCCGGCCTGCTCGGCATGATCGTCTACATCCTGGTCGACGGCCTCGGTTCGATGTTCCACACCGAGGAGTTCGAAGAGGGCCCGCAGGGTGGCCCGTCCACGCTGGTCAAGGCGACCGGTAAGGCCGCGTTCTTCCTGTTCCTCTACCTGGAAGTGCTCGACGCGTCGTTCTCCTTCGACGGTGTCATCGGCGCGTTCGCCATCACCTCCGACCCGATCATCATCGCGCTCGGCCTCGGCCTGATCGGCGCGATGTTCGTCCGGTCGATCACGGTGTACCTGGTTCGCCAGGGCACGCTGTCGGACTACGTGTACCTCGAGCACGGCGCCCACTGGGCGATCGGTGCGCTGGCGGCGATCCTGCTCGTCTCGATCGGCGTGCACGTCAACGAGCTCATCACGGGCTTGATCGGCGTGGCGTTCATCGGCGCGGCGCTCGTCTCCAGCGTCCTGCGCAACCGCAAGGCGGAGCCGGACGCCGTGGAGGACGCCAAGGAGTCCGCTCCGGTCAGCTGATCCACAGCCGAAGATCAACAGCGGCGGCGAGTCCCCTCGGGGATTCGCCGCCGTTGTCGTTCACGCGGGTTGCAGTTGGCGACCGAGCGCGGTGCTCGGTTCGACGCGCGGGCCGCGCACCCTCGCCCGCAGGAAGAGGAAGAACAGGGTGATCAACAGCGCGGTGCGCAACCACACGCCGAACTGGACGATCCCTTCCATCAACTCCACGCCCTCGCCCTCGCCCAGCGCGGCGAAGTACCGGAACACCCCGACGCCCACCGCCGCGTCGGCCACCAGGTAGGCCGCGACCAGCGACCACGGCACCTCCAGCAACACCAGGAACGGAATTATCCACAGGGTGTACTGGGGTGAATGCACCTTGTGGAACAGCATGAAAGCGGCCAGCATCGCCGCGCTGACACCGACCCACGGATACGCCGAAGTGGGGGTCCAGCGCCGCCAGCCCAGCCACAGGGCCAGCGCGAATCCGCCGAAGATCAAGACGGGCGAGGCGATCGCGACCGCGTCGTGCCAGGTCTGCGTCGTTTCCGCCGAGCGGCCGAAGATCAGCTGGTGACCCCAGTACCAGATCGAGTTGGTGGTGATGTCGGCCTGACGCAGCTGCTGGAACGTGATCGAGGCGCGCCAGCCCTCCACCCCGGCCAGCACGAACGGCAGATTCACGGCCGCCACCGTGCCCATCGCGGCCAGCAGAGTCTGCGCGGCACCCGCCACGTCCAGCTCACCGATCGGGCGACGACCGCGCGGCGCGCCCTCGGTGAGCACGAACACCGCGAGCGGCAGCACGAAGATTCCCGGATAGAGCTTGAGACAGAAACCCAGCGCGAGCAGCACCGCGGCGATGATTCCGCGGGTGCGCACCGACAGGCCGGTCAGCATCGTCATCACATAGACCGCCGCCACCGCCGTGCACACCACCGGCAGTTCCCAGTTGTGGAAGGCATAGAACACCAGCGGCGGGCCGATCGCCCACAGCAGCGCCGCCGGGCCGGCGAGCCTGGCCAGCATCCACGCTGTGAGCAGGGCGAACGGCGCGAGCAGCAGCGCCGAGTGCCACAGGAAGTCGGCGTCGTTGTCCACCCCGATGGCGCCCGCCCACATCAGCACGCCGCTGAGCACCGGGTATTCCACCGCGCCGCCGGTCAGCGCACCGTCTTCGGTGATCGCGCCGTCCACGTACGGGAAGACGTGATTGTCGATATCGCGGCCGAGCCACAGGAATTGGATGTCGGAATAGCAGACATCCGAATCCTTGCGCTCCTCGAATACCAGACTGCGACCGGATTCATCGATCGCGCCGCCCGCGCACCGGGCCTTGTTGGCATAGGCCAGCGCGAGAGTGAGGCCACACAGCAGCATCACGAAGATGCTCAAGGCAGCGGCCCACGTCGCGCCGCGTCGTGCTGCGCGCTGCCGCGGGCCGACTGTGGTCATGGCGACCACATTATGCGGCGGTGTCCCGATCACCCGGGTACACCCGCGGCAGGCATCGATTTCGCTGGTCACCACCCGCTCATGTAGCCTTGGCGGGTTGCTGACGCAACGAACCCTCCTGCCATGGAAAGTCCATGGCCGTTTCCTAGTCCACAGGAGGTGATTGGTCCGTGCGTCAATATGAAGTAATGGTCATCCTCGACCCGAGCCTGGACGAGCGCATCGTCGGGCAGTCCCTGGATACCCTGCTCACGGTCGTCAAGACCGAGGGCGGCAACGTCGACAAGGTCGACATCTGGGGCCGCCGCCGGCTCGCCTACGAAATCGCCAAGCAGGCCGAAGGCATTTACGCGATCGTCAACCTGACCGCGACCCCGGCCACCGTGAGCGAACTCGACCGCCAGCTGGGCCTGAACGAGACGGTGCTGCGCACCAAGGTTCTGCGCAACGACAAGTAGTCCGCACCCTCGAATTTGTCAGAGCCTGGCTTTAGGCTCGAGCGCAAATCCCCGAGATGCGGACTGCACCCCGAGCAGGAGGAACCCCCATGGCAGGCGACACGGTCATTACCGTCATCGGAAACTTGACGGCAGACCCGGAGCTTCGTTTCACGCCCGCAGGTGCGGCGGTGGCAAATTTCACCGTCGCGTCGACTCCCCGTGTGTTCGATCGCAATTCGAACGAATGGAAAGACGGCGAGGCTCTGTTCCTGCGCTGCAACATCTGGCGTGAAGCAGCGGAGAACGTCGCCGAAAGTCTGACCCGAGGCGCTCGCGTCATCGTGAGTGGCCGGCTCAAGCAGCGCTCCTACGAAACCCGCGAGGGTGAGAAGCGCACTGTGGTCGAGCTCGAGGTCGACGAAGTCGGTCCCTCGCTGCGTTACGCGACGGCGAAGGTCTCCAAGGCCGGTCGCGGTGGCGGAGGCGGCGGTGGCGGCTTCAGTGGTGGTGGTTCCGGTAATGCCGGTGGTGGATCTAGCGCAGGCGGCTACAACGCCAACAACGGCGGCGGACGTCCGGCCGGCGGCAGCAATGCCGGTGGCGAAGACGATCCGTGGGGTAGCGCGCCCGCGGCCGGCTCCTTCGGGGGCGGCGGCCGCATGGATGACGAACCGCCGTTCTGATCGAACGGCACTCATAGTACGGAGAGAAACCCATGCCTAAAGCGCCCGCGCGCGAAAAGGTACTGAAGAAGAAGGCCTGCGCTTTCTGCAAGGAAGCAAAGTCCGGAATCGTCAATATCGATTACAAGGACACCACGCTGCTGCGTAAGTACGTCAGCGATCGCGGCAAGATCCGCGCCCGCCGCGTCACCGGCAACTGCGTGCAGCACCAGCGTGACATCGCTGTCGCCGTCAAGAACTCGCGTGAGGTGGCTCTGCTTCCTTACGTGTCGACCGCTCGCTGAGAAAGGGAGTCACACAGATGAAGCTCATCCTCACCGCTGATGTCGACAACCTCGGCGCCCCCGGCGACCTTGTCGAGGTCAAGGACGGCTACGGCCGTAACTTCCTGCTGCCCCGCGGTCTGGCCATTCAGGCCACCCGTGGCGCCCAGAAGCAGGTCGACGGTATCCGTCGCGCCCAGGACGCCCGCAAGGTGCGCGACCTGGATCACGCCAACGAGCTGAAGCAGGCCATCGAGGGCCTCGCCGCGGTTTCGCTGACCGTGAAGACCGCCGACAGCGGCAAGCTGTTCGGTTCGGTCACCACCACCGACGTGGCTTCGGCCATCAAGGCGGCCGGTGGCCCCGTGGTCGACAAGCGCAGCATCGAGCTGCCGAAGTCGCACATCAAGGCGACCGGCAAGCACGGCATCGTGGTGCACCTGCACCCCGATGTGGCCGCGAAGTTCAACCTCGAGGTTGCTGCGAACTGAGTTCGCCGGAAACCACCCCTGTGCGTGCGCAGGGGTGGTTTCTGCTTGCCTTTTTCAGGGCGATTTTGCGATAACTGGTAGGTAGCCGATAACACGACCGGTATGGGTGGTGTTGCGCGGCTCACGGTCGGGTATCGCTCGACCTCCGGTTATTCACCCTGTGGATGACTGTGGAAACCGACCGGCAGATTTGTGACTCCAGTCATAGCCTGCACCATCGCTGTTAACCCAACACGCCCGGCTGTTCACCTCGACCGACACGCCGGAACTTCTTTCATCCACAGGGACGAAGTTGGGCAAACCGGGGTCTAGCAGGGCGTTTTACCGTACTGACCTGGGTTTTCCCCATGTTTTCCACAGGCGCTGCACAACAACGGGTGAACTACCCCCAAGTTATCCACAGTTGTGTGCACATGTCGGGTTGGCGAGTCCCGAAAACGTCGCCTAGGTTCGTCGCATTGCCCTGCGCGCGGCCCCGGGATTCACGCAGGCAACCGATTGCTGACATCCGTGTCGGTGTCCGGGAGTACAACGAGAACATCGATGTGAAACCCCGGTTCTGCGGGCAGAGAGGACTCCCCTGGTGACAACCACCGGTGACCGCGCGCAAACCGAGTTCACGCCTGAACCCCCCGGCGAGGACTTCGGTCGTCAGCCTCCGCACGATATGGCCGCTGAGCAGTCCGTCCTCGGCGGCATGCTGCTGAGCAAGGACGCCATCGCCGATGTGGTGGAGGTGCTGCGCCCCGGCGACTTCTACCGCCCCGCGCACCAGGCGATCTACGACACCATCCTCGACCTCTACGGCCGCGGCGAACCCGCCGACCCCGTCACCGTCTCGGCAGGCCTCGACCGCCGCGGCGAACTCAAGCGCATCGGTGGCCCGCCCTACCTGGTCACCCTCACCCAGACCGTCCCCACCGCGGCCAACGCCGGCTTCTACGCCGAGATCGTCGCCGAAAAGGCCATCCTGCGCCGCCTCGTCGAAGCGGGCACCCGCATCGTCCAATTCGGCTACGCCGGCGCCGACGGCCAGGACGTCGCCGAGGTGGTCGACCGCGCCCAGGCCGAAATCTACGAAGTCACCGAACGCCGCACCACCGAGGACTTCACCCCGCTGGAAGAACTCCTCCAGCCCACCATGGACGAAATCGACTCCATCGCCTCCCGTGGCGGCATCTCCCTCGGCGTCCCCACCGGCTTCACCGAACTCGACGAACTCACCAACGGGCTGCATCCCGGGCAGATGATCATCGTGGCGGCCCGACCCGGTGTGGGTAAGGCGCTGGCGCTGGACACTCCGCTGCCGACGCCTGGTGGTTGGACCACCATGGGTGAGGTTCGTGTCGGTGAGGAGCTGCTCGATGCACAGGGCCGTCCGACGCGCGTCGTCGCAGCGACCGAGGTCATGGTCGACCGGCCGTGCTACGAGGTCGAGTTCTCCGATGGGACAGTGCTCGTCGCAGACGAGCAACACCAGTGGTTGACCGAGACGCGCGCGTCACGCCGTTCAGCGCAGGTGTTCGCCGAAGTCCGCACCACAGCACAGATTGCCGACACCGTGCGTTGCGATACCGCGGACAAGAGGATCAACCACTCCGTCACCAACGCGGAGCCACTGCAACTACCTGAGCGCGAGCTTCTCGTCCCGCCCTACACACTGGGCGCCTGGTTGGGCGACGGCACCTCCGCGGCGCCTCAGATCACCAGTGTCGACCCGGAAATCATCGCGCGTATCGAGGCCGAAGGCATCGTGGCGGTTCCTTCACGATCGGCGCAATGGCGATTCCAGCTCACGCTCCCCGCTGATGAACCCGTCGCGGCCCGACCCTGCGTGGTGTGCGGCACCGAATTCACTCCGTTCACCAGTGAGGTCCGTACCTGCGGCCGTTCCTGCGGCGGTAAGGCACGATTCGTCTCCGAACCCGTTCCCGCGCCGACCTGCTCGCAGTGCGGCGGCCCATCGATCGGTTTGCGTCTGTGCCAGTCGTGCCGGAATTCGGTCGGCAGCGTACAGGCCCGGCTCCGCACGCTCGGGGTACTCGGTGACAAGCACATTCCTACTGCCTACCTGCGCTCGTCCGAATCTCAGCGTCGGGCACTCCTGGCAGGTCTGCTCGACACCGACGGGACCGTCACCCACGGCGGGTCTGCCCAGTTCGCGGTCACCAGCGAACGACTGTTCCGCGATGTTCAGGAACTGGTCGTCAGCCTCGGCTATCGCTGTGGTGTGTCGACAAAGCGGGTGCGCGGCCGTTCGGAGCAGTCGTCGACGTGCTACACACTGACGTTCGCCACGGATGACGAGGTGTTCGGTCTGTACCGGAAGGCGCTGCTGCACAAGGAACGTCGCGCCGCGGTGAGCACGGCTCGATCGAACTCCCGCTACATTGTCGATGTGCGGCGCGTCGAGTCAGTGCCCGTGCGCTGCGTCGAAGTCGACAATGCCGATCATCTCTACCTGGCCGGTCGCTCGATGGTGCCGACGCACAATTCCACGCTCGGTATGGATTTCATGCGGAGCTGCTCGATCAAGCACGGCATGGCGAGCGTTATTTTCTCGCTGGAAATGAGCCGCACCGAGATCGTCATGCGTCTGCTGTCGGCCGAGGCGAAGATCAAGCTCGGTGATATGCGGTCCGGGCGGATGAGCGATGACGACTGGACCAAGTTGGCTCGGCGGATGAGTGAGATCAGTGAGGCGCCGCTGTTCGTCGACGATTCGCCGAACCTGACCATGATGGAGATCCGGGCGAAGGCGCGGCGGCTCAAGCAGCGTCATGACCTGAAACTCGTTGTGGTGGACTACCTGCAGCTGATGAGCTCGGGCAAGAAGGTCGAATCACGTCAGCAGGAAGTCTCGGAATTCTCGCGACATCTCAAGCTGCTCGCCAAGGAACTCGAGGTTCCGGTGATCGCGATCTCGCAGCTGAACCGTGGTCCGGAACAGCGAACCGACAAGCGGCCAATGGTGTCCGATCTGCGTGAATCTGGATCGCTCGAGCAGGATGCGGACATGGTCATCCTGCTCCACCGGCCGGATGCCATCGAACGCGACGACCCCCGAGGCGGCGAGGCCGACCTCATCGTCGGCAAACACCGTAATGGTCCGACCGCCACGATCACCGTCGCCCACCAGCTGCACCTCAGCCGTTTCGTCGATATGGCGCGCGGCTGACCAGCTGCCGGAGGCGGGATCTGTTGGGACAGACGGGCTGAATGTTGGGATGTTGGGACAGCCACCTGGGGTTTCGTAAATTGTTGGGAATGTTGGGCGTGTCGGCCGGTGTGTCTTGAACCACGCAGTCGAAGAAACCGCTGCTCACGGCACGAAGGGTTGCCTTGGCTCAGTCGGCCTGTCTCAACAATTTCCTTCTGAGCCGTCCCAACTCGACTGTTTCCGCTGGTCACCGTCCCAACTCTCGCCGCGTGCGGCACCCCACTTGCCGTGTAGGTTCTCACTTCCTACTTCATCTTCTCAGTGTCAGCTGCACTCGTACTGCACTTATGCAGCAACTTTAAGAAAAGTCGCGGCCCCGGCACACGATCACCTGCAGCCGACGTTTGGCACCCGATACCGCCACTCATGATCAACAAGCTGACTCGGCCTCACTGAATCGCGCAGCGACGGAATCGATCTGCTGTGCACATCGCGTTAGGCTGGTATGCACATGGCGCCTGCCTAGGTAGACCAGAGGCTCGAGATGATTGCACGATGCGCAGCGGCTCCCGAGCGTGCATTATTGACGGTATAATCCGCAGACCCCGAGGCTGCGGAGGGTACTGGGAGTGGCGAAGGTCTAGGAGGGCTGATGGCAACGAACGACCAGCTCAAGGCCCTCATCAAGAGTCATTCCGATGGCGACGATCGGCAGTTTTACTCCGTGGCGATGCAGGTTGCTGCTAGGGCAGCCCGATCTGGTCAGGAGAAGTTCTCGCAAGAATTGCGCGATCTGGTCGATGAGCTCCGTCGCAAGAGCGTGCCCACCGCGCGGATAGCTGCGGTGGTACCGGTGACTCAACCTCGCGGCGAGCTAGCGTCGCTGCTGTCGGTGACCTATCCAGATACCCGACTGGCGGACCTTGCTTTGGACACTCAGGTCGGTGTCCGTCTGCGGCAGGTCCTGCTGGAACAAAATCGACGATCCGAACTTGCCCGGCATGGGCTCACACCGGTACGTCGACTGTTGCTGGTCGGCCCACCTGGAACTGGAAAGACAACGACCGCGCGGGTCCTCGCTGGGGAACTAGGGTTGCCCCTGTTCGCCATTCGGCTTGACACGATCATCACCAAGTTCATGGGCGAGACGGCAGCGAAGCTCCGGATGGTGTTCGATGCTCTTGTCGAGACACAGGGCGTTTATCTTTTCGATGAAATTGACGCGCTCGCCGGGGATCGCTCCGCTGGCAACGATGTTGGTGAGATTCGACGAGTCCTGAATTCTTTTCTGCAGTTTCTGGAGCAAGACACCTCCTCCAGCGTCATCGTCGCGGCGACCAATCACCCTGAGCTGCTCGACAAGGCGGTGTTTCGCAGGTTCGACACTGTTGTCACGTTTCAGCCGCCCGATGAAGATGCGGTTCGAGCAGTGATCAAGAACCGCCTAGCCAATTTTCGGATCAGCAACCTGAGCTGGAAACGCATCGTCGACTCCGCGCAGGGACTTAGCCACGCCGATATCACGGTAGCAGCGGAAAACGCGGCAAAAGGGGCTGTCCTGTCCGATCGTGGTCAGATCCGAACCGATGATCTCGTCGCGGCCCTCGATGAGCGGCGCCACCTGGGCGCCCGCGGCCGCGAGGTCACCTGAGCTAAATGGCCGCCCGCGATAAGCCTCACCTGATAGTTACCGCAACGCCGCAGTCTGAACCGTTCACCGGAGTGGCGCGACCACAAACTGGGCCGCGTGAACCTTTTCCTGGTGATCGCGGTGCGCATGGTCGACGGCTCCGACAGGAACTGGACACGGCGCTAGCGCCCGCTAACGATGACGAGCAAGACCTCGGCGTATCGATCACGTTCGTCTCGTTCCCTGGTCTCGAACTGGCACTCACGAGCCTGGATCCGCAGGGGCAGGGTCCCAAACCTGAACTGCTGGCCGTCAAGACCACCAGCGGCGATGTTCAGATGGCTACGGTCTACATCCCAGCAGGCGGCAAGCAGTACTTCCTCAGTCGACTGGCGAGATACGTCGAGTCGGTAACTGCCGACAAACCGCACAACGCTGCGTTGGTGGAGGGGATCGCATCCATCCGCCGCGCTACCATCCGCGAGCTGTGGACCGATGCGGACCAGTTGTTCCCCGACGACACTCAGTGTCGACAGTGGTGGGAAGTGTGGCTTCGGAGTCGGGACGGTACTGAACTGCAGCGCCTTCGTGCTCGTGCGCAACGCGACGGGCTGCCTATTGGCACTCACTTCTTGGGTTTCGGCGATCGGACGGTCGCGTTGCTGCAGGCAACGGTGGATGAACTGTCGGAGATGTTCGAGTCTCTCGATGACCTAGCCGAGTTGCGTTGGCCTCGCGAAATCGCTGACGTTCTGATCGAGATGGGCCCGTCCGAGCAGGTTCAATGGGTGCAGGAGCTTCGAAACCGCACAATCGCGGCCGATCTGAGCGCTCCAGCAGTCTGTGTGGTGGACACTGGAGTTCAGGATGGCCATCCTTTGCTCGTCGATTCGCTGCACCCTGCTGACATCCACGTGGCAGAGCCAACCTGGAACACACCTCCGGTCTTCCGGCACGGTACCGAGATGGCGGGTCTTGCATTGTTCGGGGACCTGCACCAAGCCGTACTCGACCCACACGATATTCACCTCCACCATCGCCTCGAGTCGGTCAAGTTTCTCCCCGACAACGGCAGCAACCACCCCGACCTCTACGGCGCCGTGACGGCGAAATCCGTGGACCGTCCAGAAATCCAAGCACCACGACGCAACCGGGCATTCTTGCTTGCAGTGACGACACAGTCGTCGACTCGTAACGACAGCGATGACGCCCCGAGCCGTCAAGAAGCGGGAAAACCGACTTCGTGGTCAGCCGCCATCGATGCACTCGCGTACGGGCGCTCGATTGACGATACCGAACCTGGTCTGACGTATCTCGACCGCAGCGAGCTGGGTCAATCACGGCTCTTCATTATTTCTGCGGGCAATATCCGCGATATCGTCGCCTCCGACGATCATCTGGACCGATGCGATCTCGAATCGGTCGAGGACCCCGCTCAAGCTTGGAATGCACTCACTGTCGGGGCCTATACCGACAAAGACGATATGCGTGGTGCACCACCAATTTTCGACGGCTACATGCCGCTCGCACCCCGTGGAGAGCTTGCACCTACCAGTCGCACTTCGGTTTCGTTCGACCCATCGAAGTGGCCGTTCAAACCCGAGGTAGTCGCTGAAGGCGGAAATGTCGCAGTGTCCCCAGACGACGATATAGCGCAGACCCCCGAGAATTTGGGCGTTCTGACTACTCGAATGCAGGATGGTGGCCAACGGGCATTCACGACGACCAGGGATACTTCCGCTGCTACCGCGCATGTCGCAGCGATTGCGGGCGCGATAATGGCTGAGTACCCGGGCATGCGAGCAGAAACGGTGCGAGCGTTGATCGTTCATTCCGCCGAGTGGACTCCGGCGGTGAAGAGCCAGTTTGGTGGTGCCATGACGAAGGCACAGAAGGCAAAGCTTCTGCGCCGATACGGAATGGGTGTTCCGAGCCGAACTCGGGCTTTGCGTAGTGCCTCGGATGCTCTGACCTTGGTTTCGCAGTCGAGCATCCGGCCGTTCGAACGGGACAACAACGCCCCGACTGGAAAGGCGCGTGAGATGAACCTCCACTGCCTTCCGTGGCCTCACGACGAACTAGAGGCATTGGGGGAGGCCCAGGTCACAATGCGTGTCACGCTGTCCTGCTTCGTCGAACCGAACCCATCGAGCCGTGGTTGGTCTGGACGCTATGTGTATCCCTCGCACGGGTTACGGTTCATGGTTCGCCGACCCGAGGACAACCTGACTGCGTTTCGGCAACGAGTCAATCGTCGAGCCCGACTCGACGATGAGAAACCCCTCACGCTCGCTCCCGAACAAGGATGGATGTTCGGTGTCACGCAGCGGGGCCCTGGGTCATTGCAAACAGATGTCTGGACCGGAACGGCTGCCGAACTTGCGAACAAGGGTGACATCGCGGTATATCCGGTTGCAGGTTGGTGGAAAGACCGGCGAGCTCACGATCAAAGTCACCTAGGTGTTCACTACTCGCTAGTGGTCGGAATCGAGTCCCCGACAGTAGATGTCGACCTTTGGACTCCCGTTGCACAACAGATCGCTGCTGAGGTTGCAGTGCAGACGTAGCAAGACTGGGCGCGGCGCCGAATTCTGCTCCAGCCCTACACCCGAGTAGTCGATCGTGGCACTGTGGCGTCGGTGCTGTTCGTCAACAACCTCCTAGGTCATCCGTTCACGCCGACGGTGATGGTCAAAAGGAATCCAGTCACGCGGAACGTTCGGCCGAACAACGCTGCGGTTCGCGATGAACTGTGGGACCGCACCGGCACCGTTGCGGGGGTCCATCGGCCGAGATCCTCACTGTCACAGCGCGGCACAGCGCCCACCACGCACGGGATAGCGGGATCGCCTACCGCCATCGCCCCGATGCACTCATATCTGTGAGGGCTGCGGGGTTGCTCTGACTCGATCCGGCTACCCAGAGCCGCTGTCCGCCACCGGTTTTGTTGGGCAAAGTTGTGCCAATCGCCCTACGTACTTGCCTCTCACGTCGGACAATGGTGGTCGCCTGGTTGTCGCGGGAAGGCCTACGGTCATGATGCGGTCCAGTTCAACGACAGTTGCGGTTCGGTTGCGGTCCGGCGAGTCTGAAACCCACAGCTTCCCTTGGGAACAGGCGACGTTGGATCGGTTCGTGGAGTGTCAGCCTTGGCGACGGTTTCGCTGGCGCGACGGGCAGAAGCACTACTCTGGCGAGTACTGGTCAGCGACCGTCGGCGACAGCATCATCTACGAGTCCTTGCTAGAGCTAGCGAACCTGCGGATCGCCGACTACGACCGAGCAGTCACCTACATTGCGGCACAGCCTTTTCTGCTGCGTACCACCATCCAAGGCCGCGCCTACCGGCATGTCCCTGACTTCTTGCTGTTGAAGAATTCCCGGCCCACCGTCGTCGACGTCAAACCCCGCGGCCAGCTGACGAAACCCAAGCTCTCAACATGGCGATCTGGCGGCGCGATCACTACGGGTATCCGATTGAGCCCGGACTGATCCATCACTCCGACACCGGCAGTCAATACACTTCGGTCATGTTCACCGAATCCCTTGCTTTGCAAGGATTGTCGGCCTCGATAGGCAGTGTTGGCGATGCCTACGACAATGCGCTCGCCGAGTCGATCATCGGGCTGTTCAAGACCGAAGTCGTCCGCCGGCACGGGTCGTTCAAGACCGTTGCCGATGTCGAATTCGCGTTGATGGAGTGGGTCGATTGGTACAACAACGCTCGCCTGCATTCCCGGCTCGACAACCTCACGCCGGCCGAGTATGAGACTGCCTACTACGCTCAAAACCCGCCACGCCGACCGGCGCTGGTCAACTCCTGAAGCCGGTCTTCAACCCGTGACGTTTCAGTTTTCACTGGTGCCCATCCCAACTTTTGGCGCGGGCGGCATCGGTATCTGGTTGGTATCCGCAGTCAGGGTTTATCGGTGGCCGAATGACTTTCGGACCTGCTATGGCTGCGGAATCCTCCATACGATCGTCACCTGTGCATCAATCGGCTGCCCAGGCGGGCCGATCAGGATCTTTTCGACCAGATAGATCAGTATCAGCCTCTGCGCCTCGATCGTCATACCCGTCCAAGTCTGATCCGATGCGCTGAGAACCTCCCGCATGACATCCGGTCTCTGTTCCAAGAGGTCGACCTCCTCCTGCAACATCGGATCATCCGAATGGTCCGGTGTGTTTTGAAGCGCGTTGATCGACCGTGCAAGAATTCCCGGTTCCGACCGGAGTCGATCCAGTATCTGTTGACACACATACTCGTCAGCGGCATCTGCATCGATTTCACCGTGCTCACAGTAACCCTCGGGAGCACCTCCAGCGATGTAGTTGCCACGCAGGATGTCCAAGAGAGTACGCAGGTAGGCTTCGGGACCGATTTCGGCAAGAGTTCTCAGGTTGACGGCGATCCACTCCTCCTCCGAGAACATCGGCTCGTGCGGGAACGCCAGGTCCTCAGCGATCTCGATGGCATAGATCGGATTGATCATGAGTCGTGCGATGTCGTCGGGTACCCATTTGCTGCCGTCGCCCCTGGTGCTGTCCGGAGCACCGGGGTGGACAGCCATCTCGGACATCCCGTATTCGCCGGTGTCGGCCGCTCGCCACAATGCCCGAAAACGATCGACTTCGAGAGCTGGGTGCCTAGGGAACCCACCGCACAATGACAGAAGGGCGAGCACCAGCGTCTCCAGAACCTGCCATCTCGGAACAGCCTTGCCTTGGAGTATCTTTCGAACCTGCTCGTGACTCAGCGTCCCCGGTCCGTCCACGTCGATGCCACTGAGACGCCGTAGCGAGGGTGAGCCCGCTCGGCCGTACAGCTCATGGAGGGCGACGAGAAGGTCACGGTGCGGTCCAGGTGGCACCGAGGACTCCGCAGGCATCGATATCAGGGACATTCCGAGAACCTTTCGATGTCAACTATTGCCAACGGCAGGTTGGCGACATGGATCGACATGGACGCCGACAAGGCACAGTGTCAACAATCGTCTCCCCGGATACGCCGGATCTGATCATGGTTCCATGCGAACACATACTCAGCTGGCCATCAGCCCCTCCGCTCACCGCAGAATGACCCGATTCGTCCGTCGATATGGGGTCCTAGCCGTCTCTCTACTCCGTTTGGCGTGGGAGGTCCTTCGATGAGATGACGTCATCGCATCAGGAGCTACTGGGTCTTTTAGATCCGCCTCGCTGGTACGGGCTCTGTCGAGGCCGCGATGTGAGTCGCGGCCTCGTCGGTCAAGTCCAAATGCGTGGTTTATCGGGATGATCGCCGCGTGACCCGATTTGGTCACGCGGTCAGTGCGGCAGGGTCGGTGTCCTCCTGTTCGTCGGTGGGTTCGGTCAGGCCGCGGGAGCGGGCCAGGACGTCGAGACCGAGGTAGCGGCGGCCTTCGATCCATTCGTCGTGCTGTTCGGCCAAGAACGCGCCGACGAGGCGGATGATCGCGGTCCGGTCGGGGAAGATCCCGACGACGTCGGTGCGGCGCCGGATTTCCTTGTTCAACCGTTCCTGAGGATTGTTTGACCAGATCTGGCGCCAGATCAGTTTCGGGAAGCTGGTGAAGGCGAGCAGGTCAGCGCGGGCAGCATCCAGGTGGGCGGCGACTTTCGGGAGCTTCTGAGTCAGGGCATCGAGCATCCGGTCGTACTGCGCGGCAACCGATTCCGGTCGGCTTGGTCGAATACCGAGTGCAGCAGGGTCCGGACCCAGGGCCATGACGTCTTCGGGGTGATCCTCATCAGATTGACGGTGTAGTGGGTGCGGCAACGCTGCCAGGACGCGCCGGGCAGGGTCGCTCCGATCGCGGCGACCAGTCCGGCGTGAGCGTCGGAGGTGACCAACTCGACCCCGGAAAGACCGCGAGCGACCAGGTCACGGAAGAACGCCCACAACCGGCGCCGTCTTCGCCGGAGGTGACCTGCAGGCCGAGGATTTCGCGGTAGCCGTCGCGGCGTTGACACCGGTCGCGACAAGGGCGTGGACGTTGACCACGCGCCCGTTCTCGCGGGACATTCAACACCAGCGCGGCTGCGGCGAGGAAGGTGTAGGGGCCTTGGTCAAGGGGGCGGGTGCGGAAGGCTTCGACCTGGGTGTCGAGGTCGGCGGCCATGATCGAGACCTGCGATTTCGACAACTGGGTGACCCCGTGTGACGGGATTCCTCCGGGTCAAGGCCCGAGCGATCGGCACCGGGTGACAGACACGATCTGCGACTGACAGATACAGCCTGTCGTATCCCCCGCAGCACGGAAGAGACACACCGCGATTCTCAAGCTTGTGCTGTTCAATGGAATCACGCTCCACGAACAGTGCATCAGTACCGTCGCAGGGTCAGCCTGTCGATCTCGGCAAAGCGCGCCGCATATCGACCTTTGGCCTGAGAGCAGGCTTGAGACGTTACTCGCCCAGAGGCCTCATCTCGTAGCAGCACACGGCCTCCGGTGACCACGGCGCGCCTTACACCTGGCCTACTGACTGTTCGTGAACCCCATAGCCCCTCGGGACGAATTATTGGTCAGGACGGGCGGCATTTCCGCACAGGAAGCAGGCAAGCCTTACCTAAGCGAATCGGTCCCAACTACCTGACGCATAGCAGTCCCAACACACTGGTTTCTGCAGGTTCACGTCCCAACACTTGAGGTGAGCGGCACCAGCCGCCGCGCCACGGTGGGATCACCCCGCTGACGGGACCAGGGTGTTCTGCCGGGCGGCGGTCCACCATTGCCCGTTCTGCTCGACCAGTACATACAGCGCGACCATTGCCGGTTCGGTGTCGATCAGGGTGCCGTCGGCGGTGGTGGCGCGTGCGGTCTTGTGGGCGATGGCCACATCCGGGCGCAGAAAGGTCACGTCGACGACGTCGTATCGGACGTATTCGTCCTTCAGGAATCCGGCCAGCCCGCGCCGGTTCGCGTCGAGCAGCGCGTCGTGTCCGCTGATCAGCATGCCGACGGCATTGCCGACCACCGCGTTCGCGGTGAACTGTGCGGTCATGAGTTCGGCGTCGTTGGTGTTGTAGGCGGTCTGCGTGTCGGTGATGATCCGGCGAATCGCGGCGATGTCGGCGGTGTGGTCCACGGTGTCGTCATCGACGACCGGGGGCTGAATCATGTTCGTGCTCATGAGAGAAACTCTCGACCCTCAACAGTGGTTCAGGTCAAGGGAGTCGCGAACGATTCGGCACCGGTTCCCGGAAGGCGCCACGCTGCCGATGCTGGTACGCGGACGCGCCGCGGGATTCGATCTGTCGCTGCGCCCGCACTGGGTCGACCTCTGGTGAACGCGGAAGCCGACCTTCCGCCCGAGTTCGCTGACGCCGATACCGATCGCGAAACCGATCGGCGACATCCGGCGACCTCCCGGGGAATCGGTCGGGTGCGGCGGATGATGGGTCGATGGCTGACCAGATTCTGCAGGTGGAGTGGAAGTCCGCTCCGGAAGATCATGACTATCCCGCTGCCGCCGACTATCTCGATCTGCTGGGCGACAAGGCGACGGTCGACGCGATCGTGGCCGAGCTCAGGGCCGCGCCGGTGGTGGTCAAGAAGGCGAAGGACATTCTGCGGGCGTCCCAGCTCGAAGCCCTCACGCCGGACAATCCGCATGTGCGCAGAGACCTGCTCAAGGTGAACGAGGGCAAGAAGCTCTCGCCGATCCTGCTGGTGCGGGGTGACTGCCGCGCGAATGTGCCGATGCTGATCGCCGACGGTTATCACCGTGTGTGCGCGCTGTACTGGGCCGACGAGAATGTCGAGATCCCCGCCAAGATCGCCGCGATGCCATGACGTTCGCAACCCTGGCGCTGGTGGTGGCGCTCGGGTTGATCGGGCCACTGCTCGCCCTGCCGAGACAGCTGTATCTGCCGGTGCTGCTCGGCGAACTCGTCGCGGGAATCATCTTCGGCACCACCGGTCTACGCATCCTCGACCCCACCGATCCGATCTTCGTCTTCCTCGCCGACATGGGCTTCGCGCTGGTGATGTTCGCCGCGGGTACCCATGTGCCGGTGCGTGATCCGCGGGTAAGGACCGCGCTCGGTATCGGCGTGGCGCGTGCCGTGCTGGTCGGCGTGGTCGCGGCGGTGGCGGGCTGGGCGGTGGCGCAGGCGTTCGACGTCGGGCACGCAGCGGTCTACGCGGTGCTGATGGCGTCGTCGTCCGCGGCGATGGCGTTGCCCATCATCGACTCGATGCGGTTGAGTGGGCCGCCGGTGCTCGCGCTCACCGCGCAGGTGGCCATCGCCGACACCGCCTGCATCGTCGCGCTGCCGCTGGTGATCGATCCGGCGAACGCAGGCAGAGCCGCGATCGGCGCGGTGGTCGTGGCGCTCTGCGCGACCGTGATGTTCTTCGTGCTGCGCTATCTCCAGACATCGGGTGCGCAGCGTCAGGTGCACGAGGTGTCCGAGGACCGGAAATTCACGCTGGAACTGCGGGTGAGTCTGGTTCTGGTGTTCGCGCTGTGCGGGGTGGCCAGCGCGATGCACGTGTCGATCATGCTCGGCGGGTTCGCGGCGGGGTTGGCGGTGGCCGGTGTCGGCGAACCGCGTCGGGTGGCCAAGCAGGTGTTCGCGATCAGCGATGGGCTGCTCGCTCCGCTGTTCTTCGTCTGGCTCGGCGCCCGGCTCGATCTGCGCGAGTTCGGGGAACACCCGCAGTTCATCCTGCTCGGCTCGGTACTCGGCCTCGGGGCTGTCGGCGTGCACTGTGCGGCGCGACTGCTCGGCCAGCCGGTCGCCTACGGCACACTCGCCGCGGCACAGATCGGGGTGCCGGTCGCGGCGGTGACCGTCGGCAGTCAGCTGGGGGTGCTCGTGCCGGGTGAGGGCTCGGCGATCATGCTGGCGGCGCTGTGCACCATCGCGGCGGCGACGGTAGCGGCCGGACGACTCGCGGCGAAAGCGCCGGCGAGCAGTCCATGAGCCGCGCCAGAGCACCCCGGACGGGTGGCGCGGCACCGCATCGACGGCACTGCGCACCCGAACACTGAGTCGGACAATCGGTTTCAGGTGGTGATAGTGGCGACGGTATCGAGACCGTAGGTGCGCGCGTAGCCGTTCTCGGTGCCCACGAGGAGGTCGACGACCTCGAAATAGCGGTCCCAGAAAGGGGTTTCGCGCAGGGCGTCGATGAGCAGTTGGTAGGCGTGGTGACTTTCCGCTTCCCATACCCAGACATCGGTGACGCGGACGGAGTAGAACTCGGTGTCGTAGAAGCGTGACCGCACACCGGTGGTCTTGGCTTCGATGGCGGGCAGGACCTGGGTGGTGAAGGCGTCCACACGTTCCGGGACGGTCAGGGCGAGCCATTCGGGTGTGGTCTTGACGAGCATGAATGCCGTGACCGGGGGTTCGGTGTGCGCAGCGGGCATGAAAATGTCTCCAAAGGTCTTGGTGGTACGGGTCGGAGGGTGGGTTCAGGAGAGGACAGCGGGCTTCAGGGTGGTGGCGCACCACTGCTCGAAGCTGGTGGGAGACGCCGTTTCCGGAGTGCGGGTGACACCGGCGTCGAGGCCCTGGTCCTTGGCTCGCTTCATGTCGACGACTCCCTGGGCGAACGCCGCGTCGAGGCCGTAGCCCACGAGAGTGGTGTGTAGTTCGTCGAGGGACTGACGTTCGTAACGGACGGGGCGGTCGAGCTGTTCGGTCATGATGCGGGCCAGGTCGTTGGGTGACAGGTCCTGCGGGCCGAGGATGGGGACGCTGTCGGTACCGGTCCATGAGCGGTCGAGCAGCAGCTCGGCGGCGACGGCCGCGATGTCGGCGACCGCGACCATCGGGGCCTTGCGGTCGGCGTCGACGACATCGACGAACACGCCCTCGTCGCGGATCGAGTCGATGTCTTCCAGGAGGTTCTCGAAGAAGGACGGATTGGCCAATGCCCGGTAGGCGACGCCGCTCCCGGCGATGAGGTCGTCCATGGCCAAGGACGCGGTGACCAAGCCGGCGTGGTCGGCGAGCGGGGTACCGCGGCCCAGTGCCGACACCGCGACGACCCAGCCGACACCGTGGGCTGCGAGCGCCCGCGCGGCGGGGCTGGTGAAACCGCTCCAGCCGTCGTGCGGGGGTCGGGAGGAATCAGGGGGGACGAGCCAGAACACGGCGTCCGCGCCATCGAAGGCTCGATCGAGGACGTGGCCGTCCGCGTGCGAGCCGGTGATCACCTCGACGCGTCCGTGTGAGGTGTCGGGCAGGCGTGCGGGATCACGCACGATCACCCGCAATTCCTCCTCCGAATCCAGGAGCTGGGCGAGTAGGGGACGGCCGATGTTCCCCGTGGGAGCAGTGATGACGATCATGTTCGCCTCGCAGGTAGTGGTGAATCGGGACACCCGTCATCCTGCGGAGAACCACGTATTGCCACAATAGGAATTTCAGCACTGAATTATTGACTGAAATGGAATGATGCTGGTGAACAGCTCTGATCCGGTCGTCGACGCCAATCTCGCCCTCGCGCTGGACGCCTTGCTGGCCGAGAACAGCGTCACCCGCGCCGCCGCCCGCCTGCACACCTCGCCCGCGGCGATGAGCCGCACCCTCGCCCGGTTGCGCCGCATCCTCCAAGATCCCCTCCTGGTCCGGGCCGGACAGACCATGGTCCCCACCCCACGTGCCGAGGCCCTGCGCGAAGAAGCCGCCGCGGTGGTGCGGAGTCTCGGAGCACTGCTCAGTCCCGGTTCCGGCGTCGATCCCGCCGGTCTGAGCAGTACCTTCACCCTCCAAACCGCCGACCTGGTCGGCGCGGCGCTGGCGCCCCGGCTGCTGGCGCTGGCCGCACAGGAGGCGCCGGGGGTCTCGTTCCGGCTGCTGGCCGAAGAGTGGGAGGCGGGATCCGCGCTGCGCGACGGCCGGATCGATCTGGAGGTCGGGTCCATCGATCACGTCGATCCCGAAACCCAGGTCGAGGAATTGGTGACGCTGCGCATGGTGGCGGCTGTCCGACCGGGCCACCACCTGACCGAAGAATCCTTGACCCCGGCCCGGCTCGCGGCCGCCCAGCACGTCGCGGTCAGCCGCCGTGGCCGATTCACCGGCCCGCTCGACGCGGCGCTGGCCGAGCAGCACCTCCGGCGGCGGGTCAGCGTCGTCCTGCCCAGCCACCTGGCCGCCATGACCCTCGCCGCCCGCTCCGACATCGTCTGCCTGGTCCCCGCCGCGCTCCCCGGCGCCGAACCGTCACCCCTCACCGACGACGCGACCGCCCTCGGCCTGCATCTGCTCGATATCCCCCTGGCCCTACCGCCCCTCACGATCGGCATGGCCTGGCACCCCCGTCACACCGCCGACGGCGCCCACCAGTGGCTCCGCGACGCCATCCGCCGGACCTTCTCGGTGAGAGCGATCGCGCATGACCCAGGAAATGGGGGCAGGGCTTCCCGTTTGCGTCAGTAACGATCTTGCTGGTGGGCGCGACATTGTTCGTGACATGCGGCCCGTCGGGGGGCCTGCCCACCTGTAGGTCATTCGAACGGGATCACATATGAATCTGCGTGAGTTTCTCGCGAAACATCGCATTGCTTCAGCTGTTGCCGCGCCTGCGGCGTTGGGTGTCGCGGCGATTGTCGCCGCGTCCTTCGCGGTGACGTCGCAGCCGAAATCACCCAGCTACGAGCTGACGACGTCGGTGACGGAGTGCCGCGAGATGGTGACCATCTCGGTGGCCGGACGCAACGACACCCCGGTCGAGGGCACGACGGCGATGCTGCTCGATGCCAACGGGAATCCGCTGCCCGCCGCGCTGTCGGGCGACCACAGCAGTGTGTGGGTGGATCCGGTGGTGAACGCCCCGCGTGACGACGTGGCCGAGGGCGACTACGCGGCGGTGTACATCGCCTACCCGGCCGATCTGGCGAGCTATGAGGACGCGGTCAACCGGGGTGTGGAGAACACCCAGCAGGTGATGCGCGAGATCTCGGCGGCCTGCCCGGACACCAAATTCTCGATCGTGGGCTACAGCGAGGGCGCCGATGTGGTGCGTCGCGTGGCCGAGGGCATCGGCAACGACGACCCCGCCGACGGGTACGCGACCGTGAACCCGGACGACGTGCTCGGTGTGGTGATGTTCGCCGATCCGGGCCGCAAGGCAGGCGACGGCACCTTCCTCGGTGCGGACGACCCGTTCGCGCGCCCCGACAACTTCGACCAGAAGTACCAGGACGGCAAGACCCCGATCTCAGGTCAGGGCGTCACCACGGGCGCTGATTTCGGCGCGCTCAACGGCAAGATCGCCTCCTTCTGCTCCGAGGGCGACCTCACCTGCGCGGCACCGGACAACATCTCCCTGCTGCAGCTGGCCGCCAATGTGGGTCGTCAGATCAATATCGACGAACTGCAGCGCGCCGACCTGGAACGCAACGGCATCACCGCGATCACCCCGGCGATGGGCCAGGACATGGCGTTCACGCTGGGCCGGATCGCGATGGCCGCGTTCTCCGACATCGGCTCGAACCCGAACTGGATGGCCAGCGACGAAACCT
Organism: Nocardia sp. NPDC055050; assembly: GCF_053608345.1. NCBI lineage: Bacteria > Bacillati > Actinomycetota > Actinomycetes > Mycobacteriales > Nocardiaceae > Nocardia > Nocardia sp. NPDC055050. Next base: position 144,890 of record NZ_JBSGVG010000001.1, read on the forward strand.
TCCTCGACGTGCTGCTGAAGGTGTCGGACCCGGATTACAAGCCGGGACAGACCACTACGCCCGCGAAGGCCGACGTGATCGCCGGTGAGCAGCTCTCGCCGCTGGCGTACCTGCCGCAGAAGATCTTCAACGAGATCGTGGGGCTGATCGTGACGAACCAGAACACGATCCCGGTGGTGATGAACGATCCGTACCAGCTGACTCTCGGCCCGAACGGCACCGGTCACCACTTCGACTACTGGCGTGATTCCGACGCCGCGAACGGCAAGCCGCTGACCTCGGCGGAGTACGCGGCAGCCTGGCTGACGCACCTGGCCAAGCAGGCGCAGGCGGGCGAGACCATCGACACGAAGGCCGCGCCGGACGATGCCTCGGTGACCGCCGCACTGGCGGCTCCGACGAAGCCAGCGACGACCACCACCGCGCCGACCAGCACGTCCAAGACCTCCGCGAAGTCGACGACGACCAGCCCCAAGCCGAGCACCACGTCCAAGACGGGCACCAGCACCACCGCACCGTCCACGACGGTGGCCCCGTCGACGACCACACCGTCGACGACCACACCGGAACCGGCGACCAACCAGGCGGCCGCTCCGGCCCCGACGACCACCGTGGCCCCCACCACGACGGTCGCCCCGACCACGACGGTGGCTCCCACCACGACGGTCGAGCCGACCACCACCGTTGCCCCGACGACCACCCCGTCGGCCAACTAGTCACGAACCACGAAATCCCCGGTGGGCAGCGTTATCCGCTGCGCACCGGGGATTTTCGTCTGTCTAGACCGAGACGAGTTCGGGGACCGAAGGCCGAACGGCGCGTTCACCGCGTGTCGCGGCGATCAACACCAGCAGCCCGGTGACCGCGAATCCCATTCCGACCCACAGCGGCGACACCCAGCCGAACCCGGCGCTGATCGCCAGCCCGGACAGCCACACGCCGAGGAAGTTGCCCACGTTGAAGGCCGCGATATTGGCCGACGAGGCGAGAGTCGGTGCGGCACCGGCATTGTCGAGCACCCGCATCTGGAGACCGGGGGTGGCGCCGAAGCCGAAGAATCCCATGGCGGGGAGCAACAGCAGTGCCGCGATCCGGTAGTCGGCGAGCAGTGCGAATGCCGCCAGCGAGAGCGCGAGGGCCAGCGTGAGCGCGAGCAGGGTGCGGGTGAGTGCGCGGTCGGCCCAGCGGCCGCCGAACAGATTGCCGAAGAACAGCCCGACCCCGAACAGCACCAGCAGCCAGGGCACCATCGCTTCGGAGAAGCCGGTGACGCGGGTGAGCAGCGGTTCGATGTACATGAAGGCACCGAACATCCCGCCGAACACGAGCACGGTCATGACCAGCGAGTACCAGACCTGGGTGTTGCGGAAGACCAACAACTCGGCCCGCAGGTTCGGGCGTTCGCGGGTGGCGGGCGCGTCGGGGACGAGCGCGGTGATGCCGGCCAGCGCGACCAGCCCGACCACGGTGATCACCACGAACGTGGCCCGCCAGCCCCACTGCTGGCCGATGAACGTCCCCAGCGGAACGCCGAGAACATTGGCGACGGTGAGCCCGCCGAACATGATCGAGATGGCTCCGGCCTTCTTCTCGGGCGCGACGAGCGAGGAGGCCAGCACGGCCCCGATGCCGAAGAACGCACCGTGGGCGAGGGCCGCGAGCACCCTCCCGCCGAGCAGTGCGGCGTAGCCGGGAGCCAGCGCCGAGGCCGCGTTGCCGACGGTGAACAGGACCATGAGCAGCTGCAATGCCCGCTTGGGCTGCCACCGGTTGACCAGTGGGGTCAGCGCGAGCGCGCCGATGACGACGGCCAGCGCGTACCCGGAGATGAGGTAGCCGGCGGTGGGCACCGAGACGCCGAGGTCGGCCGCCACCGGGGAGAGCAGGCCCGCGATGACGAATTCGGTGAGTCCGATGCCGAAGCCCCCGAGCGCGAGAGCGATGAGACCGAGTGGCATGTGAACGCTTCTTTCCATCAGGGGCCGATTACCCGCGTGTGCAACTAACGATGACCGACGATAGTTGCACACGCGCTATATTGCAACCGCCAGCTATACTCGTCGCATGGGTATTGCTGATGACGCCATCGAGGTACGGGCGACCGGCTGGCGCACCCTGGCCGCGCTGCACGGGCACATCGAGACCGCGCTCGAACGCGAGCTGGTGCGCGAACACGAGCTGTCGATCGTCGAGTTCACCGTGCTCGACGCACTGGCCCGGCAGGACGGCTGGCACATGCGGATCTCCCAGCTGGCCCGCGCGGCCGCACTGTCGGCGAGCGCGACCACCCGGCTGGTCAACCGGCTGGAAGACCGCGGCTTCCTGGTGCGCGTACTGTGCGCCGACGACCGCCGCGGCATCTACACCGAACTCACCGAAACCGGCAGGGCCGCCTACGAAAAGGCGAAACCGACCCACGATCGAGCACTCGAGAAGGCACTCGCCGACGCGGAGCAGATCCCGGAACTCGCCCCCCTGGTCGGTTTTCTGCACCGGGTTCCGGCGCCGAGCTGACACGCGACATCGATACCAACGCGCCGATCATGGTGACTGTTGCGAGCACCGGTGCAATGATCGCTGGGTGACTCAGTGGCTCCCACTCCTCGGCTCGCTCCCCGTCGCCGGCGCAGTTCTGGTCGGCGTCATCGCCAACAACCGAACCCACCGGGAAGGAATCGCGGCCGCCGACGAGCGCGGCAGGCAGGCACTCGACGCCGCGCAGCGCAATGTCGAACTGTCGAACATGGTGGGTGACCAGCGCGATCACGAGGCGTGGCGCCGCGAGGCGGTGCTCGCCGCGGTCGCCTCGATCCTGGAGATGTCGGCCTCGGTGCGCGCCGACCTGACCACCTGCGGTGAATGGGATCTGGTCACCACCGACGAGATCGACAGCGTCAGCGCGCAGATCCACAAGGTGATCTGGGATCGCCCGGGCGGCACGCTGACTCGTCTTCGGGTGGTGGCGCATCGCCGGATTCCCAACAAGTGCGAAGACCTGCTGCGCACCCTCACCGCCGCCCAGCACATCACGATGCAGCGGCTGAAACTGCACATCGACGTGGAGGCGACCGTCGAGGAGCTGGAGCAGATGGCGTCGCTGTGGCAGAAGGCGATGCGCCATGCCGCCGAACAGGAGCGTGCGCTGGTCGAGACGACGCGCATCGAGCTCGGTATCGAGATCGCCTCGAAAGGTGGCGGGGCGGACCCGGTTCCGGCGCCGCAGCCGGTGGTCGCCGAAACCCGTTCGGAAGAAGTCGCATTCGAGGAAGTCACCGCCGAAAAGCCCACCGAGCCCGAGCCGACGGCCGAGCCCGAGCAGTCGACCGAGCCGCAACAGCCCACCGAGGCACCGCAGCTCATCGAGGCGCAACTCACGAATGAGACACCGCAGGAAGACGATCCGCGCGACGCCGTCGACCCGCGCGAAGCGCAGACCGTCAAAGTCTGACCCGAACAAGAAATCGGGCCGCGACATGTGGTGTCGCGGCCTGTTTTCGTCGAGCTCTACTCATCCACGGCGCGCCGTGTTCGCTCAGCTCGAGCATCCAGTACTCTTCCGCGAGCTGAACATCCGGTGAACACCATGGAGTTCGTGATGGTCCGGGCGTTCAGCTGACGTGACCGCGGACGGACGGGTAACTTGGATATACGGCACGCAGGGGTGCCGAACCCGACAGCGTGGTCGATCGTCTGAAGACTTTGCACCGATCCACTCTCGTCAGGGGGCGATCTTTCATGGATCTCATCGCGCCGTTGGATGCGCTGTTCCTGCTCGCGGAATCTCGTGAGCACCCGATGCACGTCGGCTCACTGCAATTATTCGAACCGCCCGAGGACGCCGGGCCCGACTATCTGCGCGAGTTCCGCGCGGCCCTGCTGGCCGACAAGACCGTTCGGCCCACGTTCGGCAAGCGGCCCGCCACCTGGCTGGGCGCACCGCAGATGGCGTGGACCCAGGACGACGACGTCGACCTGGACTATCACGTGCAGCGCAGCGCCCTGCCCGGGCCGGGCCGTATCGACCAGCTGCTCGACCACGCGTCGACCTTGCACAGCGCCCTGCTCGACCGGCACCGCCCGATGTGGGAGCTGCACTTCGTGGAGGGCCTGGCCGACGGGCGCTTCGCGCTCTACTCGAAGATGCATCACGCACTGGTCGACGGCGTGTCGGCCCAGCGCCTCATGCGGCGCACGCTGACCACCGACCCGTTCGCGACCGAGCTCAGGCGGCCGTGGAACCTGCCGCGCAAGCTCGGCCCGCCGCGCCCCGGCAAATCCCGGCTCGGCAGCCTGATCGATACCGTCACATCGGCGCGTTCGTCGACCACGGCGTTGATGAAGGCCACCCGCACCGGTCTGGTGCAGCAGCAGCTCACCTTGCCGTTCGAGGCGCCGCGCACGCTGTTCAACGTGCCGATCGGCGGTGCCCGCAAATGCGCGGTGCGCAGTTGGTCGATGGATCGGGTCAAGCAGGTGAAGAAGGCGACCGGGGCCACCGTGAACGATGTGGTGCTGGCGATGTCGGCGGGCGCGCTGCGGGCCTACCTGCTCGAGCGCGACGCCTTGCCGGACAAGCCGATGATCGCGATGGTGCCGATGTCGTTGCGCGAGGAAGACGACGTCGACAGCCAGGGCGTGAAAGTCGCGGCACTGCTGTGCAATCTGGGCACCGATATCGCGGACCCGCTGGAACGCCTGCGGGTGGTGAGCGAGTCGACGCGTCGCAACAAGGAGGTGTACCACTCGCTCACCCCGGCGCAGACGCTGGCGATGGCCGGGGTGATGTTGAGTCCGATGGCGGCGATGCTGCTGCCCGGGTTCGCCTCGGTGGCGACGCCACCGTTCAATATCGTCATCTCGAATGTGCCCGGAGCGCGCGAGTCGCTGTACTGGAACGGTTCGCGTCTGGACGCCACCTATCCGCTGTCGATCCCGCTCGACGGGCAGGCCGTGAACATCACGCTCACCTCCAGCGGTGACAACCTCGATTTCGGTCTGGTCGGCTGCCGTCGCACGCTGCCCGACCTGCATCGACTGCTCGATCACCTCGAGGATTCGCTGGCCGCGCTGGAGGATGCCGCGCTGTAGAAATTAACCGTTCTCGACCAAACTAGAACGTGTTACAGTTCGGTATGCGTACCGAATTCTGCGAACAGCTCGGCATCGAGTTCCCCATCTTCGCCTTCACCCACTGCCGCGACGTCGTGGCGGCGGTGAGCAACGCGGGCGGATTGGGGGTGCTCGGCGCGGTCGGCTTCACCGCCGAACAGCTCGAGGTGGAGCTGGCCTGGCTCGACGAACACGTCACCGGGATCTACGGCGTCGACCTGGTGATCCCGTCGAAGTACGAGGGCAAGGGCGTCGACGGGCTCACCCCCGAACAGCTGGAAAAGCAGCTGGCGCAGATGGTTCCGCAGGGCCATCGCGACTTCGCCCAGCAGATCCTCACCGACCACAACGTGCCCGCGCTGCCCGACGGTGAGCACCACAACGAGCTGCTCGGCTGGACCGCGACCACCGCGGGACCGCAGGTCGACGTCATCCTGAACCACCCCAAGGCCAAGCTCGTCGCCAACGCGCTGGGCACCCCGCCCGACGACGTGGTCAAGCGCATCCAGGACTCCGGCCGGGTGATCGGCGCGCTGTGTGGTTCGGTCAAGCACGCGATGAACCACAAGGCGGCCGGCCTCGACTTCGTGGTGTGCCAGGGCACCGAGGGCGGCGGGCACTGCGGCGAGGTGTCCTCGCTGGTGCTGTGGCCGCAGGTGATCGACGCGATCGGCGACGTACCGGTGCTGGCCGCCGGTGGCATCGGCAACGGCGCGCAGGTCGCGGCGGCGCTGGCGATGGGCGCGGCGGGCGCGTGGACCGGGTCGCTGTGGCTCACCGTCGAGGAGGCCAACGTGCCGCCCGCCCAGATGGACACCTACCTCGAGGCGACCAGCCACGACACCATCCGCTCGCGTTCCTGGACCGGCAAGCCGTGCCGCATGCTGCGCAACGACTGGACCGACGCCTGGGAGTCCACCGAGACCCCCGACCCGCTGCCGATGCCGCTGCAGATGATGGTGGCCCTCGACGGCGTCAAGCGCGGCCACCGCTACCCCGAGGCCGCCAAGGACGTGAACTTCAACCCGGTCGGCCAGGTGGTCGGCATGATGAACAAGGTCGAACGCAGCGCCGACGTGGTCAACCGCCTCGTCGAGGAATACGTCACCGCCTACGACCGGCTGGTCCGCCTCGCCGGGGACTCCTAGCTGGTCCGCCTCTCCGGGAACTTCCAGCCAGACTCGAGTGCGGGGTAGTCGGCGACGCGGCGAGCTCCCAGCCTCGCCGGTGAGCCCGTTCCCGGTGAGTACCCATGTAGTCGCGAGATCTCGGGATGCGGTCCGATTCCATCCGTTTGCTGGGTCCATTCATTGCGCGGAAGAGGCACTACACTCGGCGTATCTACCCTGCGGGGCGGTGTTAAGACACCGTCCCGCAGCATTGCCCAGCGGTAGCGGACGGCGGTGACATGGGTTCGGAGGAATACGCGAGCAAGACCTGGAACGTGGCCAGAACCCGGGTTACGCACGCCATCGCCAAGGTCCGCGAGCAATACGCGAAGGCCGCGCCGCGACCCACCGAGCACGAACCCGTCGACCCGCCCGTACCCGCCGATCTGCTGAATCTGCTGTGTCGCATCGGCGTGGCGCTGGTCGGCGCCGGCGAGACCTCCGCACGGGTGCAGGTCATCCTCGACAAGCTGTCGCGGCGCTACGGCACCGCCAATATCCATTTCATGGTGCTGCCCACCGCGGTCTTCGTCCGGGTACGCACCGACGAAAGCTCCGCCATCGACATGCTCGACGCCCGCGTCGGCACCCTGCCACTGGACCAGATCGACGGCCTCTACCGGCTGATCGACCAGATCGAGCAGGACGCGCCGCCGCCGAGCCGGGCATCGAGGGATCTCGACAAGATCCTGACCCAGAAACCCGGCAGCCCACCGTGGCTGATCCTGCTCGGGCAGGTCGTGCTGACCGTCGGAATCGGCATGATGCTCAACCCGGGCGCACGGGCGCTGGTCGGCTATGTGGTGCTCGGGCTGGTCGTCGGTGTGCTGACTCAGCTCGCCGATCGGGTGCGGCTGCTGTCGATGGCGTTGCCGGTGGTCGCGTCGGCGGTGGTCGCGGTGCTCGCGTACGGCTTTCCCGGGGCGCTCGCCGGTGGGCAGCCGCAGCAACTGCTGATTCCGGCGGTCGCGACGCTGCTGCCCGGTGCGATGCTCACCAACGGCACGATCGAGTTGGCGACCGGGTCGATGGTGGCCGGTGCCAGCCGGGTCGTCTACGGCATCAACATGCTGTTCCTGCTCGCGCTGGGTTCCTACGTGGGGGTCAGTGTGCTCGGGCCGCTGTCGGATCCGCCGGTGAGCAGTGCCCAATTGGGGTGGTGGGCACCGATAGTCGGGGTGCTGCTGATCGGGTACGGGCATTCGTGGCGGTCGAGCGCACCGCAGAACACGGTGGGCTGGCTGCTGCTCGTCCTCTACATCACCTACGCGGCGCAGGTCCTCGGCAAGCATGTGTCCGGTCCGCTGACCGGCACGTTCCTCGGCGGGCTGGTCGCCGTGAACGCCGCGTATCTGATCCAGGGCCGCAAGCACGCGCCACCGACCCAGGTGGCGTTCCTGCCCGCGTTCTGGATGCTGGTGCCCGGCGGGATCAGCCTCACCGGGATCTCCGACCTCGTCACGCATTCGCTGTCGGGGGTGTCGACCGGCGGGCTGGAGGTGCTGGTCTCGGCGCTGCTGTCGGTGATGTCGATCGCGCTGGGCGTGATGGTCGGCTCCGGTCTGGCCACCGCGCACACACCGCGCGTGAGCACCATCATCGACACGGTGGTGCCACACCATCTGCCGTGGGTGCACACCGCGGAGACGACGAAGAAATCCGACTCAGACAGCTAGCCGGGGTGGTTCAGACGGCCGAGCTCAGCGGCACGGTATGGACCGGAGTCTCGCCGACGAGTTGCCCGAAGCGGGCGATCACCTTCTCGTGGTACAGCGCAAACAGGTCACCGAACAGCGCGAGTTGCGCCTCGCTCGGCGCGGATTCGGCATCCCACACCGCGAGCAGCGCGCGCCAGACGAGCACGTGCAGATCGGGCGCGACGGCGAAATAGGCGGCGACCGCCTCCGGCACCTCGACGACCATATCGGCGATCGAATTCAGTACCGCGCGTTGCATACTCATCTCGAGCACGCCGAGTAGCTTGCGCACCAGCGCGATCTCGACGGCGATGATGCGCGCGTGGTCGGGCACGGCCTGACGTGCCATCGCCTCCAGCTCGTCGACGGCGGCGGCGAGCTCGGCCGGATCGAGCACCTTCTCCCCCGCCGTATAGGCGAGCAGCGCCTCACCCACGATGCCGCGTTCGACCTCGACGATGTCGGTGAACATCTCGGCGGCGACCGCGGGCGCGGTGATCGAGAACCGGAACAGGTGCCGGTAGACGTCCATACCGCCCTCGACGCGGACATCACGGATGGTGAAGCCCTTACCTCGCCTTGCCTCGACGAATCCGTAGGACTCGAGGCGTCCGAGGATGAGCTGGGCGGTAGCGCGGTTCATCCCGAACTCGTCGGCGACCTGGCGAACCGACGGCATCAGCTCGCCGGGCCGGTACTCGCCGGTGGCTACGCGGCGCGCCAACTCATCGGCGACGTCGGCGACCACCGTCCGGGATCCCATCGAAACAACACCTCTCGGTCATGATCCGGCTACGTCCCAGACAGTTTAGGCGCTGAATGCCTGGAGCGCTGGTGCGCTCGAGTCGAGACTTTCAGCGATCACATCGCTATCGATGCGCCGCCCTGCCTCCGATCAGCGAACTTTCCTTCTGGCGTGCCGTTCAGCTGGATCAGACAGCGCTGTGCGACACCGTGACTGAATACGCAGGCAACGGGGCAGCTAAACATTTTGGGCGGAACCGCGCGAGCCGGCCTTCGGGCCGGCCCTCCGAGAATTCAGATCATGTCTTTCTTGTCGAGCCACCGCATGACCGGCCAGCCCAAACCTACGGGGATCCAGCAGGTCAGCACGCGGTAGAGCAGGACGGCTGGGACCGCGATCTCGGCCGGGACGCCGAACGCCGCGAGACCACCGATCAGGGCCGCCTCGACCGCGCCGACGCCACCGGGTGTCGGCGCGGCCGAGGCCAGCGTGCCGCCGATCATGGTGACGATGGTGACGGCCACGAAGTCCGTGCCGCCGCCGAAAGCCTCGACGCTGGTCCACAGGGCCAGCGCCTGGCCGAGCGTGATCGCGCCGCAGCCGGCGACGATGACCACGAATCGCATCGGATCCTTGGCGAGGTCGGCGAGTTCGCCCAGCACTTCCTTGACCTGCGGACGCACCGAGTGATTGACCCAGCGCCGCAGCGTCGGCACGAACATGAACGCGCCGATCAGCCCCACGCCGACGCCGGCGATCAGATACAGCACGGTCGCGTCGGGCACGATGTGGGCCAGGTTGGTCGAGGTGCCCGCCACCACGCTGAACACCACGAGCAGCACCAGGTGGGTGAGCACCTGCATCGACTGCTGCATCGCCACCGCGGCGGTCGCGCGCAGGGTCGTCATGCCCGCCTTCTGCAGGAACCGCACACTCAGCGCCAACCCGCCGACACCGGCGGGGGTGGTCGTCGCCACGAAGGTGTTGGCCAGCTGCTCCACGAGCAGATAGCGCATCTTGACCAGCCCGTCCGCGCAGGCGCCGAGCGCGGCGGCGGCGCCGACATAGGTCAGCCCCGACACGGCCAGTCCCGCGAGCGCCCACCACCAGTTGAGCGTGCGCAGCTGACTGAAGAACGTCGGCACCTGGCTGAAGAACGGATACGCCACATAGACGAGCGCGACCAGCAGGACGAGCTGGATGATCTGGTTGCGGGAGAACCGCGTGATCTGTTCGGACTGGATGCGGTCGTGGCCGGTCTGCCTGCGCACTTCCTCACGGGCGGTGGCCATCACTTTGGTCCACTGCGGCACCGACTTCCGGATGCCGATCGACATGGCCGATTTCGTCAGGCGCCGGGCCGCGTAGGCCACCCTGTCCTCGCCGAGTACCTCGATCGCCGCCGAGACCGCCTCGTGTTTGCCGTAGAGCGAGGTGGTGGTCACCAGCAGCTGGGCGATATCGGTCTGCCGTTGCGCCTCGGCCGCGCCGAATTCGGCGGCCGAAAAGCCGCCGAACAGGGTGTCGCCCTGGCTGACTCGCACGAAGTCGGGTTGCAGATCGCCGAGGCTGATCTGGTTCTCGTGCAGCCGCAGCAGCGACCGCCACACCCCGGGCAGCACCTGCGCGGACAACGTCGCGATCTGCGTACCGCGAGGCATGGTGTGCGCGTACAGCATCCAGCCGCGACTCAGACCGGCCACCGCCACCTGATGGCTGTCGGCCATCCCGAGGTCACCGATCGCGATGCCGAGCAGCGCGCGATGTTCCACCGCCCGGTGCATCGATCCGTGTAGCGGCGCGGTCTCACTGGTGCGGAACGTGATCCAGCGCCACACCTGCCGGATCGCGCCGAAGCTGCGCTGGTTCTTGCCGTACAGCTCGACCATGATCTCGTCTTCGGGCCCGTCGACCTCGGTGGCGAGCAACAGCGGTCCGCGCCCAGCCGGTCGATCGACCCGGAAGGCTTTCACAGTGTGACCGCGCCCCGCGAGCACCCGGACCGCGCCGTCGAGCGGCACCTCGAGCGCGGGCGTGCCGACCACCCAGACGATCACCGCGCCGACCAGCCAGCCGACCACCAGGCCGAGCATCGCCCGCGCGGGCACCACCGAGCTGACCACCAGGTGGATCGGCGCGAACATCAACAGCAGGAACCACATCCAGCGTCGCGGCCGCACCGGCAGCCACGGGCTCGACACGGTGAGCATCGCCGCGAGCATCGCGATCCAGCGTGGATCGTCGAGGAATTGGGAGAGGAAGGTGTCGAAGCGGTCCGGGACCGGCATGTGCCATTTCGGCGTGGAGATGCCCGCCCCGGTGATCGACAGCGCCAGCACCGCGAGCAGGCCCGCCGCCCCGTACCCGAACAGGAGCTTCCATTGCCTGCGCAACACGAGTTCGATGAAGATGGCGAACGGCAGTGCCAGGATGAGCATTCCGTAGATCAGGTAGACCATGGTCGCCTGGTCCTGGCTGAGGAAGTCCACGATCTTGGCGACCGAGCGTTCCAGCGCCAGCCATTCCGGCCGGGTGATCAGCGAGCCCGCGATCACCACGGCTACGCCGATTCCCGCCAGCACCACCCGGACGATATCGCTGGTACGACGGATCATCGGCTGCAGGAGTTTCCCCGTGACCGGGATCTCCCGACCGTCGACTCGCATGAGCCGCACGATACACACCGACACGCCGCAGACCCGCCGTGACATCACCCAATCGGCACGGCCGTCCCGCGTGCCGTGAAGCCGATCACAGGCCGTCACGAACACTGGCGATACCCCGTCCAGGAAGTAGGGAAACACTCACTCAGCCGGAAGGAACGATCATGCAGGTTCTGCTCGCGGGCGCCACCGGCGCCATCGGCCGCCCTCTGATCCGCGCGTTGACCGCGAACGGACATACGGTGTGGGCGCTCGTCCGGAATCCGGGTGCGCACCCGCTCGTGCGCGAGCTCGGCGCCACCCCGGTCACCGCCGATGTGCTCGACCGCGACGGCCTGGTGCGCGCCGTCGAGGGTTTGCGCGCCGAGGCCGTCATCCATCAGGCCACCGCCCTGCGCGACGCGAAGGTGCAGCGCCGGATTCCGGCCGACGATCCGACCGGGCTGCTGCGCACGGTCGGCACCGCCAACCTGCTCGACGCCGCGGCGGTGGTGGGCGCCGGTCGGTTCGTCACCCAGTCGCTGATCCTCGGCTACGGGTACCACGACCACGGTGACCGGCTGGTCACCGAGCGCGATCAGTTCGGGGTGTACGACGGTGGGGTGGCCGACGAGGTGGTCCGCGCGTGCGTGGCCGGCGAGAGCCAGGTCTTCGACGCGCCCGGTGTCGACGCCATCGCGTTGCGGTACGGGCTCTTCTACGGTCCCGGCGCGTTCAGTGACCTGTTCGCGGACATGATGCGCAAGCACCGCCCGGTCGGCCCGCTCGGTTCCGGCGGGGTGAATACCTGGGTCCATGTCGACGACGCGGCCGCCGCGACTGTGGCCGCACTCGAGCGCGGCACACCCGGTCGCGCCTACAACATCGTCGATGACCATCCGATCACCTGGCGGGAGTTCTTCACGGAGGTCTCCCGAGCTCAGCGGACCCCACGCCCGATCCGGCTGCCCGCCTGGATGATCCGATGGGCGGTCCCCTATATCGGCGCCCTCATGTCCGACACCTCGATGCGGATCTCGAGTCAGCTCGCCCACGATGAACTGGGTTGGCGTCCGAGGTACGCCGATGTCGCCGCCGGTCTCGCGGACTGATCTTCCGGTCGGGCACCACGCCGATATCCGGCGATCAGGGTGCGGTGCGGGCGGTCACGGCGGCACGGTCGTGACCGGGGATCACTTCGATCTCGGCGGGAAGCGCGTGCAGGCGGTGGATGGTCTCGAACGCCCGGTTGCGGTCGGCGTCGAGGAGTTCCCCGAGCAGCGGCGCTTTCTCGCGCAGGAGGTCGATCTGCAGGGTGCTCCAGACCGCGTCGCCCGCGAGCAGGACGCGGGAGCCGTCGTCGACCGCGAGCAGGATCCCGACGCTGCCGGGGGTGTGCCCCGCCAGGTCGACGATCAGCACGGATCCGTCGCCGAACAGGTCGTGACTGCGGGCGAAGGTCAGCACCGGCGGGCCGTCGAGTTCGTAGAGATCGAACGCGCGACCGCGCAGCGGCCCGCGGGCCACGCCGAGGGGGGCGTGCGAACCGGTCATGGCCCAGCTGTATTCGACGGTGGGCACCCGGATCGGAACCAGGCCGGGTAGTTCGTACAGCCCGGCGACGTGGTCCCAGTGCAGATGTGTCGGCAGCACGAAATCGATGTCGTTGCCGGTGAGGTCGTGGGCGGCCAGTACCTCGCTCAGTCCGCGCACCGGGCTGTCGGGCCCGACCAGCAGCGGCACCGGGAAGGGCAGCTCGGGCAGCACCCGCTGGTGCACGCCCGCGCAGATCGCCGGGTCGACCAGGAAGGTGGCGTCCGGGTGGCGGATCAGGAAGGTCGACATGGTCAGCGGCGTCGACCGCAGGGTCCGCACGCCCTCGGCGACGATCGTCGTCGGCGCGGACAGCTCCGCCTGGGTGAGCGCGGTCAGGGCGACGGTGTTGTGCGCGGGAGGAACAGGAGCGCACTCCAGTCCGTCGAGAAATGCGGTATCGGCGCCGCGCGGCCAGAGCAGCCGCGGCCCCGTGGTGGCGACAGCGATACAGCAGGCGAGAACAGTCGATAACATCGTCGTGCGCTCACCCATACGTGCCACCGTAGGCGATCGCCCACACCGCGACCACCAGACCCGGTCGAGCCGCCGCTGTTCATCGCTAACGCCCGATTACATCCAGCGGCTAGTCGGTGCGACCCATGAGCCGATCTGTTTCGCGCCGTTCACGTTTCGTAGGCCGACCGGCACCACGCTCGCGCTGCGGCAGGGTGGCGAGGACTTCCTTCGGCGGCGGCGGGGGGCTGCGATCGATCAGGCACTGGGCGGCGACGGGCGGGCCGACGCGCTTGTGAATGATCCGCTCGACCACGACGATGCGCTCGAGACCTGCGTGGCGAATCCTGATCTCGTCACCGGGGCGGACGGTCAGCGCCGGTTTCGCGGTAACCCCATTAACGCGCACATGCCCGGCGCGACAGGCTTCTGCCGCGGCCGAGCGTGTTTTGAACAGGCGCACCGACCAGGTCCACGCATCGACGCGGGCCTGGCTGTCGGAGTGCTGGGGGGTCACCCCTTAGACGATACGGCGAGCCGTGACGACGTCGTCTGCGCTGAGGTGGGTGTAGGACACCGGGGTGCCCGACTGCACGGCGTTGAGGAGCTGACCGTTGCCCGCGTAGATACCGACGTGGCCACCACCGTTGGTGATGACGATGTCACCGGCCTGCAGGTTGTCGAACGAGACGGGAGCGCCGACGTGCGACTGCTCGAAGCTGGTGCGCGGCAGCTCGACACCGGCCTGGCGGTATGCCCACTGCACGAGGCCGGAGCAGTCGAAGCTCTGCGGGCCTGCGGCACCCCAGTTGTACTGGGCGCCAAGCTTGCCGCGGGCGGCGTCGAGGGCGATATTGCCCGCCGTCTGCTGCTGCTGGAACGGGTTTTCGAACTGGACACTCGGGAGCTGCGGTGCGGCCTGGCCCTGCGGGGCGACCATCGCCTGGAGCTGCTTCTCGACCTGCTGTGCCGGCTGCTCGAGCTCTGGCGGCAGATCGAAGTTACCGAGACCGGGAATGTTGATCGTGGCGGCCTGCGAAATCGCGGGCATCGCACCGGTTGTAGCGGCCACCGCGCCCATGACGAGGGCACCCTTGACGGAATTCGGCAGTCGAGAATCCCGCTGCAAGCTGTGTTTACCCACCGAGACGAGTCTCCGATCTTGCTACTCTGCCGCCGCTCGGTCGCGAATCGCTTGGCGACAACGACTTTTCGGCGGTGACCCAGTGGCGCCGCTTCTCTGACGAACCGACAGACTCCACTAAGTCACGAGAAGATTACGGCCTGTGATGAGCGCTGTCCAGCGAAGCACGCAAGTTGTTTTCCTACGACCGGAAAAGCCCAGAACAGAGGCCACGGTACCGGCGTGTCGGCGCGAGTAACGATTTCATCGTCCGCGCCGCGCGGCGCGTTACCCAGTGCGCCGCTCGCGCAGGGCGCGCTCGAGTTCGTCGATGCGCGTTCGGGCGTCGGCCAGGTCGACCTCGAGCCTGCCGAGCACGATCATCATCGGTCCGAGCGCCAGGTGAGCGAGCGACTCCGGCGGTATTTCGCCGTAGCCCCCCTCCAGCGTCGCCTCGAGCGTCGCCAGCAGGTTGCGCCGGACCGCGTCGGCCAGGTGCGCTTCCGGCGGCAGCGGCCATGCGGCGACGATTTCGGCGGCGGACACAGGTTGCTCGGACATCACCCTCCATCTCGGACCCAAGGACAGTCTCGTGTTCGCTAGCAGTATCTAGGACACAGCCCAGAGTTACCGAGATTCTCCCGTGCACACGCGCTACGGTTGTCCGGCATGGACCCCGTGCGCAATCCGTATGCACCCGGCGCCGGCCAGCGTCCGCCCGAATTGGCCGGGCGCGACAAACAACTCGCGGCGTTCGACATCGTGCTCGAGCGCATTGCCCGCGGTCGGCCCGAACGCAGCGTGATGCTCACCGGCCTGCGCGGTGTCGGGAAGACCGTGCTGCTCAACCAGCTTCGCTCGGCCGCCATCTCGCGCGGCTGGGGCACCGGCAAGATCGAAGCGAGACCCGACCAGGATCTGCGCAGACCGCTGTCCTCGGCGCTGCACATGGCGGTGCGCGCGATCGCGATGTCGGCCCGCAACGCCGAACAGGTCGACGATTTCCTCGGCATTCTCAAGGCCTTCGCGTTGCGCGCCACCGCGGACAAGGGCATGCGCGAACGGTGGCAGCCCGGTATCGATGTGCCCGCGGTGACCGGCCGCGCCGACTCGGGCGATATCGAGATCGATCTGATCGAACTGTTCAAAGAGGCTGCGGCCCTTGCCTCCGACATCGGTGTCGGCATTGCCATCTTCATCGACGAAATGCAAGACCTCGGCCCCGCCGACGTGTCCGCGATCTGCGGTGCCTGCCACGAACTGAGCCAGGACGGCGCCCCGCTGATCGTGGTCGGCGCGGGCCTGCCCCACCTCCCCGCGGTGCTCTCGGCCTCGAAAAGCTACTCGGAGCGACTGTTCAGCTACCACCGCATAGATCGCCTCGACCGCGAATCGGCCGACCGCGCGCTCATCGCGCCCGCCGAACGCGAAGAGGTGAAGTTCACCGAAACCGCACTCGATTCGCTCTATCAAAGAGCCGACGGCTACCCGTATTTCGTGCAGGCCTACGGCAAGGCGGCCTGGGATCAGGCACCCGAGAGCCCGATCACCGCCGAGGACGTCGCGGTGGCCTCCCCCGCCGCCGAGGAGGAACTCGCGGTCGGCTTCTTCGGCTCCCGCTACGAACGCGCGACCCCCGCCGAACGCGAGTACATGCGTGCCATGGCCGACCTCGCCGGCGACGACGCCCCGGTCGCCACCTCGGCGGTGGCCGCCGAGCTCGGCCGCAAACCCGCCTCGGTGTCCCCCGCGCGCGACGGCCTGATCAAGAAGGGCCTCATCTACTCGGCCGAACGCGGCACCATCGGCTTCACCGTCCCTCACTTCGGCCGCTACCTCCGGAGCGTATGAAAATCTTCGGACTTCTAGGGAATCACCTAGAGAGTCTGAGAAAGTTCTGCCGAACGACTCCTCGACAACTATCTACAGTTTTCTAGTTCAAGGGCTAGATATCCGAAGAATTTCCTGGGTAACGGTATGAGCCTGCCCGGGATCGGTTGCGCATCGGGTGGATAACGCGAGGGTTGACCGGCTAACACGCTGGAAACCTTCTCCGAAACACCAGCAGGACCCGCCGCTGAAGGTGGTCCCGCCGGAGGCGGAGGAGGCTCCAATGTCGAAGACCTTCCCTATCACCGACACCGACGGCCGTCGCTGCACCGTCGTCGCCGATGACGGCGTGCCGATCGCGGTCCGCAGCTTCGGCGCCACGGACGCGGCCCTGACCGTGGTTTTCGTGCACGGCCACTGCCTGCACACCGAATCCTGGTCGTTCCTGCGCGAACATCTGCTGCGGGAGTGGGACGCCGACGCCCGCATGGTCTTCTACGACCACCGCGGCCACGGCGAGTCCGGGCACGCTCACCACACCACCTACACGATCGACCAGCTCGCCACCGATCTCGACGCGGTGCTGCGCGCGGTCACCCCGACCGGGCCCTTGGTGCTCGTCGGTCATTCGATGGGCGCGATGGTGGTGCTCGCCTACGCCCGCCTCTATCCGGCGGCCATCGGTCACCGGGTCGCCGGGATCGGCCTGATCGCCGGCGCCGCGGGCGGCATCACCGAGGCCGGCCTCGGCAGGCTGCTCAACCGGCACGCCGTTGCCTCACTGCAGCGCGCCGTCGTGCACGCACCGCGCGTGATGCAGGCGTCGAAGCGCTTGTCCCGCTGGATCTTCGCGCCGCTGATCCGCGAGGCGAGCACGGGTACCCGGCGGGTGAATCCGCGCGTCGCGGCCATCGCCACGGCGGTGCTCAACGAGACCGCGCTGCTGACCATGTCCGGCTTCCTGAGCTCGCTGCTCGACTTCGACGAGGCCCACACTTTGCCCCACTTCGGCGATCTGCCCGCCCTCGTCCTGTCGGGCTCGGCCGACCTCATGGTGCCGTTCGCGCACTCGGTGGTGCTGGCCTCGCAGCTGGCGGGCGCCGAACTGGTGCGGGTCGAGGGCGCGGGTCACAGCGTCATCCTCGAACGCGCGGAGGAGGTGGCCCGGTCGATCATCGCGTTGGTCGAGCGGGCGAGCATCGACGCCCGTACGCGCTACGCCGTCGCCGGGTGAACGCAACAGTTACCGGATGGCAATCCTGTGATCCCCGACAACATCGGGCGTAAACCGAAAAGATCCGTTATTGTGGTGGAGATCACGTTGTGTGGTGAGTCACACAGCTCGGTGCAGTGCGGCCCGAGGCTTTTCGGGCGTGCCCGTGATCCGGCGAGTCGGTATGCCCGCCATATACACAGGAGGTAACGATGACACGCAGCGATATCGCGGAACTGCGCTACGCGGTCGGCCAACTCCGGCAATCGATAGGCGCACTGCGCTCCAACTACGGCGACGCGGCCACCATCCGTCGTCTGGAGAACGACCTCGAGCGGCTCGTCATCGACGCCGAGGACTTCGAGCAGGCACCACCGCCGGAACTCGCCGTCCCCCGCAGGTCGGAGCCGATCTACGTGCCCGACAGCAAGTCCGACGAAGCGGCATGGATGGGCGCTCAGGACGAAGGGCTCGGGTTTCATTCGCGCCCTAGAACAAAGTAAGACCTGATCACCGGCGCGACGGCCCTGCTGACAGGGTCGTCGCGCCGACCTCTTTCTGTCGGCCCCGGCCCGGGTGTCTCAGGATTACCCGGCTCGGTGTCGGCCCAGTTTGCGGGTTCGGGAGCCGTGGAAGCGGGCGCCTCGGGGGACTTCGGTCGGTTCGTCGATTTCGGCGGATTCGAACAGGGCGGCGATGCCGTGGTCGTGGCCGAGGGCGATGGCCTCCAGGCCGTAGCGGCCGCCGGTGCGGCCCAGTTCGTGCAGCATCGTGGTCATGATTCGCAGGCCGGTGGCGCCAACCGGGTGCCCGAGTGCGATATCGGAGCCGTTCACGTTGAGCCGGTCGAGTGGGTCGAGTTCCCACTCGGTGGCCAACGCGAGCACCTCCACCGCGTAGCCCTCGTTGATTTCGAGCAGATCGATCTCGTCCAGCGAGCATCCGGTCCGCCCGAGCAGCTTCGACACCGCCGGTGCCGCCCCGAGTCCCGGCCCCGCGTTGTCACAACCGGCCGCGGCCCAGCCCGCGAGAAACGCCATCGGCGTCAGCCCGAGCTCGCCGAGCCGATCCTCGGCCACGACCAGGCACGCCGACGCCCCGAGCCGATGCGAACTCATGTTCCCCACCGTCACCACGCCCTCGCGCAGCAGCGGGCGCAAACCGGCCAGCGTGTGGGTCGACAGGTCGTCGCGCACCCCCTCGTCCCGGGTGATCTGGTGATCGCCGTAACCGGCGGCCACCCCGACGACCTCGGCCGCGAACGCACCCTGGCGCCAGGCGCGGGCCGCCTTGCGATGACTGGCCACCGCGAACTCGTCGGCGGCACTGCGGTCGATCCCGTAGTAGTGCGCCAACCGCTCGGCATTGTGCAATCCCGCGGTCCCGCCGGGCAGCCCGGCCGGTGTCGCCGCGCACTCCACCCCACCCGCGACCACCACGTCGGCGGCGCCGGTCTGCACCATCATCGCCGCGGTGATCACCGCCTGCAGGCCGCTGCCGCCGTGTTTGTCGGTCACGAAACCGGGTACTGCGAAAGGTAATCCGGCACCGCGAGCGGCGAGCGAGCCCACCGCGGGTTTGTCGGAGAGGCCGCCGTCGATACAGGCCATGGCCACATCGTCGATGCGTAGCGGGTCGATGCCCGAGCGTTCGATCACGGCGGACAACACCGTGGTCGCCAGCCACTCGGCGGGCATACCCGACAGCGCGCCACCCTCGACGCCACTGGGCGTGCGGACGGGTGCCACGATCGCGGCTCTTCTCATTGCGCGTCACGCTCCTCTCCCCGGTGCGGGGAATACCTGTCACAGGGCACCACAGGTTTGTTGCACGGGCATGACGGGTCGTCACGGACGTCACGGCTGTGATCGAGATCACCGGCATGTGTGACAACCGAGTGGGTGAGACCCACCGCGAGCGGCGCGAACACAGGCGTATGGTGCTCCACATCACAATCCATCGCGGTGGGTAATGATCACTGCCGCAGACCCGAGGATCAGCGAGGCATCCACCGTGAGTGCCGCACCGACCGCCTCCCCCGCGTCACACTCCGCGGGCACCGGCGTCTTCAGCAGAACGCGTGCCCGCATCTCCGCGCGCACCCTCCGCACCGACCGCTGGTGGCTACCACCGCTGTTCACCGCGCTCGGGCTCGCCGCGTTCGTCATCTACGCGACGATCAGATCCTTTGTGCGGACGGCCTACTGGGTCCCCGAGTTCCACTATCTGACGCCGTTCTACTCGCCGTGTCTGAGCGACTCGTGCGCACCGGGATCGGCGCACTTCGGCACCCCGTTCCCCGAGCTGCCGATGTGGATTCCGCTCGGTTTCGTGGTGCTGCCGTTCCTGCTCGGCTTCCGGCTCACCTGCTACTACTACCGCAAGGCCTACTACCGCTCGGTGTGGTTCTCGCCGCCGGCCTGCGCGGTGGCCGAGCCGCACGCGCGCTACACCGGAGAGTCGCGGCTGCCGTTGATCATCCAGAACGCGCACCGCTACTTCTTCTACGTGGCGCTGGTGGTCTCGCTGGTCAACACCTACGACGCGATCACCGCGTTCCACGGCAGCAGTGGCGGTTTCGGTTTCGGCCTCGGCAACATCGTGCTGCTGGTGAACGTGATCCTGCTGTGGGCCTACACCCTGTCGTGTCATTCGTGCAGGCACATCGCGGGCGGGCGGCTCAAGAACTTCTCCGCCCACCCGGTGCGGTACTGGTACTGGACCCAGATCTCCAAGCTCAACACCCGCCACATGGCGCTGGCCTGGACCACCCTCGGCACCCTCGTGCTCACCGACTTCTACGTGATGTTGGTTGCGAGCCACACCATTTCGGACCTGCGGTTCGTCAACTGAGCTGCGACAACGCGAGGAGCTTGTATTTCAATGCCAGACGTGGAACGGCACGACTACGACGTCGTGGTGATCGGGGCGGGCGGCGCGGGTCTGCGAGCCGTGATCGAGGCACGCGAACAAGGGCTTTCGGTGGCGGTGGTGTGTAAGTCGTTGTTCGGCAAGGCACATACCGTGATGGCCGAGGGCGGCTGCGCGGCCTCGATGGGCAATGCCAACGAGAAGGACAACTGGCAGACGCACTTCAAGGACACCATGCGCGGCGGTAAGTTCCTCAACAACTGGCGCATGGCCGAACTACATGCCCAGGAGGCCGCCGACCGGGTGTGGGAGCTGGAAACCTATGGCGCGCTGTTCGATCGGACGCCCGACGGCCGGATCAGCCAGCGCAACTTCGGCGGCCACACCTATCCGCGCCTGGCCCATGTCGGCGACCGGACCGGCCTCGAACTGATCCGCACGATGCAGCAGAAGATCGTCTCGTTGCAGCAGGAGGACTACGCGGCCACGGGCGACTACGAGGCCAGGATCAAGGTCTTCGCCGAGTGCACGATCACCGAATTGCTCACCGACGCGGGCGCTGTCGCGGGTGCGTTCGGCTACTGGCGCGAATCCGGCGGCTTCGTGCTGTTCAAGGCGCCGGCCATCGTGTTGGCCACCGGTGGAATCGGCAAGTCGTACAAGGTGACATCGAACTCCTGGGAGTACACCGGCGACGGCCACGCGCTGGCGCTGCGCTCCGGCGCGACGCTGATCAATATGGAGTTCCTGCAGTTCCACCCCACCGGCATGGTCTGGCCACCGAGCGTGAAGGGCATCCTCGTCACCGAGGGCGTGCGCGGCGACGGCGGCGTGCTGAAGAACTCCGACGGCAAGCGGTTCATGTTCGACTACATCCCGCCGGTCTTCAAGGGCCAGTATGCCGAAACCGAGGAGGAAGCCGATCAGTGGTTGCGCGACAACGATTCCGCGCGCCGCACTCCTGATCTCCTCCCCCGCGACGAGGTCGCGCGGGCGATCAACGAGGAGGTGAAGGCGGGCCGCGGCACCGAGCACGGCGGCGTCTATCTCGACATCGCCTCCCGCATGCCCGCCGACGAGATCGTGCGCAGGCTGCCGTCGATGCACCATCAGTTCAAGGAACTGGCCGATGTCGACATCACGGCCGAGCCGATGGAAGTCGGCCCCACCTGCCACTACGTGATGGGTGGGATCGAGGTGAACCCCGATTCCGGGGCGGCGGTCGTGCCCGGATTGTTCGCTGCCGGTGAGTGTTCCGGCGGCATGCACGGCTCGAACCGGCTCGGCGGCAACTCGCTGTCGGACCTGTTGGTGTTCGGCCGCCGGGCGGGGCTCGGCGCGTCGGCCTACGTGCAGCAACTCACCGACAAGCCGACACCCGCCGAAACCGATATCGAGGCGGCTGTGAAAACCGCGCTGGCGCCGTTCGATTCGCGTGCGGAGGGCTCCGGCGAGAACCCGTACACCCTGCACTCCGAACTCCAGCAGACGATGAACGACCTGGTCGGCATCATCCGCAAGGAACACGAGGTGCGCGCGGCGATCGACAAACTCGGCGAGCTGCGTGTCCGCTACGCCGATGTGGCGGTGGAGGGCAAGCGACCGTTCAACCCCGGTTGGCACCTGGCGCTGGACCTGGCCAACATGCTGATCGTGAGCGAATGTGTCGCGCAGGCAGCGCTGTTGCGCACCGAGAGTCGCGGTGGCCACACCCGCGACGATCATCCCGGCATGAACCCGGACTGGCGCAACACACTGCTGGTCTGCGCCGTCGATCCGGCGTCGGACGCGCAGATCCCCGACGTCACCGTCACCCCGGCCGATCAGACGCCGATGCGCGACGACCTACTCGCCCTGTTCGAACTGAGCGAGCTCGAAAAGTACTACACCGAGCAAGAATTGGCTGCGCACCCGGCAGCCGAGGGAAAGGCGTAACCATGGGATACGACGCCCGGTTCCGGGTCTGGCGCGGCGACATCGACGGCGGGAGCCTCGAGGACTACACGGTGGCGGTGAACGAGGGCGAAGTGGTGCTCGACATCATCCACCGGCTCCAGGCCACCCAGACCCCCGACCTCGCTGTGCGCTGGAATTGCAAAGCGGGCAAGTGTGGTTCGTGTTCGGCGGAGGTGAACGGGCGCCCGCGCCTGCTGTGCATGACGCGGATGTCGACGTTCACCCCGGACGAGGTCATCACCGTCACCCCGATGCGAACGTTCCCGATCATCAAGGATCTGGTCACCGACGTCTCGTTCAACTACGAGAAGGCAAGGGAGATACCGTCGTTCGCGCCACCGGCCGGTCTCGCTCCGGGCGAGTACCGAATGAAGCAGGTCGACGTCGAGCGCTCACAGGAGTTCCGCAAGTGCATCGAGTGCTTCCTGTGTCAGGACACCTGCCATGTGGTGCGTGATCACGAGGAGAACAAGACCTCCTTCGCGGGTCCGCGTTATCTGATGCGTATCACGGAGTTGGAGATGCACCCCCTCGACACCCGTGACCGACGCGAAATGGCCCAGGAGGAAGCAGGTTTGGGCTATTGCAATATCACCAAGTGCTGCACCGATGTGTGCCCCGAGCACATCAAGATCACCGACAACGCGTTGATTCCCTTGAAAGAACGGGTCGTGGACAGGCGATATGACCCGATTGTCTGGCTCGGCAATAAATTGTTCCGCCGGTAGGAAACTGTTGTCGCTGCGGGGTGCGAAACCCCGCAGCGACGGCTGCCTACAAGACAGCGACAGTCCCTACAGCGACTAATCCGACCAGTAATCCGATGAACAGCGCCGACAGCAAAGAGGCGGTGAGTACGTAGATTCCGATCGCGGATACCGCGAACAGCAGTACCACGATCAGGCGTTCCACACCGTCCTCAGGCGCTAGCCTCCGGTACCGGGGTGGCATTTTCTTCAACCCTCGGTCCATATACCTGGGTTACCCGACCCGACGCCGCACCAAACCTCGACCTATGCCGAAAATCTATCGTTCCGTGATCTACCGTGATCAAGGACGATCGAACTCGCCGTCGTGTACGCCCGCGGTGAAGGCGGTCCATTCACTCGGGGTGAAGATCAGCACGGGGCCGCCGGGATTCTTGCTGTCGCGTAGCGCGACGTACCCGTCTGCCAGCATGGCGACCTCCACGCTGCCGTCGTCGGTGCCCGCGCGCAGCCAGGTGGCACCGGAGGTGTCGATGTCGCGCTTGGTGTTCACGCGAACGCGCCGGTGTCGATGCCGCGGGTGAAGGCGTCCCAGCTCGCGCCGTCGAAGACCAGGGCGGGACCGGCGGGATTCTTGCTGTCGCGCACCCCGACGTGCCCGCCGAACAGGAAAGCAACTTCGACGCAATCCTTGCCCGCACCACTGCGGGTGCTCTTGAACCAGTGTGCGTCGACGAGATCGAAACTCATGCCACATACTCCTTCGCGACCTGCCGCAGCAGGTGTCTACTCGGTTGGATATCCAGCGCATGACGCTGGAGGCATTCGTGAGCCCGGTCGTACCTTCGAACATCCGCGCGTCGTTCCAGGTAGAGGTCACCGGTAAAGCCTTCGGCGTACACCACTGGTGGTTCGACCGGTTGCCCTTTGCTGTCGGTACCGAACTCGAGAACCGTGAAAGGTCCGGTAGAGACTCCGAGTGGAACACCGGCGGCAAACGGCAGGATGCGCAATGCCACATTACTTCGGGTACTCGCGTCGGCGAGGTGTCGCAACTGCGCAGCCATCACCTTTGCATCACCGACGATGCTACGCAATACCGATTCGTGCAGAACCACGTCGATCTCGGCGGGCGAATGCTTGCGGGTGATCAACACCTGCCGTTGCAGCCGCAGTGCGACCCGCCGATCGAGCTCGTCGACCGAATCCTGGGGGAAGCCCAGATGATTCAGCGCGCGAGCGTATTCCGCGGTCTGCAGCAGACCGGGAACCAGCTCGGACTGGTAGGCGCGTAACCGTTGCGCCGATGCCTCCAAACCCACATAGATATCGAAGTTTTCGGGAATCAAGTCGCCGTAGGCGTGCCACCAGCTCTTGACGGCGGCCTGCTGCGCCAGACCGGCGAAGCCTTCGGCGAGATCGTCGGGAATGCCGTAGATCCGGCACAGCTCGTGGATGTCGATGGTGCGAATGCGATCGGCCTGACCCTTTTCCAGTCGCTGGAGGGTGCTGGCTCCCCACTCCATCAGCCGTGCCGCCTCGGCGATGGTGAGCCCGGCCTGGGTGCGCCAATCACGCAGGTAGCGACCGAGTTGGCGGCGCGGCAGAGTCGAGGAGACGCCCGCCTGCCCCGCTGTTCCGTTCGATGCGTTCGCTGCCACAGCCCCACTCCTTCTGTGTCGCATACCCGTCATCCCCGCCATGCCCCGCTGCGGCGGTGGATTCGTCCAGTCTGGGGAATCCTGCACTCCCCGTTGGATGTCGTGCTGGGAATTCGCGGTAAATCCCATCTTTCGCGCGTGTACTCACCGTTAGCCGGGCGTTTGCGTGCTGTGCTGTTTTCATGCAATTGAGCGAAGTGAACATGCGCGTCGCCACAGCACTGCTGAGTTGCTCCATCGATCCGGGCCCGATGGAGCCCGAACAAGCCCACGCCGCAATGCAACTACACCTCGACTGCACAGTCGAAGAGTGCCGGGTGCGCCGACGGGCGCGCAACACCCTCGTCGAAGCGGGCCGCTGCGTGCTGGACGCACGCGCGACACGCTAGTGATGACGATGGTCGGTGATCGGGTCGCGCGGGCCGAACTTCGGTTTGCGCGCCTGCCCGCTGAGCCCCAGCAGTCGCACCGCGCGGTAGCGGTGGGGTTGTAGCGGTCGCAGGTATTCGATCATCGCGTCGTCGTCGATCGGGTGGCCGAGCAGACTCCAGCCGACGACGGCGGCGAGGTGGTAGTCGCCGACCGAGAGGGCATCAGCGTCGCCGAACGCGCGTTGCGCGGTCTCGGCCACCGTCCACACCCCGATACCGGGCAGGCTGCGCAGACGTCGCGCGGCCTCGGCCGGGTCGAGCGTGGCGGTGCGTTCGATCGAGTCGGCGACTCTGGCAGCGCGCACGATGGTCTGTGCGCGCTGCGGCCCGACATTGGCCCGGTGGTACTTCCACGACGGGATCAATCGCCAGGTCTCGGCGTCCGGCGCCACCATCAGGCCGGTCGGCGCCGGGCCGGGGGCCTTGGTCCCGAACTCGCGGACCAAGGTGCGCCAGGCGGCGAACGACGACTTCGTGTGCACCTTCTGTTCGAGGATGGCCGGGATGAGCGACTCCATCACCAGGCCGGTCTTCAGCATGCGCAGACCGGGCACCGTGCGGTGGGCTTCGACCAGCTTTGGGTGTGCGGGGGCGAAGTCGTCGAGGTCTTCCTCGAGACAGAGCATGCGGTCGAGACCGGCCAGGAATTCCTCGGCTCCCGGCCCCCAGGCGCGGGCGGCGACGCCGTCACGGCCGTCCTGGGTCAGCCGGTAGGTGACCACGCCGGTCGGCATTCGCGAAGCGTGCCAGTGGCTGCCGTCCGGGCCGATGTGGTGGCAGGGATCGCCGCCGCCGCGGCGCAGGGGCGAGACGGTGATGCCGACGTCGAAGGGCCTGCTCGACCGGACGGTCCTGGACAGGCAGGCCGAGGCCAGGTCCGGGTCCAGGGTCTGGTCACGCATTCGACCATTGTGCGCCTGTGATCGGCGTCAACCGGCAGCCGGTGCGCTCGAACAATCGAGCAGGTACCTGGCCAGATGCACGCCGGGGGTATGGGCGAGTTGGTCGGCCTGGGTGCGGCAGGAGAAGCCGTCGGCCAGGAAGACGGCATGCGGCGGGGCGTTCCTCAGCGCCGGGAGCAGGGCGTTCTCGGCGACCGCGACCGAGATGTCGTAGTGGCCGCGTTGCATGCCGAAGTTGCCGGCCAGACCGCAGCAGCCCGCCAGTTCCCCGACGGTGACGCCCATCGCGGCGAGGATTCGGCGTTCGGCGTCGAAGCCGCCTACCGCGTGCTGGTGGCAGTGCGGCTGGACGATCACGATGTCGTGCGGTCGACGGGGTGGTTGCCAGCCGGGGTGCTCCAGCAGGAACTCGGCGAGGGTGCGGACCGCGGCGGCGACCTGTTTCGCTCGTGGATCGCCGGGGAGCAGTTCGGGGAGGTCGGCACGCAGGGTGGCGGTGCAGGACGGTTCGAGACCGACGATCAGGCCACCGGCGGCTACGTGGGTGGCCAGTGCGTCCACGGTGGCGCGCAGCCGGGCGCGGGCGCCGTCGAGTTGGCCGGTGCTGATCCAGGTCAGGCCACAGCACACCCGGTCACTGGGGATGCGCACGCGATAGCCGAGTTGTTCGATCAGTTGGGTCGCGGCTGCCGCGTTCTCCGGGTCGAAGGTGTCGGTGAAGGTGTCGATCCACAGCATGACCTCGGTGGCCGAGGTCTCGCGGTGGCCTGTGCGGTCGTCGCTGCCCAGCGATCGGCGAAACGACTTCGAGGCGAGTCGCGGCGCTGCTCGCCTCGGGTCGATTCCGGCCAGGCGCATGCCGGCCCGGCGCAGGCGCGGACGGGCCGCGACGGCATTGGCCAGGCGTGGGAAGTGCTGGGCGATGGCGAGCCAGCGCGGGAGCCGGCCGAGCACGTAGTGATCCACCGGCCGTAAGCGTCCGCGGTAGCGCCGATACAGCGCCTCGGATTTGTAAGTGGCCATGTCGACGCCCGCGGGGCAGTCGGCGGCGCAGGCCTTGCACGAGAGGCAGAGATCGAGGGATTGCTCGACTGCCGGTGCACGCCAGTCGAGTTCGCCTCGAACGACTTCCTGGAGAACTCTGGCCCTGGCCCTGGTGGTGTCCTTCTCGTCGGCGGTGGCCAGGTACGAGGGACACATGAAGCCGCCGGAACCGCCGGTGTCCGCGCGGCACTTGCCGATTCCTACACATCTGTGCACAGCTGTGGACAAATCGCCGGAGTCCGCGGACAGGGCGAACCCCCGCGAGGGGACCGGCGTGAGCCCGGCCACCCGCAGGTCGGCGTCGACGGGGCTCGGGGCGACGAGGACGCCGGGGTTGAGCAGGTCGCCGGGATCGAACAGGGACTTGAAGCCCGCGAAGGCCGCGCGAGCGGCCGGTGAGTACATCACTTCGAGCAGCTCGGATCTGGCGCGGCCGTCACCGTGTTCGCCCGAGAGCGATCCACCGTGGCGCACAACGAGTTCGGCGGCGTCGAAGAGGAAGGTGCGAAAACGCCGGGGCGCGTCGGTGATCGGGAAGTCGAGGCGCACGTGGATGCAACCGTCGCCGATGTGTCCGTACAGCAGACCACCCACATCGTATTCGGCGGTGAGCGTCGCGAATTCGCGCAGATACGCCCCCAGATTCTCCGGCGGGACAGCGGCGTCCTCCCACCCGGGCCAGGCGGGCTTCCCGTCGGGGGTTCGTCCCGCCAGACCGGCGCCATCGGCCCGAATACGCCAGAGTGCCGCTGTGGCCACCGGATCGGTGACGATCCGGTGATCATCGGCGTGGCTCGCCGCGCACAGGCGCCGGGCCGCGGCCAGTGCCTCGGCCGGGCTCGCCCCCGCCGTTTCGACGAACAGCCAGCCACGACCTCGTGGCAACTCCGGCACGGTCCCCCGATGCGCGCGGACCACATCGACCAGTCCGGCATCGATGCCTTCGACCGCGATCGGCGCGCAGCTGGTCACCGCGGCGATATCGTCCGCGGCCGAGGCGATGTCGGGGTACCCGAGCACCGTGAGCACCGTCGCGGCGGGCACCGGCGTGAGCGCGACCTCCGCTTCCAGGAGTAGTCCACAGGTGCCTTCGGAACCGGCGAACGCCTTCGCCACCGACGAACCGCGTTCCGGCAGCAGGTGTTCCAGCCCGTAGCCGGATGCCTGCCGATCGAACCGTCCCAGCTCGGTGCGCAATATCGCCAGGTTCGTGGTGGTGAACTTCGCCAGGCCGGGCACCGCGGCCAGGTCGGTACCGAGTGTCCGCCGTTCCCCCGTGCCGTCGAGAACGCGCAGCTCACGCACCGTATCGGAGGTACGACCCCAGGCCAGCGCATGCGGTCCGCACGCGTTGTTGCCGATCATCCCGCCCAGGGTGCACCGGTCCTGCGTCGACGGGTCGGGCCCGAACCGCAACCCGTGCGGCCGCAGCCGCCGTTGCAGATCCGACAGCACCAGCCCCGGCTGCACGATCGCTGTTCGCGCCTCGAGGTCGACCGCGCGCACGGCGTTCATCTGCCTGCTGAAATCCAGCACGATGCCGGGTCCGATGGCGTTGCCCGCGACCGAGGTGCCCGCGCCGCGAGCGGTGATCGACAGCCCGTTCTCGCGGGCGAAGTTCACGGTGGCGGCGACGTCGTCCTCGCCACGGGGAAACACGACCACGGCGGGCCGGACGCGGTAGTTGGAGGCGTCGGCGGAGTACTCGACGCGTCTGCGCACCGACGCGTCGACCGGGCAGCCGGTCCGCGTGCGCAGTGCGTCGGCCAGCTTTTCCGAGCTCCGGTCGTCGTCCACCCGACCAGCCTATTCCGGTCACCTGGTGGTGATCGGAGGCTGGTTTTCGCTGTGCGCTGAACCCGGTGCGTCCGGAAAGTATTTGCAGTCAACCTTTGTTGAGGTTTTAGTGTCGGTGGGCAGGAGTTCAATGGGCGGGGAGCCTCGAGGAGAGTGGCAGTGAGTATCGAATCAGTGGCCTACAGCCAGATGTACCGGCGCGTGAACGCACCGGAGGAACAGCGCCCGTTCAGCATGGTGACAGCACGGCGGATCCTGCGCTTCGCCGAGCATCACCGGCGCCGGATCGGCGGGTTCCTGCTGCTCAGCGTGGTGGCGGCGGTGCTCGGTGTGGCCACCCCGGTGCTGGCGGGGCGGGTTGTCAACGGGATCGTCGACGGTGCGGCGCCGCGCACCGTGGTGCTGCTCGCACTCGCCATCGCGGCCCTGGCCGTCCTCGACGCGGCCCTCGGCATCGCCATCCGCTGGCTGTCCGCAAGGATCGGCGAGGGCCTGATCCTCGATCTGCGCACCGCCGTGTTCGATCACGTGCAGAAGATGCCCGTCGCGTTCTTCACCCGGACCCGCACCGGCGCGCTGGTGAGCCGGCTGAACAGCGATGTGATCGGCGCGCAGCGCGCGTTCAGCGACACTCTGTCCGGCGTGATCACCAACCTCGTCACCCTGGTGCTCACGCTCGCCGTGATGCTCAGCATCTCCTGGCAGATCACCCTGCTCGCCCTTGTCCTTCTCCCCGTCTTCGTGATCCCCGCCCGGCGCGCCGGCAACAAACTCGCCGCCATGCAGCGTGAGGCGGCCCAGCTCAATGCCGCCATGAGCACCCAGATGACCGAGCGTTTCTCCGCACCGGGCGCCACGTTGGTGAAGCTGTTCGGCAGGCCGAAGCAGGAATCGTCGGAGTTCGCGGAGCGCGCCACCCGCGTGCGCGACATCGGCGTACGCACCGCGATGCTGCAGACCACCTTCGTCACCTCGCTCACCCTGGTCTCCGCGCTCGCGCTCGCCCTGGTCTACGGCCTCGGCGGCTGGTACGCGCTGACGGGCAGCCTCGACGCGGGCTCGGTCGTCGCGCTTTCGCTGCTGCTCACCCGCCTCTACACCCCGCTCACCGCGCTGGCCAGCGCCCGCCTGGAGATCATGTCCGCGCTGGTGAGTTTCGAGCGTGTCTTCGAGGTGCTCGACCTGAAGCCGCTGATCGAGGACGCCCCGCACGCCACCTCGGTGCCCGACGGCCCGGTCGCGGTGGAACTGGACGCGGTGAACTTCGGTTACCCGTCGGCCGACAAGGTCTCGCTCGCTTCGCTGGAAGATGTCGCGACACTGGACCGCCGTGGCGGTATCGAGGTGCTGCACGAGGTGTCGCTGCGCGCCGAACCCGGACAGCTCATCGCGCTGGTCGGCTCCTCCGGCGCGGGCAAATCCACTATCGCCCAGCTGGTTTCGCGCCTCTACGACGTCGACTCCGGCGCGGTCCGCCTCAACGGGTCCGACGTGCGCGACCTGACCACCGAATCCATCCAGCGCACCGTCGGCCTGGTCACCCAGGACGGGCACCTCTTCCACGACACCATCCGCGCGAATCTCCTGCTGGCCCGGCCGGAAGCCACCGAAAACGAACTGTGGGACGCCCTCGGTCGCGCCCGGCTCGGCGACCTGGTCGATTCGCTGTCCGACGGTCTGGACACGGTGGTCGGCGAACGCGGTTACCGCCTCTCCGGCGGTGAACGCCAACGCCTCACCATCGCCCGCCTGCTTCTCAAGCAGCCGAGAGTCGTCATCCTCGACGAGGCGACCGCGTCCCTCGACTCCACCTCGGAGGCCGCGGTTCAGGAAGCCCTCACCGAAGCGCTGACCGGCCGCACCGCACTGGTCATCGCCCACCGCCTGTCCACCATCCGCGCCGCCGACCAGATCCTGGTCCTCGAGGACGGCCGCGTCGTCGAGCGTGGCACCCACGCCACCCTCCTCAACGCCGACGGCCGGTACGCCGAGCTCTACCGAACCCAGTTCGCCGACGACCCGGTGGCCCCTGCCACCGTCTGAGCGAACGGTCTGTTCAGCCCAGCTCCCCGATCGCGGGGGCTGGGCTAGCGGTCGTCGCCAGGAGCATGGTCATGGTCGGAATGCCGTAGCGCGGTGACGATCGTGAGGGTGGGGGTGCGACCTGCTTCGGTGTGGCTGAGCATGGCGTATTCGGCCAGGCGTTCGTCGCCCGAGGCGATCGCGTCGATGAGGTGCTGGTGTTCGTCGCGCTGTTCCTCGGTGTTGCGTTCGGTGGTGAGGAAGAACAGCCAGGCCATCCGGGCGAGGATGGTGCGCATCAGCTGAGTGAGCAGCGAGTTGCCGGACAGTTCCACGATGGCGCCGTGCAGCTTCGCGTTCGTCTCGGCGATGCGGAGCGGATCACCAGAATCGGTGGCCTCCTGCGCTTCTCGCAGCGCGGCCCGCAGGGGCGAGCTGTCGTGCCCCTGCCTGATCCGGGCAGCGGCGAGTCGGGCAGCCAGCGGTTCCAAACCGATGCGGACATCGAAGAGTTCTTCCACCGCGGTGGCATCCCAGGACCGCACGACCGCGCTGCGACGCGGCAGCGCGCTGACGATGCCGTCGAATTCGAGTAATGCCAGGGCTTCTCGCACCGGCAGGCGCGAGGTGCCGAGCATGGCGGCCAGGCGCGCCTCCGGCAGTTTCTCGCCTTCGCGGTACTCCCCCGTGATGATCGCGCGGCGCAGATCGTCGTATATCCGTCGCGTCTGCGAAGTGTCGTCGACGACTTCTACCGGCGGACGTAGGTTTCGGGCCACCCGAACAGTCTACGAAGCCGCGCCGATGGTGACGGCCGGCGATCGCGCAGTCTAGCGGCGGACCTACCGAATTCAATCCGGTAGACCAAATATATCTTTGTCCACCTCAGACCACCTGCAAACCAGCCTGCCCCGCGGGTCGCGTATGGCCCTTGACGAAGGCATTCCTGCCGGTTGGCAGCATCGAAATCATTCACGGACCCGAAACTTTCGGAACACAATGGGGATACACGGGAATCCAATTCTGTATACCGAATGACATTCTCGGCACACAGAGAGGATCAGTGTTGGCCGTCTATCTGATCCGCCGCCTCATCCAGGCGGTGATCACCGTGTTCGCCGTCATCTCGCTGGCGTTCCTGCTCGGCAGATCGACCGGAAGTCCCGTGGCCTCTCTCCTGCCGGAAACGGCGAGCGAGGCCGACATCGCGGCGCTGGAAGCCGAACTCGGCTTCGACAAACCGCCACTGACCCAGTACTTCGACTACGTGACCGGCGTACTGTCCGGCGATTTCGGTGACTCGTACCAGCAGACCGGCACCTCGTCGATGACACTGGTCCTGCAACGCCTGCCCGCTTCGCTCCAACTCGGTGTCGCGGGCTTCGCGATCGGTCTCGCACTCGCCTTCGCCGTGGTGCTCGCCATCCACCTGAGCGGCCGCTGGTCGCTACGCGGGGTAGCGCTCGGTGTCGGCGCGGCGCGACTGGCGGTGCCGGACTTCCTGTTCGGGCTGCTGCTGGTGCTGGTGTTCTCGGTGACGCTGGGCTGGTTGCCCTCGCTCGCCGGTGCCGACCCGCTCGCGATCATCATGCCCGCCCTCACCATCGCCACCGCGCAGTTCGTCGTCTACTCACGGCTGCTGGACAATTCACTGGTTGCCGAGAGCTCCCAGGACTATGTGCGCACCGCGTACGCGCGCGGCGAGCGCAGATCCTCGGTGCTCCTGCGCGATGTGCTGCCGAACGCGCTGCTGCCGGTGCTCACCATCTCCGGAATCACGCTCGGCACGCTGCTCGGTGGGCTGGTGATCGTCGAAAACGTCTTCGCCTGGCCCGGTTTGGGCACGTTGATGCTCGACGCGGTGTTCAACCGGGACTTTCCGGTGGTCCAGTCCGGGCTGGTGGTGATCGCGACCATCTTCGTGATCGTCAACTTCGGGATCGACGTCCTCTACGGCGTCATCGATCCGAGAGCGAGAGTCCGATGATCCGTCCCCGCGACTACGCCACGATCGCGGGCGTCGCCATGATCCTCGCAGTCGTGCTGTTCTCCCTGCTGTATCCCCTCTTCCCCGGTTACGACCCCTACGGGCAGGACCTCGCGGCCGCGTTCTCCGCGCCGTTCACCACCGGGAACTACCCGCTCGGAACCGATTCGCTCGGTCGCGATCTGGC
This sequence comes from Nocardia sp. NPDC055050, assembly GCF_053608345.1. Lineage (NCBI taxonomy): Bacteria > Bacillati > Actinomycetota > Actinomycetes > Mycobacteriales > Nocardiaceae > Nocardia > Nocardia sp. NPDC055050. Next base: position 178,032 of record NZ_JBSGVG010000001.1, read on the forward strand.
GAGCAGGCTGGCGCTGGCCGGACGGATCACACTCGGGTTGGTCCTGGTTATCGTGCTGGTCAACGCGGTGATCGGCATGACGGTCGGCACCGTGTCGGGCTACTTCCGCGGTGTCACCGACAGCGTGCTGATGGGTGTCGCCGATGTGCAGCTCGCGGTCCCGATGACGCTGGTGATCATGGCGGTGTCGGCGATACGCGGGCCGAGTACCGCGCTGATGGCGACGATCCTCGGCGTCACCTTCTGGGTCGGCTATGCCAGGGTGGCGCGCTCGGTCGCGCTCGGGCTGTCCGGTCGCGATTTCGTGATCGCGCCGAAACTGCTCGGCGCGCGCTCTGGCTGGGTGATGCGCAAGCACGTCGTCGGGCACGTCACGGTCCCTGTGCTGATTCTGGCGACCGCCGATCTCGGCAATGTGCTGATCATGATCTCGTCGTTCGACTATCTCGGCCTCGGCGTGCAACCACCTACTCCCAGTTGGGGATTGATGATCACCGACGGACAGAAGTACCTGCGCCAGGCGCCCTATCTGACGATCGTTCCGGCGGTGGCACTGCTGCTGGTGATCGGCGGAACCCTGTTGGCCAGCCGGCGATTCACCGATGAAGGCCAGGGGTTGCGCCGAGTTCGGCGGGCACCACGCGCTCGCCGCGGCGCTCTCGCGAAAGAGGGTGTGGCATGAGCCCATTGCTGGAGATCACCGATCTCACCGTCGGCTACGAGACAGCCGCGGGCGACCGTGTGGTGCTCGTCGACGGGGTGAGCCTGCGCCTGGAGGAGGGCGAGGTGCTCTGTCTCGTCGGCGAATCCGGATCGGGCAAGTCGGTGACGATGCTCGCCGCCCTCGGCCTGCTCCCCCCGGCATTGACGATCTTCTCGGGCAGCGTGCGTTTCCGCGGCGACGAACTCGTCGGCGCCGACGACGAAACCCTGCGCCGCCTGCGGGGCGCCGAACTCGGCATGGTCTTCCAGGACCCGATGACCACCCTCAATCCGGTGCGCCGGGTCGGCACGCAGATCGGTCGCGCGCTGGCGGTGCATCAGCGGCTCGACGCAAGGAAACGCAAGCAGCGCGTAGTCGAACTCCTTGCCTCCGTGGGTATCCCACAACCGGCCGAGCGGGCGCGCGCCTATCCCCACCAGTGGTCGGGTGGTATGCGCCAGCGCGCGGTGATCGCCATGGCGATGGCCAACGATCCGGCGGTGCTCATCGCCGACGAGCCGACCACCGCGCTCGACGTGACCATCCAGGCCCAGCTCATGGAGGTGCTGGCACAGGCTCGCGCCCGCAGCGGCGCGGCGATGGTGTTGATCACCCATGATCTCGGGTTGGTCGCCCAGTACGCCGATCGGGTGGCGATCATGTACGCGGGCCGGGTGGTCGAGACCGGCACGGTGTGGCAGATCTTCGACGACGCCGCCCACCCGTACACCCGTGGCCTGCAGGGCAGTCTGCTCGGGCAGGCGGGCGCGGGCCGCGCCTACGCCATCCCCGGCTCGCCGCCGTCACCGACGAAACGTCCGGCCGGGTGCGGGTTCGCCCCGCGTTGCGAGTTCGCGGGCAAGAGCCGCGAATGCGACACAGCCCCACCACCTCTCGTCGCCACCGGCGACGGTCGCGCGCTCGCTTGCCCGCCCGCGCTCGCCGCCCCTCTCCGAGAGGACATTTCGGCATGACCGTGATCGATACCGCAGAGGAAGTGATCCGGGTCGACGGCCTCGAGGTGAGCTTCACCAGCAGGCGCGGTCTCACCGGCAAGCGCAGACTGCGAGCCCTCGACGGCGTGAGCTTCGGGGTCGTACGCGGTGAAACCTTCGGCTTGGTCGGCGAATCCGGTGGCGGGAAGTCCACGCTGGTCCGCACGATCTTCGGCATCAACACCCCGACCGCGGGTTCGGTGCGCATCCTCGGCCACGACCTGGCCGCCCTGCGACCGGCCGCGCGCAGGGCGCTGCGCAACCGGGTGCAGCTGGTGTTCCAGGACCCGTACTCCTCCCTCGACCCGCGAATGAGCGCGCACGACATCATCGCCGAACCGCTCCGGATCGCGGGCGGTTACTCCCGCGCCCGCGTGCTCGGACTGCTCGACCAGGTCGGGCTCGGACCGGACGCGCTCGACCGGCGCCCGGCCGAGTTCTCCGGCGGACAGCGGCAACGGCTCGGGATCGCCAGGGCGCTCGCGCCGAGGCCGGAGGTGCTGGTGCTCGACGAACCGGTGTCCGCGCTCGACGCCTCGGTACAGGCCCAGGTGATCAACCTGCTCCAAGACCTGCAAGAACAGCTCGGCCTGTCGTATCTGTTCATCGCCCACGATCTCTCGGTCGTGCGGCACCTGTCGGACCGGGTCGCGGTGATGCATCTGGGCAAGCTCGTCGAGATCGGCGCCACCGAGGACGTGTTCACCAGTCCCCGGCATCCGTACACGCGCGCGCTGATCGCCTCGGCTCCCGTTCCCGACCCCCATCAACGCCGCCGCGACACCTCGACGCTGATCCGCGGCGAACTCCCCGATGCCGCGAATCCACCGAGCGGCTGCACCTTCCGCACCCGCTGCCCGTCGGCGACCGGCGAATGCGCCACGCGCATACCGGAACTCGAGCCGCTCGGGCCCGCCGGGCATGTCGCGGCGTGCCTGCATCCACTTCCCCGCTCCACGAAAGATTAGGAAACCCATGAGACCGATCACCCGCAGTGTGGCTACCGGACTCGCGATCCTCGCGTTCTCCACCGTCACCCTGAGTGCCTGCGCACCCGCGGGCACCGACACCGCGTCGACGAAGACCCTCGTGGTCGGCGCGGTCACCGAACCGACGGACGTGCCGGACCCGATCAGCGACGGTTCGCTGGCAGGCTACAACTACTACTTCGCGACCTTCGACCAGCTCGCCCGATTCGACGCGGAAGGCGTGATCGGCCCGAAGCTCGCGACCTCGTGGGAGCACAACGCCGATTTCACCCAGTGGACGTTCACGATTCGTGAGGACGCGAAGTTCCACAACGGCGAACCGGTGAAAGCCTCCGATGTCGCGTTCACCTACAACCAGATCAAGGCGACACCCAACGGCGATCCGGCCACCTATATGGAGATGTTCACCTCCGCCGCCGCCGGTCCCGGCAATACCGTGGTGTTCAGCCTCAACGCCCCTTTCTCCGCGTGGCCGACCATCACCACCGGCGTCTCGATCGTGCCCGAAAGTGTTTACACCAAGCTCGGTTCCGCGGGATTCGCGGCCGCACCGGTCGGCTCGGGGCCGTTCGTGTTCGACCACTACACGCGCGGCGTCGAATACGTCGTCAAGCGCAATCCGAACTACTGGGGCGACAAGGCCGCACTGGAGACCGTGACCTTCAAGACGGTGGCCGACGCCGACGCCCGACTCAACGGTGTTCAGTCCGGCGGTCTCGATGTGGCCTTGATCGCGCCCAATCAGGTTGCCGCCGTGGATGGTTCGAAGAGTGTGCACATCGAGTCGCGGGTCTCCAACGGCGTCACCTTCCTCGGCATGAACGCCACGGCGGGTCCGCTGGCCGACCAGCGGGTACGCGAGGCGATCGCACTGTCGATCGACCGGGACGCCATCGTCAAGAGTCTGCTCGCGGGCCGCGCGACGGTCGACAGCCAACTGGTCGCCAAGAACGTCGGCGGCTACGACCCGAAATATGCCGCGCCGGTGCGTGATACGTCCAGGGCCAAGCAGCTGCTGGCCGCGGCGGGCTACAACGGCACGCCGATCCCCTTCCAGTACGCGACGAACGGACGCATCCCGCTGAGCTCGGAGATCGCCCAGTCGATCCAGGCGAACCTTGCCGAAGTCGGCATCACCATCACCCTGCACGGCACCGATCAGAGCAGCCATTCCCAGATGATCTACACGAAGAAGGCCGCCACCGGCATCTACCTCAACACCTACGCACCGTCCACCATGGACGGCGACGCCCCGATCGCCTCGATGTTCGGCGGGCAGTGGAACGACTACGCGATGCTGCCGGAAACCCAGGCCCTGGTCGCCAAGACCCGGACCGTCGCCGGACAGGCCAGGATCGATGTCTACCAAGATCTGTTCACCCTCAACGATTCCAAGGCGCTGCTGCTCGGCCTCTACACCCCCGATGCCAGCTACGCGGTGGACCCGGCGCTGAACTGGAAGCCGCGGGCGGACGGGATGATCACCGTCGACGCCGCGACCTTCGGCAAGGACTGAGCGCGTGGGCGATTCGCTGTTGATCACCGATGTTCGCCCCTGGGGCGGCCCGCCGGTGGACCTGCTGATCGAGAACGGCACGGTGGCCGCGGTATCCGCGGCCACCGGTTCGCCGGTGCCCGCCGGCGAGCTCGTCGACGGCGCGGGCCGGTTGATCCTGCCCGCACTGTCGGATGTGCACCTGCATCTCGACTCGAGCAGGCTCGGGCTGCCGTTCCGTGCCCAGACCGGGATGCCGGGACGGTGGGGCCGGATCATGAACGATCGCGAGCACTGGCGGTCGGCGGAACGTTCCGTGGCCGAACGTGCCTCGTTCACCCTCGCGGTGGCAGTGGCCAACGGGGCCACCAGGATTCGCAGTCACGCCCAGGTGGACGCCGATTCCGGGCTCACCAAGCTCGAAGGCGAACTCGCGGCGCGGGAACGCTACGACAACGTGTGCGACGTGGAGATCGTGGCGTTTCCACAGGTCGGAATCCTGCTCGAGCCCGGCGTCGTCGACCTCATGGACGCGGCACTGTCGGCCGGGGCCGACCTGGTCGGCGGGATGGATCCGTGCGAACTCGACCGCGATCCGGTGCGACATCTCGACGCGGTGTTCGGGCTGGCCGACAAGCATCAGGTCGGCGTCGACATCCACCTGCACGAGGCGGGTGAGCTGGGGCTGTTCACCCTGTCGCTGATCATCGAACGGGTGCGGGCGCTCGGGATGACCGGTCTGGCGACCATCTCCCATGCCCGATGCCTGGCCGGTGGGCTGCCCGCTGTGCCTGCGGCGATCGAGCAGCTGGCGGAGCTCGACATCGCCCTCACCCACGCGGCGGGCGCGCAGGGTTGGGCGTTGCCGTTGCTCGACCTGGCCGCGGCCGGTGTGCGCGTCGGGGTAGGGATGGACGGTCAGCGGGACTACTGGTCGCCCTACGGCAACGGCGACATGCTCGACCGCGCCTGGCAACTGGCGTTCGTCAACGGGTTCGGATCCGACGAGCACGTGGAACACGCCCTCGCCGTGGCCAGTTGGGGTGGTGCGAGCGTGCTCGACCGCAGTCTGCGCCCGCTCGGCCGGAGCGAGCCACATCCAGGTTTCGAGGTCGGTGATCCGGCCGAGTTCTTCCTCGTCGACGCGGCCGGCCCGACTTCGGCTGTGATGGACCGCCCGGCCGAGCGCACTGTAATCCATCGGGGCAGTGTCGTTTCCGTCGATACGGCACTGGACGGATTCGAGATTCCCGGTCGTTGGGGCAGGGGGAGGAGCTGAGATGCGGCGCGGTATTCGAGCACGCCATGTGCTCGCGTCGGGGATCGTCGGCGGCCACGTGATGCTCACCGATGGCGAAGTGGTGGTGGAGGATTCGCGCATCGTCGCGGCCGGTCCGCGCGGTCTGGAGACCGTCGACGAGGTGATCGAGCTCGGGGACGCGGTCTTGATGCCCGGGCTCATCGACCTCGACGCGCTCACCGACATCGACCACACGATCCTGGATTCGTGGCAGTCGCGCGAGCTCGGCCTCGGTCTGCAATGGTCGCGCGAGTACGCCACGCAGCGGCGGCGCGCGGTGTTCGACGCCGAGGAGCGGGCGTTCATCCGTGAGTACGGGTTCGTCCAACTGCTGCTGCACGGGGTGACGACGGCGATGCCGATCGCGTCGGAGGTACACAGCGATTGGGCGGAGACCTACTCCGACGCCGTGGCGATGGCCGAATCCGCACAACGTCTGGGCCTGCGGGTGTACCTCGGGCCCGCGTACCGATCCGGGGTCAACGTGGTCGACGACGACGGCTCGCGGTCCATCTACTGGAACGAAGAACTCGGGCTCGACGGGTTCGAGGGTGCGGCGCGGTTCCTGGAGTGGGCCTCGGCGCAGGACACCGATCTGGTCCACGGGACGCTGCTCCCGTGCCGGATCGAGACGCTGTCCGAGGATCTGCTGCACCGGACCTCCGCGCTGGCCGCGGCGACCGGCGCGCTGGTCCGCCTGCACGCGCTCCAAGGGCTGCACGAACGCGCGTTCGTGATCGAGCGGTTCGGTATGTCACCGCTGGCCGTGCTCGAGCGGACCGGTCTCCTCGGGCCGAATCTGCTCATCCCCCACGGGATCTACATCGACTCGAACCCGCACGTGGATGCCGATACCGATGACGATCTCGGCACGCTCGCGGCGTCGGGAGCATCGATCGTGCACTGCCCGCTCACCTCGGCCAGACACGGATCGGCGCTCGACAGCTTCGATCGGTACCGGGCAGCGGGCGTGCGCATCGCCCTCGGCACCGACTCTTTTCCGCCGGACCTGGTGCGCGGCATCGACATCGGCGTCACCTTGGCCAAGGTGCTGGCATCGCGGCTCGACGCGGCCACCTACGGCGACTACGTCTCGGCGGCGACGCTCGGCGGTGCCGAAGCGCTGCACCGACCGGACCTGGGCACGATCGCGGTGGGGGCGACCGCCGACCTGGTCGCCTTCCGCCTCGACGACCCGCGCGACGGCGTCCTCGACGATCCGATCCGGACCCTGTGCATGAACAGCACCGGGCGCGCGGCGGATTTCTCCATGGTCGCCGGGCGGATCACTCTGCGCGACGGGGTAATTCCCGGCATCGACCTGCCCGCGATGACCCGGCGGGCGCAGTCACTGTTCGACCGGATGCGGGCGGCCTACACCGAGCGCGACTACCTACGCCGTCCCGCCGGCGAACTGTTCCCGGCGTCCTTTCCGGCCGAGCCGTCGATACCGCGCGGCGATGGCGTTGCTCCCGTGCACGTGAGCACACCCGGAGGGGGAGTGGTCAGCCCCGCGGGCGGACCCAGCCGCCGAACGCCTTCTCGAGAGTGAGGGCCGCGGCGATCGAGAGGTGATCGCGGTTGGGTCCCGCGACCACCTGTACCCCGAGTGGCAGACCGTGGGTGCCGCGGCCGAGCGGCACCTGGGTGACGGGGAGCCCGGCGAGGCTGAACGGTGCGACCGTGTTCGTGCGCCACAGGCGGCCGGTGGTGCGGCCGTGACGGGGCGCGACCGTGCTCAGGGTCGGATGCAGGAGCAATCCGTCACCGATGATCTCGGTGATCTCGGCGGCGGTGCGGTGTGCGGAGGCGGTGATGCGCCGGGCCACCCGGGTGGGTAGCCGGGCCGCGATCAGCTCGCCGAGTGCGAGGAGACGGGTGGCGAGGGTGTGGTCGCCGCGCAGGGCGGTGAGTTGACCCGGCGCGAGGATGTCGGCGCCCTCGCCGCGCATGATCTCGGCGAAGCTGATCCCGGTCTCCTCGGCCAGCACGATCGTGGCGAAGAGCCCGATCGTCCGCAGCGAACGCATCGGTACCCGGGTGACCTCGGCGCCCGCCTCGGTGAGCGCGGCGGCGGCGCGGTCGCGCGCGGCCAGTACCTCGCGGCCGAAGCCGGGGGCGAAGGTTCCGTCGAGCAGCACGACGGGCACACCCCGCATCGAGGTGGTCGCCGGATCGCCGAGGGTGGCCGCGCGGACCAGGGGATCGGTCCCGTCGGGACCGGCCATGATCCGCAGCAGCGGCATGAGATCGGCCGCACGGCGGGCGATGACCCCGTTGGAGCACAGGGCGGCCACGCCGAACGGTGGTGGCCACGCACCGGTGGTCGGGAGCAGGCCGGTCGACGGGCGGTGCCCGAAGACGCCGTTGCAGAAGGCGGGAACCCGGATCGAGCCGAGGGTATCGGTGGCCAGGCCGAGCGGGGAGCCGCCGCTGCCGACGGCGGCGCCCTCACCGCCCGACGACCCGCCCGCCGTCCGTGTCCGGTCGTGCACGTTGCTGGTTCGCCCGTAGACCCGGTTCGTCGACTCGAGCCACATGCACCCCTCGGCGGTGTTGGTCAGCCCGAGCACGATCGCACCCGCGTCCAGAACTCGTTGCACCACCGTGGCATTCGCGGTGGGCCGCAGGTGCCGCCGAGCCACGACGCCCGCCGTGTTGGGCAGGCCCGCGACCGCCAAGGACTCCTTGACGGTGATCGGGACGCCGAACAGCGGTGGCAGGTACTCCGGCCCGGTCGCGAGGTGGGCGTCGGCGGCGTCGGCCCGTGCCCGCGCGGTGTCGTAGCAGTCCACCACCACGGCGTTCGTGGCGGGCGCGAAACGTTCCAGCACAGCGATGTGGGCATCGATCACCGCGCGGACGCTGACCTCACGGGCGCGAATGGACGCGGCCAGCGCGATCGCGGACTCGTCGGTGATCGTGGTGCCGTCTGGGCGGAGCATCATGTCGTTACAGTATTACATTATCCGTAACGTCGTCGTGTGGACTTCTGGCGGGCTCAGAACTCGTTGGCCACGCCGATCACGGTGCGCCCGGAGTGGGTGCCGTCCTTGATCGACTGCAGGACGGTGCCGACCTCGGTGATCGGTGCGAAGGACTCGATCGTCGACAGATGCTGGGGGCGAAGCTGTTTGCCCAGTGCCGTCCACAGTGCGCGGCGCTTCTCGATCGGGAGCTGGACCGAGTCGATGCCGAGCAGGCTGACGCCGCGCAGGATGAACGGGAGCACGGTGGTGGGAAGCTCGGCGCCGCCGGTGAGGCCGCTGGCCGCTACCGCCCCGCCGTAACCGATGGCGCTGAGGACGTGGGCCAGCGACGCGCCGCCGACGCTGTCCACCGCCGACGCCCAGTTGGCCTTGTTGAGCGGGCGCGGCTTGGCATCGGGGTCGAGGGGCAGCCGGCCGATGACCTCGTTGGCGCCGAGCTCGGCCAGCAGGTCGTTCGCGTCGGTCTTGCCGGTGGAAGCGATCACCTCGAAGCCGAGGCCGGAGAGGATGTCGATGGCCACGGTGCCGACACCGCCGGTCGCGCCGGTGACCAGGACGGCGCCGTCGTCGGGGGTCAGGCCGTGGTCGAGCAGGGCCTGCACGCTCAGGGCGGCGGTGAAGCCCGCGGTGCCGATGGTGGCGGCGTCGCGGGTGTCGAGGCCGTCGAGCTTCACCACCCATTCGGCAGGCACCTTGGTGTATTCGGCAAAGCCACCGTTGCGCGAAACGCCCAGGTCGTAGCCATGGGCGATGACCTGGTCGCCGGGGGAGAAGTCATAGATCTCCGAGGCGATCACCTCACCGGTGAGGTCGATGCCCGGCACGATCGGATAGTTGCGCACCACCCCACCGCGCGGCGTGATCGCCAGCAGATCTTTGTAGTTCGCGCTCGAGTAATGAACCTTGATCGTCACCTCGCCGCTACCGAGGAAGTCGTCTCCCACCGTTTCACGAGCGAGAACGATCCCACCATCGGATTCACGGGCCACCATCGCAGAAAACTCCATTGCCCGAGCATACGAGTTCGTGAGACCGCGGGGGAGGACCCACGTCAGGGCGGGAGGAGTTCCAGGCGGACGCCGAGGAGGCGGATCGGGCGGTCCAGGTCGAAGCGGTCGATGATCGCCAGGACGGTGTCGGTGATGGTGGTGATGTCGTCGGTGGGGGTGGGGAGTTTTTGCTGTTTGCTGCGGGTATAGAAGGTTTTCGTGCGGACGGTGACCGAGACCCGGGTGCTGACGCGGTGGTGTTCGCGCATCTCCTCGGCGACCTCGGTGGCGATGCGGGCGACCTCGCGGCGGATTTCGCCGGGATCGGTGAGGTCGTGCGGGAAGGTCTCGGACTTGCTGCGGCCCACGGGGATTCGCGGGGTGGTCGAGAGTTCGGTGTCGCCTTTGCCGTGGCCGAGGACCCACAGGTAGGGGCCGGTGCTCGGGCCGAACTCGGCGGCCAGGCGCGCGCGGTCGGCGGACATGAGATCGGCGACCGTGGTGATGCCGAGGTCGGCCAGGCGGTGGGCGATGCGGGCACCGACGCCCCAGAGCGCGTCGGTGGGGCGGTGGCCCATGAGTTCGGTCCAGTTGGCGGCGGTGAGCTCGAAGATGCCGGTGGCGGCGCCGGGGTCGTGCTCGGGTTCGGCGGAGGTCTTGCCGGTGGACTTGGCGAAACCGGTGGCGAGCTTCGCGGTGAGCTTGTTGTCGCCGATGCCGACCGCGCACGTGAGGCCGAGTTCGATGATGGCGGTGCGGATTTCGGCGGCCAGCTGCCACGGATCGCCGTCGGTGGCGACGAACGCCTCGTCCATCCCCCACACCTCGACCGCGCCGGCCACCCGGCCCAGCGTCGCCATGATCTCTTCGGAGGCCACCTCGTAGGCGGCCATGTCGACCGGCAGGAAAACGCCCTCCGGGCACTTGCGCTGCGCCATTCTCAACGCCATCCCCGCACGCACGCCGTAGGCCCGCGCGGGATAAGAAGCGCAGGTCACGACCTTGCGGGGCTGCGCGGGATCGCCCTCGCCGCCGACGATCACCGGCCGGCCGCGCAGCTCAGGGCGACGCCGGAATTCCACCGCCGCCTGGAACTGGTCGAGATCCACATGCAGGAGCCACCGGGGCACAGTTCCGTCTTACCGCATCGCACCGACAGATCGGCTCTTGCCACGTCAGCCGGACAGAACTAAATTCTGTATATGGAGATGCGAGATCGGTTGTTGCTCGCCGCGGAGCGGCAGTTCGCCGAACACGGCGTGCTCGATGCCACGCTGAGCGATATCCGCGCCGCCGCCGATGCCAGCGTCGGCGCGCTGTACCACCACTTTCCGGACAAGTCCGACCTCTATCGGCAGGTCTGGGTGGCCGCGCTCACCGACTACCAGCAACACTTCTGGAATGCCGTCGCCGACAGTCCCGACGCGCGGACCGGCGTCGAGGCCGGGGTGCGCGCGCACCTGCACTGGGTGCACGAATATCAATATCGCGCAACGGTTCTCACGGGTTCGCGGCCGCCCGGGGCCCGCGAGAGCGAGCGCAATGTGGAGTTCCTCACGGCCGTCCGGCGGTGGTGGCGCACGCATGCGGGATACGGCGCGGTGCGTGACCTGGAACTCGATCTTGTCTACGCGCTGTGGCTCGGTGCGGCACAGGAATACTCCCGCCAATGGCTTGGTGGCAATATCCGTACCGCGCCAACCGATGTCGCCCCCGAGCTCGCCGCCGCCGCGTGGGCGACACTGCGGGCCGACGGCACCGAATAGTCACCATGCAGGGCCACGCAACTCGAAGAACGGAACACCCGATGCCGACCGAAGCTTCCACCCTCGACCTCGACCTGGCGCGCCAGGTACTAGCCGCGCAGCCGTTCGCCCGTCTGGTCGGCACCGAGCTCACCGAATTCGGTGAGGGCGCAGCCACTCTCATCATCGACATCCAGCCAGAACACGGCCAGCAGTTCGGCTTCGTGCACGGCGGGGTGCTCGCCTACGCCGCCGACAACGCCCTCACCTTCGCCGCGGGTACCGTCCTGGGCCCCAACGTCCTCACCGGCGGCTTCACCATCACCTACCTGCGCCCTGCCCAGGGCGAGCGCCTGCGCGTGCACGCCACCGTCCTTGGCGCCACCCGCCGCCAGGCCGTCACCCACTGCGACGTCTACGCCGAGACCGAGGGCGAGGAACCTGTCCTCTGCGCGGTCGCCCAGGGCACCACTCGCCGCGTCGAGAAGGACCTCGCCCCCACCACCGAGGAAGACGCGGACGGTTTCGACGACGACGATCTCGACGACGACCTCGACGACCAGGACAACTACGACACCGACCAACTCGCCGTAGTCACCGTCGCGGGCCCGATGCTGCCGCCGACCGTCAGCCGCTAGCCGGACACGTCAACGGGCCGTACACAGCCGTGCACGGCCCGTTGACAGCGGGGATCAGGCGCTGACGGCGAAGGTCTTGCCGTCGGCGGCGGGTTCGGCGATCGGCTCGATCGCGTAGGCCAGGATGTCTGCCACGTCGGCGACGGGGCGGACGTTCAGGGCGGCCAGTACTTCCGCCGGGACTTCGTCCAGGTCCGGTTCGTTGCGGGCCGGGATGAAGACGGTCTTCAGGCCGGCTCGCTGGGCGGCGAGCAGCTTCTGCTTCACGCCGCCGATCGGCAGGACACTGCCGTTCAGGGTGACCTCGCCGGTCATCCCCACATCGCCGCGGACCGGGCGACCGAGGGCCAGCGACACCAGGGCGGTGACCATGGTGACGCCCGCCGAAGGGCCGTCCTTGGGGACCGCACCCGCGGGGAAGTGGATGTGGATGTTGCGGTCGAGGACCTTCGGCTCGATACCGATTTCCTCCAGGTGCGAGCGAACGTAGGTGAGGGCGATCTGAGCCGATTCCTTCATCACGTCACCGAGCTGGCCGGTGAGGGTGAGCGAACGCTCGCCCTCGGCGCCGTTGGCCTCGATGTAGAGGACATCGCCGCCCGCACCGGTCACCGCGAGGCCGGTCGCCACGCCCGGGACGGAGGTGCGCTCCATCGAGTCCGGGGTGAAGCGGGGACGCCCGAGGTAATCGGTGAGGTTGTCGAGGTCGACCACCAGGCTCGTCACCTGACCGACCGGCTGCGGACCGGCCGCGATGTCGATGACGTTGTCGTAGCCGAGTTCGGGGTCGTACCCGAGCACCGCGCCCTCGCCCAGCGCGCCCTTGTCGACGAGCGGGGCGTCCACGGCAGCGTCGCCGACGCTCGCGGGGTCGCCTGTGACCAGGCGAGTTGCCGCTTTGCGCAAGGCTTTTGCCACCAAGCGCTCCATTTGACGCACACCCGCCTCCCGGGTGTAGTTCGCCGCGATCTCGCGCAGGGCCGCGTCGGTGATCGACACTTCTTCCGCGGTCAGCGCGTTGCGCTCCAGCTGGCGGGGAACCAGGAAGTCGCGCGCGATCGCCACCTTGTCGGCCTCGGTGTAGCCGTCGACGGTGATGAGCTCCATACGGTCCAGCAGGGGACCGGGGATGGTGTCCATGACGTTGGCGGTCGCGATGAACAGGACATTCGACAGGTCGAGGTCCAGGTCCAGGTAGTGGTCGCGGAAGGTGTGGTTCTGCGCGGGGTCGAGGACCTCGAGCAGGGCCGCCGCCGGATCACCACGGAAGTCGGAGCCGACCTTGTCGATCTCGTCCAGCAGGACAACGGGATTCATCGAACCCGCCTCCTTCACCGCACGCACGATCCGGCCCGGCAGCGCGCCGACGTAGGTGCGGCGGTGGCCACGGATCTCGGCCTCGTCGCGCACGCCGCCGAGGGCGACGCGAACGAACTTGCGGCCCAGCGCCTTGGCGACCGATTCACCCAGCGAGGTCTTACCGACACCGGGGGGACCCACCAGCACGAGCACCGCGCCGGACCCGCGTCCACCCACGACCTCGAGACCGCGCGCGGCCCGCCGCGAACGCACCGCCAGGTACTCGACCATCCGGTCCTTCACCTCGTCGAGGCCGTGGTGATCGGCGTCGAGCACCGCTCGCGCGGCCGAGACATCGGTGCTGTCCTCGGTTTTCACCGTCCACGGCAGATCGAGCACGGTGTCGAGCCAGGTACGGATCCAGCCGGATTCCGGGCTCTGGTCGCTGGCGCGCTCCAACCGGCCGACCTCGCGCAGCGCCTCCGCGCGCACGTTCTCGGGCAGGTCCGCGTTCTCCACGCGAGTGCGGTAATCGTCGGCGCCGTCGGGTTCGTCCTCGCCGAGTTCCTTGCGGATGGCGTTGAGCTGCTGACGCAGCAGGAACTCGCGCTGACTCTTCTCCATGCCGTCGCGGACGTCTTCGGAGATCTTGTCGGTGACCTCCACCTCGGCGATGTGGTCCTTGATCCAGTCGATCTGCTTGGTCAGCCGCACCGCTACATCGGGGGTCTCGAGCAGTTCGCGCTTCTGGTCGTCGGACAGGTACGGCGCGTAGCCCGCGGTGTCGGCGATGGCCTCTACGTCGTCGAGCTGGTTGACGATGTCGATGATCTGCCAGGCCTCACGCCGCTGCAGCACGGCGACGACCAGCTTCTTGTACTCGGCGGCGAGCTCGGTGGTCCGCTCGTCGGGCTCGACCGCCTCGACGAGTTCGGCCTCCACCCACAGCGCGGCTCCCGGCCCGGTGACACCGTGCCCGATCCGGGCGCGGCGCTCGGCCTTCAACACGGCCGCGGGCGCGCCGCCGCGCATCCGGCCGACCTGTTCGATGGTGGCGACGACGCCGTAGGACGCGTAGCCCTCGTCGAGGCGCGGCGCGACCAGCACCGAACCGGTTTTGGCCGCCTGGGCGGCGTCGATGGCGGCCTGCGCGGATTCGTCCAGTTCGATGGGCACGACCATGCCCGGCAGCACGATCGGATCGGTCAGGAACAGCACCGGCAGGTTCTGAGCTGAAGTCATGTCGACCCTTCCAAAGTTGAGCTTTGCTGACTCAACATGGACCCCCGGCGGTTTGTTCCTGCAGGTGGCGCCGTTCACTCACGGCGAAAATAATCGGCCGGGATTCTTGTGCCGCCGATGTCGAGAACGCGTGGGTGGCTCCGTCCCAGGGGTACAACCCACACAGAACACCAACCGAGGAGAACATCATGGCCAAGTACCTGCTGCTCAAGCACTACCGTGGCGCGCCCGCATCGGTCAACGACGCGCCGATGGATCAGTGGACGGCGGACGAGGTGTCCGCGCATGTGCAGTACATGGTGGATTTCGCCGATCGATTGCGATCGACCGGCGAGTTCGTCGACGGTCAGGCACTGTCCACCCAGGGCACGTGGGTCCGCTCGGACGGCGAGGGTCGCCCGCCGGTCACCGACGGGCCGTTCGCGGAGACCAAGGACCTGATCGCCGGGTGGATGGTCATCGATGTCGAGACCTATGACCGGGCGCTCGAACTCGCCGGGGAGCTGTCGGCGGCACCGGGCGCAGGTGGGAAGCCGGTGCAGGAATGGCTCGAACTGCGGCCGTTCTACACAGAGTTGCCCACGGTGACCGAATGAACGACGCGCTACTGCGCGAACTCGTCCCCGCGGTGATCGCGATCCTCGTCCGCCGCGGGGCCGGGTTCGCGGCGGCCGAGGACGCGGTGCAGGAGGCGCTGATCCGGGCGCTGGAAACCTGGCCCGACGATCCACCGCGCGACGCGAAGGGCTGGCTCGTCGCCGTCGCCTGGCGGAAGTTCATCGATGCGACACGGGCCGAAACATCCAGGCGTGGGCGAGAATTCGCGGTCGAGGCCGAGCCCGAAGCCGGTCCGGTGCCCGCCACGGACGACACGCTGTGGCTGTATTTCCTGTGCGCGCATCCCTCGCTGTCGCCGGGCTCGGCCGTCGCGCTGACCTTGCGCGCGGTCGGCGGCCTGACGACCCGGCAGATCGCGACGGCCTACCTGGTTCCGGAATCGACTATGGCGCAACGGATCAGCCGGGCCAAGAAGCGGATCACGGGCTTACCGCTGGACCGTCCCAGCGATCCGGCAACGGTGCTGCGGGTGCTCTACCTCGTCTTCAACGAGGGCTACAGCGGCGACATCGATCTGGCCGCCGAAGCCATCCGCCTCACCCGTCAGCTCGCCGCCTCGACCGGCGAACCCGAGGTCTCGGGGCTGCTCGCGCTGATGCTGCTGCACCACGCCCGCCGTGCGTCGCGTATCGAGGGCGGGCGCTTGATCTCGCTGGCCGCACAGGACCGATCCCGGTGGGACACACACCTTATCGCCGAGGGCGTGACGATCCTGCAAGCCGCACTGGCGCGTGACCGCCTGGGCGAATACCAGGCCCAAGCCGCGATCGCGGCCCTGCACGCGGACGCCCCGAGCACCGCCGAAACGGACTGGGTGCAGATCGTGGAGTGGTACGACGAACTACTGCTTCTCACCGACAGCCCGGTGGTGCGCCTGAATCGCGCGGTCGCGGTCGGTGAGGCCGACGGCCCCCGAGCAGGGCTGGCCGCCCTCGCGGATCTCGACCCGGAACTACCGCGCCACAGCGCATCCCGGGCCTACCTACTCGAACGAGCGGGCGAACTCGAAGAGGCCGCGACCCTGTACGCCGCAGCGGCCCGCGCGGCCACCACAGTTCTCGAGCGCGACCATCTCACCCGCGAGGCGGCTCGAGTTCGGCAGTTACCGCGACCCTGAATCCGATTGCCGCGCGGTCGCACTGGGCAAACCTGCCCACAAAACAGCTCGGCCTCCCCCGGGTTGAGGACCGGGGGAGGCCGAGTTGTGGACAGGTGGCTTACAGGTTCGAGGAACGAATCCGCTCGGTCGGGGGATCGAACGGACGGCCCGCGGTGGAGCCCGAGCTCAGGAATCCGAGGACCGCGCCGCCGATGAGGAAGATGGCGGCGAGGATGCCCAGGATGATCGGCAGGGTCTTGCCGTACAGGTCGAGCTTGTCGAGGCTCTCCTGGGTGACGGCCATCTGGGCTTCGATGGTCTCTTCGTCGAAGACGAGGTGCGACTTCAGGATGTTGACGTCCACCTGCCCGGCGCTACGGCCGTAGTACATGTGGAGGTTCTCGCCACCCTTGAGAACCGCACCGGTCCTCGGCTCCACCCACACGTCGCGGGTGTTGGTGTAGAAGCGCGTCATGGTGACCGGCTCGGTGCCCTCGAGGCCCCACTTGGCGGCGGGCAGGGCGAGCTGATGGGACGGGTGCTTGACGACGTCCCACATGTTCGTCACCGGGATGGTCTGCCGGAAGTGGTAGACCGGCACGCCGTTGATCTCCGACTCGTCGATGAAATCGATGTCGTAGGTAGCGCGGGCGTTGAGGTCGAAGTACGGGTACGACTTCTTCTCGGTGCCGATCGGGAAGCGGTACTGCAGGCCGCGCCGCTGCGACTCGGTGGGGATCGCGGCGCCCGACTTGGGGTCCTGAGCCACGGCGATCGAACCGTTGGGCGAGGCGTCGATCGGCGCGCCGGTGACGCGGTCGATGGTGACGCGGTCGACCGAGGCGGTGAGCAGGCCGTCCTTGGGGTCCTGGTCGTCGCGACGCAGGGTCTGGCCGGCCTGGACGGTCATCTCGTCGGCGTCCGAGGGCTCCTCGACCGTCAGGAAGCGCTGGGAGACGAGCGGCACATTGGTGTTCACCTTGGCAGCGCCCTCGGTCGCGGTGAGCGACTTCGCGTCCAGCACGAGGCTTTCCTCGCCGGGCACGCTCTTGGCGACCGTGGTGATACGCAGGTCGAGCGGGGTCTTGGCGACCTTGCCGACCGTGTAGGTGGGAATCATGACCGCGGCCGCGAGCAGCAGCGCGCCGAGACCGACGAGGATGCAGGCGATGAGCCTGCGTACGTTGCTCATCGCGAGCCGTACTGCACGTTGCCGAGCAGCGACGAGCCCGGGTCACCGGACTCCTCGGGCGCGGGGATCGAATTCTGTTGCGCGCCCGCGGTGATGCCGAGTACGGCAATCACCCCGATGACCGCGCCGGCCAGGCCGCTGACCAGGCCGGGGACGACAAACTTCATAGATCGAACTCCAATTGCGTGGTGCGAGACTCAGCCGACGGAGAAGAAACCGAGGGTCGGGGCGAACGAGCAGGTGCGGTCACCATCGGCGGTGGCCGTGGTGAGCGAACCGGTGATCACTGCCGCGACCCGGCCGGGACCGGTGTCGGCGATAGCGGTGAGAGTGGCCGGGCCGTCGGCGTTGATGCCCGCCTCGGTGGTGAGCGGCTGGGTACCGGTGCGACGGTTGTCGAGGTTGACCCACTGCACCGTCATCGGCGGATTCTGCACGACGGTGGCGGTCTTCGTGCCGAGCGCGGTGAAGACGAAGCCGGTCTGGCCCGCGGCCGGTCCGGGCGGCGGCAGCGTCGCCGGGCCGGGGACCGCCAGCGCGGTGCCGACGGAATCCGACGTCGGGCCGATGCAGCCCTTGCCGATGGTCGGGTAGAGGAACTGCGCGATGCGCGGACCGTCCGAAGGCGGCAATTCGGGACCGCCGCCGCCACTGCCGTCGAGGAAGGTGATGACCTTTTCGAGGGTGGCCTTGACCTGCGCCGGGATGCCGGGCGTGGCCAGCAGCACGCGAGCCTGGGCCAGGATCGCGGCCTGTCCGCCGTCGGCGATGGGGCCGGGGGCCGAAATCGCGCCTACGATCGTCGGAGCCAGCGCCGCGAGTGTCCCGGAGGGGACGTTCTCGGCGATGGCGGGGACGCTCGGCTGCGTCGCGGCGGACTGCGGGGCAGCCATCGTGGGCGTGGGTGCCACGAGTGCCGCACCCGCCGCTAGTACGAGGGCGGACAATGCGGTCCGCGATGCTCGGGTGCTCAGCACTGGTCGGCCGTCCTTTGTTCGGTGGATAGATGAAGCGACCCGGAAAGGTCAGTGTTATCCCGGGTTTCAGATACTTTGGAGAGGTGACTACAGCGGACAGGCGGTATGGGGGTCGTACGGTCGTCGCGCGAAAAGCCGAACGACGACTGCGATTCCTGGAAGCAGCGACGCAGATCTTCGCGGAACGTGGCTACGCCACGTGCTCGCTCGCCGAGGTGTGCGCGGCGGCCGGGCTGTCCAAGCGGCAGTTCTACGAGGAGTTCGAAACTCGTGAAGACGTGCTGGTAGCGGCCTACGACCGGATCCAGGACGACGCGGCGGCCGCGGTCGGCACCGCGCTGGTCGCGCTCGGCTCGACCGATCCGCAGCTCGCGTTGCGAGCCGGCTTCGGCGCGTACCTGGAGTCGCTCGGCTCCGACCCGTATCGCGCGCAGGTGGCGCTGATCGAGGTGGTCGGGGTGAGCGATCGGATGGAGACCCATCGCCGGACCCGCAGGCACGCCTGGTCGGCACTGATCGAGGGCGCGCTGGAGCGGGTGGGGGTGCGCCTGCGCGGTGATGCCGAGCTGACCACCGCGCTGATCACGGGCGCGGTCACCGGCGTGGCGCACGAATGGTTGCTGCGCAAGTCGCGTCCGCCCGTCGACGAGCTGGTCGATCTGCTCACCGGCGCCGCTCTGGCACTGGTCACGTTCGACTGACATCAAGGCAGCCTTCGGGACGGTGGCAACCTTGCTCACCTGCCGCCCGCTCAATCGACTCCCTTTCCAGACATTGTGAGACCGACTGGCTTCACAGTGTGGGCGAGAGTTTGACATATTAGTGACCCAGATCGCAACGGCAGAGTTTGCGAGACCGACGCTACCTGCGGGTATGGATTGACGGTGCTGCCCGTCAGCGGCGCGACACCGCGTTTCACGTAGAGGTTTGCTACTGGACGAACGACCGGGTGCACCTGCGCCGAGGGCATCGCGGGCTATCCGGTAGCAACCTGTTCCAGTTCGGTCGGAGCCCATTGTCAGCCCTTCCGCAGGGTGCCGGCGATGGTGCCGCCGAGGACACCAGGGGTTCGATAGGCCAGCGTGCCGTCGGGTTGCAGAGTGACCGTCGAGGTAGCGCCCTCGTCGAAGCATCCGCTACCGGCGGTGAGCCTGGCCCGGAAGGTGAGGCGCTGCGCGGTGGCCTCGGTGAGGGTTTCCGCACGGCCGCAGCGGTCGCGGGAGAGGGCGCCGGTGTTGGCCGAGGTCGCGAGTTCCTGACCGACCGCACCGGCGGCGATGGTGAGTTCGATGTCGAACTGAACCGGGCCGTCGGCGGCACGGCCCTTCCAGGTGCCGACGAACTCGGCCGGGACGGAGTCCGTGCCCGATCCGGTGGCGGTCGAGCTGGGTGCGGTCTCGGTCGAGCTCGAAGCGACGGAGGTCGAGGCGACGGAGGTCGAGGCGGCGGAGGTGCTCGATCCGGTGCCGCCGGTGGACCCGGCATTCAGTTGGGTCCCGATCAGATAGGCGCCACCCGCGACCGCCACCGCCACCGTCGCGGACGCGGCGATCAACAGAGTCCGGGTTCGTCGCGACGCGGTGGCACGTGCCGGCGCGGGCGGCGGGCGACCGGTGAACGTGTCGGCGGAATTGTGCGCGACCACAAAGGGCGGCGGGGTGAATTCGCCGGGCACTCCATAGGGAGTCGGCGGCGATCCGCTGATGACGGTCGGTCCGTGCGGTCTCGAGGAGCCGGTCGGAGAGACCTGCGCGGGGTTCGCGGCCGGCAGGTTCGGTACCGAAGTGCCGGTCGACCAGCCTGGTGCGGAAATCGCGGCGGCATCGAGAGGCGATGCGCCGGATGGGTCGGCAGGATCGAAATCCAGGTCGAGTAGCCGGACGGCGCTGGTACTGATGTGCGCGACTACTTGTGGCGGCAGCCAATCGGTTCGTTCGGCAGTGCCGAGGTGGGCCAGTTCCGAAAGGACTTGTTCCGGGGTCGGTCTGGCAGCGGGGTCTTTGGCCAAACAGGACGAGACGAGCGGTCGCAGGGCGGAAGGAAGAGCCTCGAGACGGGGTTCCTCGTACACGATGCGCCAGAGCATCTGCATCACCTCGGCCGTACCGAAGGGGCCGTGACCCGCGGCGGCGAAGGTGAGGACGCCGCCGAGGGCGAAGACATCGCAGGCCGGACTGAGGGTTTCGCCGCTCACCTGCTCGGGACACATGAAACCCGGTGAGCCGAGAAACTTTCCGGTGGTAGTGAGGGCGGAATCCGCGATCACCCTGGCAATGCCGAAATCGATCACCTTGGGGCCGTCGATCGCGAGCATCACGTTCGACGGCTTCAGGTCGCGGTGCACGATGCCTGCCGCGTGCACCGCCACGAGCGCTTCGGCGAGCCCGTGTGCCAACGCCGGCAGCGCGGGCTCGGCGAACGGCCCGAACCGGTTGACCGCGTCGGTCAACGAGATCCCGGCGACATAGCCGGTGGCCAGCCACGGCGCCCGCGCATCGACATCGGCGTCGAGCACCGGCGCGGTGTAGGCCCCGCCGACGCGCTGAGCCGCCGCGACCTCACGACGGAACCTCGCACGGAACTCCGCATCGATCAGATCCGGGCGGATCACCTTCACGGCGACCGTGCGCCCGCCCGGGTTCCGGCCCAGATACACCTTGCCCATACCCCCGGCACCCAGCACGCCCAGCAGTCGGTAGTCGCCGATCCGCCGAGGATCGTTCGGGTCGAGCGGTTGCATCGCGGGTGGTTCCTTCGGATCAGGTGCGCGTCAGGCGAGCTGGGCTCGGGTGTCGGCCAGCAGTTCCGACAGCATCGGCTTGGCCGCGTGGTCGTCGGCCAATTCCGCGACGGCCTCGGTGAGGATCTTCTCGGCTTCGGTGGGGCGGTTCAGCTCGATCAGGAGTACGGCGCGCTCGTAGTCGGAACGGGTGGCCTGGTCGCCTGCGTCGATGGCGCGGAAACCCGCGGCGGCGGCGTCTGCGCGCGGGAGGGCGTCGTCGGGGCGTTGCGCGCGACGCAGGATCCGGGCGGCGTTGTGGTTGTGCCGGGCCGTGTGCCAGGTGAGCAGTTCGGTGTCCGGGTGGGCGGTGGCGAGCTTCGCGATCGCTTCGTCGGAGGCCGCGATGGCCGTGATCGCGGCGGCGTAGTCGCCGGTCCAGTGCAGCGACAGCGCGGCGCTGTAGCGGCAGTAGGCGACGCGCACCGGATCACCGAATCTCTCGGCGACCTCGGCGGCCAGCACGTAGCGCTCGGCGGCCTCGGCATCGCGATCGAGCACGTCGAGCAGATCGGCGGTCTCGACGAGGGCATGGGATTCGCCGCCGAGATTGCCGGTGGCGCGGTCGAATTCGATGATCTCGTCGAGGACGGTGAGTGCCGGTTCGTCCTCGTCCAGCCGGCGATGCAGATCGACCAGCAGGAAGCGGCAGGTCCTGGCCTGCTCGAGGGCCCCGGCGCGCTCCAGCCCGGCGATCGCCTCTTCGGCCTGGTCGGCGGCGTCGAGCAACTGGCCGACGGCGCGGTAGGCGACAGCCAGATCCCATTGCGCGTACGGCACCTGCGGACTACCCGCCGCGATACCGATCGCGATGGCGGTCAACAGCTCGCTGACTGCCTCCTCGTGCCTGTTCAGGTGGATGAGCAGGGCACCGCGCCGGGCGTGCACGATGAGGCGCACGCTGTCGGGGAGGTCGGCGTCGACCAGCCGAACCGCCTCATCGATCATTTCCAGCGCCGCGACCGAATCGCCCGCGTCGAGGTGAATTCCGGAAAGGTACTGGGCCACATCGGCGACCCGCCACGCCTGACCGGCCCGGCGATACGCCGCGACGGCTTCCTGTCCAGCCGCGACCGCGTCGGCGAGTTCAGTGTTGTTCTGATGCAGATACATTCGGTGCCGGGCGACATTACCGAGCAGGATGTCCTCGCCCGCCTCGGCGGCGTCGGCCGCGGCCCGGTCGAGCAACGCGGGTAGCTCGGCGGCGTCCTCCTCGGACAGCTCGCCGCGATCGAACAGTGCGAACATGCCGCCGGAAAGCCTCAGTGTCGCAGCCGCTCTCGTCTGCGGTTCCGGCGAATTCGCCAGGTGCGACAGGGAACCCCGCAGCAGCCCGACAGCTTCCGCCACGTCGCCGTGCCTACTGAGGAGCAGGCCGAGCCGACCCAGGTCGGTTTGACGGCGATCTTGCTCGCCGGTCGCGGCGAAATACGCTGCCGCCCGGCGTAACAGTGATTCGGCGTGATCGTGATCGGTCGTCTGCAAGGCTGCGCCGGCCAGCACGGAGGCGCGTCGCCCGGCCAGACTCGGATCGCCCGGCTCCGGCTCGGCCGCCAACCGCTGCGCCAAAGCCCGTATTTCGGCGGCGGCGTGCTGCGTGGTCGCCTGTTCCGCGCGTTCGATCAGTTCGAGGGTGGTGAGCTCGGGGATCTCGACCGCCGCAGCCGCCGGACCCCGCTCGACCGGCACCCGGTGCGCGGCGGCCGCGGACAGCGGCAGGTAGTCGACGATCGGGCGGCTCGCCAGCTTCTGGTGGACCGACGCCGTGTGGTGATCGGTCCCGTTGCGGTGGTCGAAGCGAGCGGCGATGGCCAGTGCCTCGTCGGTGAGCTCCACGTACATTGCGCGCGCGGTCAATTCGGCGGCGGGACGATCGGCGGCGGCCGGGCGGCAGAGCAACGTATCACCGTTGCCCGCATCGACGAGGGTGCGCAGGAGCAGCGCCGCGCAGGTCAGGAAGGCTAGCGCGTCCTTCGGGCTCGGCGCGCGATCGAGCCAGGAGAAATGGCGGTCGAGCAGTTCCAAGCCGCGCACCTGATTGCCCGACAGCGCGCAGAACTCGAGGTGGTCGCCGATCGCGGCGAGGTCCTGCGGCTTGGTGCGCAGCAGGCGGTAGGAGCGGCGGTGCGCGCTGCGCGCCTCGTCGAGCTGGCCGGTGCGCAGGTAGGGCAGCAGCAGTTCGGTCAGAATGAGCTGCGGTTGCTCCGAACAGCCGAGTTCGCCGGCGAGGACCGGAGCGGCCAGCTCGACGGCTTCGATGTCGCGGCCCTGGCTCGCCAGCCAGGCGACCCGGTTGGTGGGGTCACAGCCTTCACAATCGGAGTTCTCGTCACGCGGTGTGGTGCACCACCTTTCGTACCACTCGGCGGCCGCGTCGAGGTCGCCGATGTGGACCGCCACCCGATGCCTACGGCCGTACACCGCGTTCAGGCTCTGACCCTCGACCCGATAGCGGCGTTCCATCTGATCGAGGGCGGCCAGCGCCCGATCCATCGGTACCTCGGGGAATTTCGTCATCGCGCCCACCGCGGTCTTGAACTTCCACCGCAGCGACGGCGCCACCCACGACTCGTGGGCGCCGGGGTCGCGATCGTATTCGGCCAGGCAGCGGGCGAACGGGACGAACAGTTTGGCCGGGCTCATCCCGTGTCCGTACGCGTCGACCATCGCCATGCGAACGTGGAACGCGAGCTCGGTGTGCGCGCCCGCCTCGGCGTGCCGCAGCACCTGTTCCAGCAGTGCGTCTTTGGCGTCACCGTAGGGCATGTCGTAGGCCTGGAACAGCAGCCGTTGCAGGTCGTCGGGGGTATTGGCGTCGGACATCAGAGCTCTCCCCGGGGATCGTGAACCGCCCAGTCGAGCAACCCGACGAATGATTTGTTCAGCAGCGCGGTGTCGACCGGCCGCATCGGATGCTGGCCCAGCAGCAGCGCCTGACTGTAGAGCGCCTCGACCGCCGTGGTGACCAAACGGGCATCGGCGAGCCCGGTGATGCGGCGTACCAGCGGATTCCGGTGGTTGAGCACGAGCTGCGGACGGTCGCCCGCCTGGTCGGTATCGAAAGCACCGAGAACATCGGCCCACAGTTCGTCGGCGACCTCGCGGGTGGCGCGCAGTTCGGCGCGATGCTGGGCATCGCGGTCGAGCAGATACAGCGCGGCCAGCGACGGCGGATCGAAAGTGCGCAGTACCACTTCGCATTCGAGGCGATCGAGCACGCGCTGGGCGGTGGTCAGGAAGGGCCGAAGCGCCAGCTCGGTCGCCGGATCGACGAGGTCGAAATGGGTGGCCAGTTCGGCGGGATCCAAACGGCGCACCCGGATCTCGGGATCGATCGCGGGCAAGCGCTCGAGAATGTCGGTGATATAGGAGTAGCCGCCGTTCACCAGGCCGATGCCCGCGGCACTCGCCACCGCGGCCAGCTGCCGGAACTCCTCCACCGACGGGGTGTAGCGGACCTCGCCGAAGCGGCGGCGGAATTCGGCGAGCGGGATCTGGCCCGCGTTGGTCTCCACCGGCAACCAGCGGTCGACCAGGCGCAACATGTCGTCGTCGTGCAGGGCGAGGGCCTTCACGCCGAGATCGTGAATACGCAGGAAACGGTGCAGCGCGGACGGATCGGAGGTGGACAGTTCCACCAGCCAGTCCCTGATCCGGCCGCCGAGCGCTTCCCTCGTGCTCTCCAGCAGGTCGTCCTCGTAGAGGGCTTCGCGGCTCGCGGTGGGGCGCAGCTCGGTGGTGTCGACCACACAGCGGACGAAGAAGGCCCAGTCGGGCAGCAGGCCGGTGACGCTCTCCGCCAACAGCATTCGCTTCAGATACACGCGGTGTCCGGCCTTCGCCGCCGGGTTGACCGGCTGCGGGAGCACGAAAGCCACACCGCTGACACCGGATTCGGCGCACGCGAGATCGAAGGTGGCGAACGGGGTGAAGCCGAAGGTGTCCTCGGCGTACGCGGCGAGCGCGTTCGTGCGGTCCGAAGGAGTGGGGTGGGTTGCGCGCCAAGGAACTTCGGGCTCGGTGATCGGCTCACCGTCGACGGTGACCTCGAACGGCAGCAGGCTACCGAACAGCCGCGCCAGCTCGACGACGGTCGTCGGAGTGAGCCACTGCTCGGCGCCGCGGCGCGGCGCGAGGATCACGGTGGTGCCGGGTTCGTCGCGTTCCCGCGCGGCGGGCTCGACGCGGTAGCGGCCGTCGGCGAAACCGGTCCAGCGCACGGTCGGGCCGCCGCGCGCGGACCGGGTGAGAACCTCCGCCTCGTCCGCGACCAGGAAGCACGACAGCAGGCCGATACCGAACTGGCCGAGGAACTCGTGCCGGGCGAAGCCGAGGTCGTCGCGCTTGCCGCTGCGGCCGATCGTGGCGAGGAAGGTGTGCACCTCGGCCTCGGTCAGGCCGACACCGCTGTCATGGACACGGATGGTGCCGTCCCCGGTGCGGGCGGGCGTCTCGATCCTGACCTGCGCGCGAGCCTGTGGGTCGAGGGCGTGGCGGGCGGTGATGGCGTCGACCGCGTTCTGCAGCAACTCGCGGACGTAGACCCGTGGGCTGCCGTACAGGTGATGGCTGAGCAGGTCGACGATGCCCCGCAAGTCGACCTGGAATACCTGCTCCACCGGGGTTCCCTCCCAAAACGCTGACCATCCGCTGGGTCACTGTAACTGGATCTCCGTTGGCTGGCGGCGCAGTTCTTCGCGCTCGACTCCGCCGAGAACGCAGCGGCCGGGGTTCGGTCAGTGGGGACCGCGGGTGAGCTCGGTGCGGTTGGTGACGGCGAGTTTGGCGAGGATGTTGCGGACGTGGGTTTCCACCGTGCGCTCGGAAAGGACCAGGCGGGTCGCGATTTCCCGATTGGTGAGGCCGGTGGCGACGAGGCCGTGCACTTCGCGTTCGCGGCGGGTCAGTGGGTCGGCGGTGCGGGTGGCCGTGGTGATGTCGGCGAGCAGGGTGTCGGCCGCGCGCAGACGGTGTGGCATGTCGAGGCGGCGGAAGGCAGCGGCGGCCCGGTCGGCTGCTTCGCGGGCGGCGGGGAGGTCGCCGCGGGCGAAGAGGGTGCGGGCCAGGCCGAGGTGGCCGAGGGCGACGAAGGGGCGCGCCCCGATCTCGGCGTCCATCGTCAGGCCCAGCTGGTAGAGGTCCACGGCGGCGTCGAGGTGGCCTGCGACGCGGGCGTTGTCGGCGCGGATGCGGGCGATCGAACCCACACAGATGAGCGCGCCCGTGCCGTCGGCGGCGTAGTGGTGTTCGCGGCCCCGCAAGGCCCGGAAGACGCGGTCGGCAGTCTCGGCGTCGTCCAGGAATTCGGCCACGATGCCCACCGAATACACCGTGCCGGACCAGCGCGGGCCGATCTCGAGGGTGTCGGGCAGCAGGCGGAACGGCGCGAACAGGGCCTTCGCCTCCTCGAGATCGCCTGCCATCGCGTGCAGCATCGGGGCGAACAGCTGGGCGATCGTGATCTTCGGGGCGAAGGCCAGCGAAGCGAGCGCCGCGGTGAGCTCGTCGCGGTCGATGTGACCGACGATCACGGCATACATGCCACGGAAGGCATGGTGCAGGCCGGCGAGGGAGTAGTCGCCGATGCCGACCGCCAGTTCGTGGGCGGCGGTGTCGGATGCCAGGGCGGCGGGGAAGTCGCCGACCAGGGCCGCGCGGGTGGCCCGCAGGCGCAACAGGTGCCAGCGGGCGAGCGGGAGGCGGCGGCGGTCGGCGAGGAGTTCGATGTGGTCGAGGGCGTTGTCGAAGGCAGGCAGGTCGCCGCGTTGCAGGGATGCGTCAGCTGTCCACACGTATCCCCAGAGTTGTGCCAGCGGCTGCTCGGCGTCGGCCGCGATCTCGATTGCCCTCGCCGCGAGCACCGTTCGCTCCGCCAGGAAGTCCACAGCCGCAAGCGAGAGATGGCGGGCGTGGATCGCGTCGAGGACGACGTCGGGATCGGTGGACCGTTCGGCGGCGCGCATGGCCCGGTCGGAGAGTTCCCTGGCCCGCGCACCCGCGCCGCGGTCGGCGGCCGACAGGGCACGCTGGGCGAGGATGCGGGCGACGAGGTCGGGATGCTTGTCGGTTTCGAGCAGGCGTAATGCCTTGCTGCAGAGGGCATCCAGTTGCGTCATCACGGTCGGGGTGGTGACGCCCTGCACCACCAAGCCTGCTTCCGCGAGCAGGTCGGGGCGGTCTGCTCGTTCGGCCGACGCGCCCGCCTCGACACAGTGGTCGAGGCTGGTGGCCACCCAACCGGCGGCGAACTCGTCGCGCGCCAGCTCGATCAGCAGCTCGGCACGCTCGGCATCGGAGGCGGTGCCGCCCGCGGCATCGATGGCCCACTGCCCGAATCGGATCGCCTCGGCGTAGGCGGCACTCGCGCGGGCCGATCGTGCGGCCCGACGGGACCAATGGCGACCGGACGGGGAGTCCGCACAGCCGCTCGCCTGCCGCCAGTGGGTCGCGATCGCCCCTGCCACCGCCGAATCCGGACCACCTCGCCCACTCAGCACCTCGGCGGCCGCGCGGTGACAGGCCGCTCGCCGCGAAGGGGCGAGGTCGGCGTACACCGCATCGCGCACCAAAGCGTGCGTGAAACCCGTGGTGTCGTCGGCGAAACGACGGACGATACCGGCCGCGGTTGCCGCATCGAGCGCCTTCGCCACCGGATCGGAGACCGGAACGGGCTCCGACGGCAGCACCGATCCGTAGACCTGCGCCAGCAATTCGGTATCGATACGTTCACCGAGCACGCTCGCGGCACCGAGAACCTCGAGGTGGGTGGGGTCGATACGGTCGAGCTGGGCGAGGATCAGGCGGCGGATTCCGGGGACCGACAGGAGCGGGTCGTCGCCGGCGCCCATGTCGGCATCGATGACCAGGCGGACCAGCAGGGGAGTGCCGCCGGTGCGTTCGTGCACGCGGTGCGCGAGATCCGGAGTGAGGCCGCGCTGTTCGAGCCAGTAGCGGACCTCGTGTTCGGAAAGACCTGGTACGGACAGGGATTGGAAGTGGGGTAGGCGTAGCCAGGCGGGCTGGTCGGCGAGCAGGGTTTCACCCATCGGTTCGCGAGCGGTGCCGACGATGAGCACCTTGGTGCGCGGCGTTTCGGTCGCCACGTGGGTGAGCAGCGCCAGCGACGTGGGATCGGACCAGTGCAGATCCTCGAGCACCAGCAGCAAACCCGAGGGCGCGGCGGCCGCGACGAGGACATCGGCGACCTCGGTGAACATCCGGAAGCGCTGGGCGGCGGGTCCGCCACCGGGTTCGGTGACGGTGTCGAGGGCGGCGGCCAGTTCGGGGAGCTCGCGCGCGGCCCGGCGCCACGGCCACAGCGGCGGCATCCCCGCGTCGTCGAGGGCACTGCCACGGGCAACCCGCAATCCCGCCTCGGCGGCCAGCGAGCCGACCTGCTCGGCCAACCACGATTTGCCGATCCCCGCTGTGCCGCTGACCAGCACGAATCGGCCCGCACCCGAGGCCGCGGCCACCACCGCGGCGCGCAGGCGGGCGATCTCCTCATGCCGTCCGACGGCCGGAGTCTGCACCGCCCCAGTATCTCGCGCGGGCGCGAGTTCAGTACTGCGAATACGTACCGGCACTGATCCGCGCGATGCCGTTCGGCGCGACGCTTGATCTATCCGATTCCCCCAGTTCAGGAGATGAAATCATGTACGCACATGTCATCTGGTTCGACCAGCCACGCACGGCGACCGAACTCGCCGCCGTCGACTTCGCCAACGCCAACCGCATCGAGCCCGCCGTCGCGGGAGTGCCTGGGCTGCTCGACTTCTACGAACTGCGGCGCGCCGACGGCTCCGGCATGGTGATCGGCATCGCCGAGACCGAGGACGCCCTGCACGCGGTGCGCGAGGCGATCCTGGCCACCGAACTGCTGCCGGGGGAGGACCCCGCCCTGCTGCCCGGCCCCGACCGGGTGGAGATCTGCCCGGTGCTCACCCACCGCGACCGAGCTGCCATCTACGCCAGGGCGGACGAGTCATGAACCTGATCATGCTGGGCAGCCGGATGCCGGTGGGCCGGTGTGTCGGCCTCGCCGTGCAAGCCGTGCTGCGGTCGGCGGTTCCCGCCCGCGAGCGGGAACCGCGGCGCTACAGGTCGGCCAGGGTGATACCGGTGAGCGGGCTGCCGATGCGGACCAGGTCGGTATCGGTACCGGTGCCGATGTCGACCAGGCGGATCGTGCCGCCGAGATCGCTCACATAGAAGCGGGAATCGAAACCGGTGACGCCGATCGCCTCGCGGTAGCCGGTGGAGATGATCGCCGGGGTCCCGACCTCCGGCTGGACCTTGGCCTCGTACAGCGCGTTGCCGCGGGGGGCGGCACCGCGGTCGGTCCAGACGAGATCGCCGAGACCGTGGAGTTCGACATCGATCGGCTCGGGCAGATTCTCCCAGAGCAGCTCGATATCGGTGCGGGCGGCAGGATCCGCGCCGGGGGGCAGATCCATCCGAGTGCGGAAGATCCGGCCCTCGCCGCCCTTGGCCGCGCCCTTCTGCGTCCAGTAGAGCAGGCGGCGGTCGAGGTCGAGGCAGATGCCGACGCACCAGTTGCGCGGGAGGGAGGCGTCGGCATCGCCCTCGCCGGTCACCACGAGGGCGTGCAGGTCGTCACCGTTCAGATCACAGGTGAGAACCTGCATGCCCTCGCGATCACACCAATACAGCCTGCCCCCTTCGACATCGGCGGCGAGCTGTTTGCCGGTGGTGAAGGCGCCGATCGGGACGATCGTGGTGCGGTTGCCGCCGTCGAGGTCGACCCGTTCGATGGAACCGTTGCGGGAGAAGAACTCCGGTTCGACGCCCGGCTCCGGACGCGCGTCGGGGGTGCCCATGTTGGTCCAATAGATATGGCCACGCAATTTGTCGACGACGACACCGTCGGGAAAACGATCGAGGCCGTCGACCACGGTGCGCACGTGTTTGCCGTCGAGCGAAATAGCGTGCATCGCAGCTGCTTCGAGATCTAGAGCGACTATCTCGGTCATGGGGCTCAGCCCTGCTTCGGCTTCGGGTAGTCGTCGTAGAAACCCGCACCCGTCTTCACCCCGAGTTTGCCCGCGTCGACATATTTCTTGAGCAGCTCGACCGGGCCCTTCGGCAGGTTCGGGTTCTCCTGCTCGTAGTGCTCCTCGATATCGAGCACCACATCCAGACCCACCTGGTCCATCATCCGGAACGGACCCGCCTTGGTACCGAAATTCCGCATGAACATCTCGTCGACATCATGGGGAATCGACACACCCTCGTGCACCACCTCGAGCGACTCGCGCTTGATGGCGGCCCAGATGCGGTTGAAGATGAAGCCGGTCGACTCCTTGCGCACCAGGTACGGGTGCAGGCCGTACTCCGGGAAGGTCTTCAGGACGAAGTCGAGGACGTCCTGCGAGGTCTGGCCGTCCGACATCACGTCGAGCACCGTCGACTGCGGCGGCATATAGAAGTGGGTGTTGAGCATCCGGTCGTTGGTCGTCAAACCCTCGGTGAACAACCGGCTCGCGTACGACGACGAGTTCGAGGCGACGATCGCGTCGGCATCAGCATCGGCGTCGAGCTGGGCGAAGACCTTCTTCTTCAGGTCGAGGATCTCCGGCACCGCCTCGACCACCAGCCACGCGCCCTTCACACCGATCGCCTGATCGGGCACATACTCCGCGGTGCCCGGCTTGCCGTCGGGCACGGTATCGGCCACCTCGGGCAGCTGTTTCTCCACGAAAGCCACGGCCGCGTTGCCGACCTCGCCATCGGGATCGATGATGCGCACCTCACCGCCCCTGGTGGCGAACATCAGGGCGATCCTTCTACCCAAGGTGCCACCACCGATCACCGCGACCGGACGCTCGAAATGATTCTTCGGAACATTGCTCACAGCGACTCCCTCTGCACAGGCGACGGGGGAAGAACTCAGTGACGCAGACAACAGCCATGCCAGCCTAGCTCCGACGTGCGACAGCGCGGTTGTCCCACGCACGCCTCGCGTTGACTCCCCTCGCGACCCGGGCCGCATCAGCGATGTCGGGTGGGTCGACTTCGCCCGACTTTTGACCTACAAACAGGCATGGCGTAGCGGCACGGTCGCCACCGCGGATCGTTGGTACCCGTCGAGTAAGCGGTGCTCGGCCTGCGCGACAATCAATCCCGCCCTGAAGTTGGCCGATCGAGTGTTTATCTGCGGGTGTGGGTTTCGTGCCGACCGTGACCACAACGCGGCGATCAACCTTGCTTGCTGGCCCACGATTCACCAAGACGCTCCACGATCCCCGGACCCCCGAGCAAGAGGCCGGGTTACCGAAGTCCGCCGACGGGAAGGCGCTGACCGATACCCTTCGGGTGTCGGTGTAACCGACCCGGGAGAAGCGGAAACCGACGTTCACGCCGCATTCGTGGCCTGAACCGAGGACGCCCGAGAAGGGCGGTGTCTGGCCCCATCGGGTGCCCAGACATGCTGTTATCCTCACGTTCTTCACGTATTTCGCGCGTCAGCACTAGGGGGCTCCTCGATGACCACACTGGCCTCCGGACTCTTCATCGATTGGGAAGAGCTGACGGGGCAGTCGAAGTTCGTCGTCGAGCTGATCAGTTTCCCGATCTTCAGCGCGCTCGCCGGTTGGCTCACCAACTGGACCGGCGTGCTGATGCTGTTCTGGCCGCTGTACTTCAAGGGCTTCCGGGTGCCGATGCTGCACGTGCTGTACCCGTACCTACCGCGGCGCGTGCAGGTGCTGCCCACGTTTTCCGGTGACGGGCGCATGCTCGGTTTCCAGGGCTTCATCCCGGCACGCGCGGAGAAGATGGCGAGCATCTGCGTCGATTCGGCGCTGTTGCGGATCGGCAGCCCACGCGACTTCATCCATGAACTCGATCTCGACGGGATCGGCGACTATCTCGCCGAACGGGCGCGCGATCAGGTGCAGCCGATCGTCGACGAGATCATGTACCGGGAGAACCCCGATCTGTGGCGCTCGCTGCCCAGACCCGTGAAACAGGCCATCTACCAGCGGGTCGACCGGCAGCTGCCCGCGCTGTGCCGGCGCGCGTTCGAGAGCCTCGGCGACAATATCGACCAGCTGCTCGACGTGAAGAACTTCGTGATCCGGTACCTGGAGAAGAACCCGGCCATCCTGAAGGACCTGACCACCACCATCGCCGCGCCCGAACTCAAGTTCATGGCGCGGATCGGTCTGCTCGGCGCGCCCTTCGGCTTGATTCTGGCGCTCTACCTGCATGTGCACTCGAAGATCCCGTACTTCGGCGCGATCCCGGCCTGGGTGATCGTGCTGTTCGCGTCGGCCATGATCGGCGTGACGGTGAACGTGATCGCGATCAAGATGGTGTTCGAACCCGGCGATCCGCAGCCGCGCTACAAGTATCTGTGGCGTCAGGCGCTGCTGGCCAAGCGTCAGCCCCAGGCCGCCACCGACCTCGCCCACATCCTGGCGTACCAGGTGCTGACCGTGGAGAACCTCTCCGTCGAGCTCTTGGAAGGGCCGAACGGGGACAAGACGCGTCAGCTCATCGAGCGGGTGGTGTCGGAGGAGATCCACAAACAGCTCGGCGCGACCGCGTTCATGGTGCGAGCCGCACTCGGCAAGAAACAGTTCGAGAATCTGGCGGTCTCGGGCGCGGGCGCCGGGCTGGTTTCGGCGCGCACGATGATCGAGGACGAGCAGTTCGTGCTGGAACAGGCGAAGAAGATCGACGACTTCGCGGCGCGCAAGCTGCGGACATTGACGCCCGGCGAGTTCATGGAGATGTTCTACGCGTCGGTCGAACAGGACGCGTGGTTGCTGTATCTGCACGGTGGGGCGCTGGGCATCGGTGTCGGCGCGCTTCACCTGCTGACCTTCGGCTGGTAATAACAAGCACGCGTGCTTGCATTTTTTGACGGTCGCTGCGACTCTTGGTGACGACGGCGCACCGGCACCGGGTCGCGCCATGATCGGCAAGGGAACTCCATGGCTGACCTCGCAGCGCTGCTCGACGATTACGCCGCCGAATGCGCGGATCTGGAAAACCTGGTCGCACCGCTGACCCCCGAGCAGTGGCAGACGCCGACACCCGCGCCACGCTGGGACATCGCCACCCAGATCGCCCACCTGACCTGGACCGACGAGGTATCGCTGATCGCCGCCACCGACGCCGAGGGCTTCGCGGCCTTCCTCGCCGAAGCTGCCCCGCGCGGCCTGACCATCGTCGACGACGGCGCCGAGGAAATCGCCCAGACCCCACCCGCCGACCTGCTGGTTCGCTGGCAGACCGGACGCGAGCAGTTGATCGCCGCGCTGGCCGCCGTCCCCGCGGGCACCAAGCTGCCGTGGTTCGGCCCGCCGATGAGCGCCGCGTCGATGATCTCGGCCCGCATCATGGAAACCTGGGCCCACGGGCAGGACGTCGCCGACGCGCTCGACGTCACCCGCATCCCCACCGCCCGCCTGCGCACAGTGGCCCACATCAGCGTCCGCGCCAGGAACTACGCCTACCTGGTCAACGGCGAATCCGGCCCCACCGATGAATTCCGCGTGGAACTGACCGCCCCCGACAGCACTCTGTGGACCTGGGGCCCCGAAGACGCACCCCAGTGCGTCACCGGCCCCGCCATCGATTTCTGCCTCGTGGCGACCCAGCGCCGCCACCGCGAAGACACCGCCCTGACCACCGAGGGCCCGGACGCCGACCACTGGCTCGGCATCGCCCAGGCCTTCGCCGGCCCGCCCGGACCAGGCCGCCACGCAGGCCAGTTCGCCTGAAAGTCAGCATGAGAACAGGCGAGCGCCTTCCCGGAGCGCCATTCGTGCCGACTGCCCCGGACTTCGTTGGCCGGGGGTGACCACCGTGGCAGTCGTGAATGACGCTCGCCTGCTCCCTTCAGATACCCGATACCGGGTGTGAGAAACACTTGCCCAGCCGAAAACCCGCCCCGACTAGGACTGATACGTCGCCGTTTCGGATGTGGCTCTGATCTCAGCAGTGGGAGGCGCTCACCGCGCGCGGTACTCGGTACCGTAGGTATCAGCACGTGGCTTTCAACGATGCGGGCCCGCTCTACTCGGGTATACCCACAGCCACAGGAGGGAACCGCATCGTGACCGCACATCGGCCTGCTCAGATCGTACGCCTGTCCGCGATCATCTTCTCCGGCGCCGCCAGCCTCTGCCTCACCGTGGCCGCGGGCGCCTACATCGTCAATCACATGCCGGAACTGGCACCGCCGCCCACCGAATTCGCGGGACCGGCCGCGACGCCGAATCCCGGCCACCACCGCCCCTTCTCGATCGAGGACTCCGCACCCCGCGTCGGCGGTGTGGAGCTGGCCATGTCCTTCAGCGCGCCGACGCTGTCCACGGAGCGCTCCGACCCCGCCGCCACGCGCACGCCGATCACCGCGCAGCAGTCCGGAGTCGGTGCGCGACCGGGTAATTCACCGCTGACCGGGCGGGTCGGGATCGGCGGCACCTATGTCGGCGCGCAGGTGACACCGCCGCGCAGCGATACCGTGGCGTTCACCGTCGACACCAACCTCGTCACGGTGGCGGCGAAATACCTCGGCCTGGCGGTGGATCCGGCCGCGGTCACCGCGCTGCACACCGAATTCGACGCGCGCCGTGGCGAGTTGGTTTTCGTGCTGTCGGATCCCGGCCTCGGCAGCCACACGTTGCGGGTCGAGGGCACAGGCACCGAACCGGCCGAGACCCCCGGCACCGCCGCGACATCGTCCGAAGACGAGGGCGACGCCGAGACACCGCGATCCGCGACCGGGGAACTGCCGACTACCGTCGGCGTGTGACTCCTCGCGGCACCTCGAACGGTGCGTACGACTTCTGTGTGGTCGGCGGCGGCATCGTCGGCGTGGCCACCGCGCATCGGTTGCTGACCCAGTATCCCGAGGCGAGCCTGGTGCTCATCGAGAAGGAAGACACGCTCGGTGCGCATCAGACCGGGCACAACAGCGGCGTCATCCACTCCGGGATCTATTACCCCCCGGACAGTTTGAAGGCACGGCTGTGCCGGGCCGGTGCGCGATGGACGAAGGAATTCGCCGCGGCCCACGACATTCCGTTCCGTGAATGCGGAAAGTTGCTGGTAGCCACCGATTCCGCCGAACACGCGCGGATGCTGGCGCTGTACGAGCGTTCGATCGCCAACGGCGTGGAGGTCGAGGCGATCGACGCGGCCGAACTGCGGCGGCGCGAACCACGGATCGCCGGGGTCGGCGCGCTGTTCGTGCCCGCCACCGGCATCATCGACTACACGTTGGTCACCGCCGCGCTCGCCGCCGAGGTCGAGTCGATGGGCGGCAGGATTCTGCTCGGCACCGCAGTCGAGGCGATCACCGAGAGTGTCTCCGCCGTCACGGTTTCGGGTCCGGGTGGTTCGGTCACCGCGGGCACACTGATCGTGTGCGCGGGCCTGCAGGCCGACCGGATGGCACGAAAGGCCGGGATAGAAACGGACTTTCGGATCGTTCCGTTCCGTGGCGAGTACTACCGGCTCCCCGCCGAGCGATCGGATCTGGTACGCACGCTGATCTATCCGGTGCCCGACCCCGCGCTGCCGTTCCTCGGCGTGCACCTGAGTCCCACCATCGACGGCGAACTCACCGTCGGCCCCAACGCGGTGCTCGGGCTGTCGCGGGAGGGGTATCGCAAGGGCAGCGTGAACCGACGTGACGCCATCGACGTGCTGAGTTTCGCCGGCGTGCGCCGGGTGGCCCGCGACCATCTCGCCACCGGGATCCGCGAGCTCCGCAATTCGGTGTTCAAGCGCGGCTACCTCGCCGAATGCCGCAAATATTGCCCCGAACTCAGCACCGACGACCTGCTCCCGCACCGTGCGGGCATCCGGGCCCAGGCGGTGCTGCGTGACGGCACGCTGGTGCACGACTTCCTCATCGAACGCACGCCGCGCTCCATCCACGTGCTCAACGCACCGTCCCCGGCCGCCACGTCGGCGATGCCGATTGCGGAATACCTGGTCGAACAACTCCATTCCGCTAAATAAAGAGGATATTTGTAGTACTTTTGGCTCCTGTACGCGTGGGCGAGGAAACCCATCCGGAGCAGGGAGGGCCGATGGGCCACATCAGGTTTGCGAGTGACGTCGGCGCACCGGTCGATGCCGCCTTCGCCTACACCGAGGATTTCCGCCACGCGCCGCAGTGGCTGGTCGGCGTCACCGACGTCGCGCCGCTGGGCGAACCGGATCAGGGCTTGGGCGCCGCGTTCGCGGTGAAAGTCCGGTTGTTCGGAGTGATCCCGCTGCGTTCATCGGTGGAGATCACCGAATATCGGCGCAATGCCGTCATCGGGTATACCCTGCGTGGGCGGGTATACGGAACCGTTACCCTGCGATTCGATCCACTCGGCTACGAACGGTCGGTGCTGACCTCCGAAGCCGACTATCCACCACCACGCGGCATGTTCGGCCGCCTGTGCCACGGCCTCGTCGACGCGGCCGCGAAATCGGCACTGCGCCGAACGGAATCGCGGTTGCGAAGGGAGATAGAGGCATTCCACGGTACCGATCTTGTCGGCCGCATCGCCTAGGGTGGCGGTCATGATCATCGTGAGCACCGACGGGTCCTGCCTGCGCAATCCCGGTGGTGCCATCGGCTGGGCATGGGTGAATCATTCCGGGCCCGCCGACAGTGGTGGCGCGGCCAGCGGCACCAACCAGATCGCCGAACTGCGCGGGGTACTGGAAGCCATCCTCGCCCACCCCGGCGCCGAACCGATGCTCATCGAGAGCGACTCCCAGTACGCCATCAAGTGCGCCTCGGAATGGATCACCAGCTGGCGACGCAACGGCTGGCGCACCTCCACCGGCGGCGCGGTGAAGAACGTCGAGATCATCAAGCAGATCGACCGGGCCATCACCGGCCGCGAAGGACCGGTGCGGTTCCGCTGGGTGCGCGGCCACGTGGGCAACTACTTCAACGAACAAGCCGACAAACTGGCGGGCGAAGCGGCACGAGCAGTCCGCGAGAACCCGGCTCTCGGCCGCGAGTCAGCCCCGGTCGCGCCGGAACCGGCAAGGATTCGGCGCCGGGAACCCGCGGCGCCTGTCCCCACGAACTCGGTCTCCACAGGGAAGTCGGTCGCAGCTGAAGTGCCGGTAGCAGGGACTCTGACCCTGTTCTAGGTGCGGTGCGACCGGAGTGGGACCGCACAGCGAAACGCCGCGGGCGATGAATCTGCCCGCGGCGTTTCGATTGGCTCGGTTTCCCCGTGCGCTCAGTTCCCGGGTGTCGGGACAGGCGCGGGAGCCGGAGACGGAACGGCCTGACCGGGCGCCGTACCACCGGCGGCCTCGCCGCCGCCGTTCTTGAGCAACGGCGAGTCCAGCTTGCTGACCAGCCACTTGTCGCCCGAGTGCTCGAGGCTCATCTCGATCGCGAACATCATCCGGTCGGGTTGGGTCTGGGTGAAGTTGGTGCGGTACTGGGTCATGGTGACCATGGCCTTGACATCGTCGGTGCTGCCCGAGATGTAGGCGCACTGCACGTCTTCACCGGTCGACTTGACCTGGGCCTGCACCATGGCGCCCTTGAGCGCATCGCTGGCGTCGCTGAACTCCTTGAGGTAGTCGCCGGTGGCGCCCGCCTTCATCGACGCGATGTAGCCGTCGAGATCCTTGGAGTAGTCGTAGTTGGCCAGGATGGCGCCGTAATCACAGGCGGCCTTGGTGGACTCGGCGATCGCGTCGAGCTTCTCGGCCTTGTTGCTGTTCTGCAGGAAGAACACCACGCCCGCGGTGATCGCGCCGACCGCGACCACACCGGCCACACCTGCGGCGATCCAGCCCTTCGAGCTCGATGCCGCGCTCGGGGCAGCGGCCGGAGCCGGCGCCTCGGTCACGGTCTGTGCCTGCACAGTCGGCTGATCGACCTCGGGAGTCGCCGCCGCACCCTTCACAGTGTCGTCGGCCTTCGCCAGATCGGGCTTGTCTGCTGCGGCAGCATCGGACTTACTCTGGGCATCGTCGCTGGTCATCGAATCAATCCTGCTCTTTCCCGGCGCACATATCGCACCGATTTCCGATCGTGGTCCGTGAGCCGGGCCACACGTTCTTCCCCGCGAGTATGCCCGGTCAAGCTGTGAACAGCCTGGCCGGGCACCATCTCACTTGGCGGGAATGGGTGTCCGCTCGTTCGGGTCGACACCGGGCGGCATCTGCGCGCCGTTGTTGGGCACGTTCGGCCGCGGGGCGTTGGCCGAACCACGGATCTGCAGGTCAGAGGTCGGGTTGGTGCAGTAGTTCCACTTCGGAATGCTGCCGTCCTGTACCTCTTCGTTGCGCCGGTACGCGGTGTCGTAGTTACACGTCGGGCGCGGCCAGATGTCGATGATGGTGTGGAACTCGCCGTCGTGCGCCGGAGCGCTGATCGACCCGAGCCCCAGTGCCAGCGACGGAAACAGCAGCCGCAGCGCGGGCGTACGCAGCTGCGCGGCCTTGGTGATCGCCACAAAGTTGGCCGCCAGCGAACTGATCGGATCGGCGGTCGCGTCGAGCACCGCGCCGAGCGTTTCGAACTGCGCAGGCGCGTTGTCGAGCACGCTCTGCAGCTCGGCGTTGGCGTTGTTGAACTGCGTGAGCAGCGCACCCGAATTCTGGGTGAGCGTCTGCAGATCGGGCTGGGCGTGCGAGGTGGTCTCGGCGATCACCCGCAGGTTGGCGATGAGGTTCACCGTCTGCGGAAGCAGGTTGTCCAGACCCGCGACCACCAGGCTGACGCCGTTGATCAGGCCGCGCAGCTGATCGGGACCGGCACCGAGCGCGATGTCGAGCTCGTCGAGGATCACGTCGAACTGCTTCGGATTCACCTGGGCGATCAGCGCGCTGGTGTCGTCGAGCACAGCCCACACCGGAACCGGCGTCTGGATCTGCTCCGGGCTGTACTTGATCACCGCGCCGTCCCGGAGGAACGGACCGACATCGCTCTTCGGACGGAAGTCGATGTACTGCTCGCCCGCGGCCGAGAGCGCCGCCACCTGGATCATGGTGTCGACCGGGATCTTGAAATCCTTGTCGATCCGGGTCTTGGCGGCGATCGCCTCGCCGTCGTTGATCAGCTCGATCGAGGTGACCTTGCCGATCCGGAACCCGCGCATGGTCACGTCGTTGCCCGGCTGCAGACCGCCGGAGCGATCCAGGTTCACGGTGACGTCGTACTCGGACCGCAGCGGGTTGACCCGCATCACGTTGACCAGCAGGTACGACCCACCGAGCAACAGCACGACTACGAGCGCGCTGTTCGCCAGCAAGATCTTGCTGCTCGCGAACTTCTTCAGCCTGCTCATCGGTGGCCTCCCACTCGGCCCTGAACGATCTGCAGCACCTGGATGAAGCTGCCGACGAAATCGTTCACATCTTTCAAGTCCCAGAGCTTGCTGTTCGCCGGGTCGGTCAACAGGCCCACATCGAGGTTGGTCAGCGTCGCGTACGGCGCCAGGCTCTTGCCCTTGAACGTTTGGTTGGCGCCGGGTCGGATCGCGTGCAACTGATCCATCACATACCCGAAGTCGCTGCCGGTCGCGGCCAGCGCGTTCATCAGGTTGTCGAGATTGGTGAGCAGCTCGGACAGCTGG
Organism: Nocardia sp. NPDC055050; assembly: GCF_053608345.1. NCBI lineage: Bacteria > Bacillati > Actinomycetota > Actinomycetes > Mycobacteriales > Nocardiaceae > Nocardia > Nocardia sp. NPDC055050. Next base: position 217,672 of record NZ_JBSGVG010000001.1, read on the forward strand.
TCACCGGTGGTGTTGGAGTAGTCGCCGATGGCGGCGGTGGCCGTGGCGAGCTTGCTGAGCAGGTCGCCGATCGCCCGGTTGTTCTCGGCGATCGCGCCGATGGCCTGGGGCAGTGTGTCGGCCACCTGGCCGAGCTGACCCTTGTTGGCCTCGATGGTGTTGGCGAGGGTGTTGAACTCCGTCAGCACCGAGTCGACCTTGGTGCTGTTGGCGTTCAGTTCGCCGATGACACCGGTCATCTCGTAGATCAGATGGCCGAGTTCGGTGCCGTGCCCGTTGAGAATCGAGCCGAGTTCGGTGCCGAGCCGGCTCAGGCTGGCGACACCGCCGCCGTTGAACAGCATCGACACCGAGACCAGCAGCTCTTCCACCGTGGCGCCGGCCGAGGTGGCTTCCAGGGTGAACGTGTCGCCCGCGGCCATATCGGGCGCGCCCGCCGCGTTCTTCGGGCTGCTCAGCGCGATGAAGACGTCACCGAGGGGAGTGGCCTGGCGCAACTCCGCCGTACTGCCCTTCGGCAGCTTGAAATCGGTGTTGATCTCCATGTCGATCAGAGCTTCGAAGTTCTTGGTCGTGATCGCCGACACGACGCCGACATCGGAACCACCGACCTTCACCTTGGCCTGATCGGGCAGGTTCAGCGCGTTCTCGAACTTCGCGTGCAGGGTGTAGGTGTCGCCGCCGGTGCCCGGTTTGGGCAGCGGCAGGTCCTCTACAGTGAAGCCACAGCCGGTCGTGATCGTGACCGTGGCCAGTGCGGCCGCGGAGAGCAGCGCGCGGCGGGCCTTCATCGTCATTCGTCGGTTCATTTCGTCAGTCCGAGCAGTGCGGCGGTGAGCCCGTAGTCGGGGCCGAAGTCCTGGACGTTGCCGGTGGTGCGGCACCCATCGGGCCGCATCTGGATCCGCTCACAGAACGCGCTGACGATCTCGCCAGAGAGAGCGGTACCGATCAGCGCCTGCAGGCGGACGAAGCCCTTTTCCTTGTTGATCGCGCCGTCGATGTTCTGCATGAGCAGCGGCACCACGTCGACGATCTCGACCATCGCACCGGAGTTGGCGCGCAACTGGTTGGTCACGGTGGTCAGGCCGGTCAGCGAGGCGGCCAGTTCTTCCTGATGCCCGGCGAAGGTCGTCGAGGTGTTGTTCAGGAACTGGTTGAGCTGATCGAGGGTGGCCTGCAGACCGGGCGCTTGGTCGGCGAGCAGCCCCGACATGGCGGTCACCCGGTCGCTGAAGTCGCGCACCGACTGATCGTTGTCGGCCAGCATCGTCGTGAGCTCGTTGAGCTTGATGATGATGTTGGCGATGGCGTCCTTGTTGTCGACACCGACCTTCAAAGCACCCGAGAGCGCGTCGAGGGTCTCGCGGATCTTCTGACCGTTGCCGTTGAGCACCGGGTAGAGCACCCGGCCCGACAGCGGGCCCAGACCCTCCTGGCCGGGTTCGGGCTTCAGCGAGGCGGCGAACTGGTCGATGGTCTTGATCATCGTGTCCAGCTCGACCGGGGTCCTGGTGCGTGCCTTGGGCAGGTGATCGCCGGACTTCATTGTCTCACCGCCGGTGAACGGCGGGCTCACCTCGATGTGGCGATCGGTGACGATCGAGGGCGAAATGATCGCCGCGATCGCGTCTTTCGGGACCTTGACGCCGGCGTCGATGGTCATGTGGACCTCGACATAGGTGCCCTTGGGCACGATCTTGTCGACCTTGCCCACCGCGAGACCGAGGACCATGATCTCGTTGCCCTCGTACATGCCGGCGATGTTCTCGAAGTCGGCGGTGATCTTGGTCGAGCGGCCGAGCGCGTCGTCGAACTGGCTCGGCATCAGCGAGCAGCTGCCGAGGGCCAGCGCGGTGGTGGCGATCATCATGGTCCGCGCGATGCGGAGCCTGTTGGTCAGTTTCATCCTTGGCACCCCTGGATCACCTGAACGAAGCACAGCCAGTTGTCCGGGAACAACCACGGCAGTGCGACCGAGCCGTAGTTACCGTTGCCGAGCGCGTTGTTGAAGTAGCGCGCCGTGGGCTGACCGATCTGCAGCAGCTTGTCGAGATTGTCCTTGTTCTTCTGCAGACCCTCGGCCATGGTGTTGAGCTGGCTGATGGTGCCGCCGAACTGGTCGCCGTTCTGGGCGCCGATCTCCTCCAGCTGACGGGTCAGCGTGGCGACGTTGTCCAGCAGCTGGCGCAGCAGGCTCTGCCGTTCCATCACCCGGTTGGCGATGGCCTCGCCCTGGGTGATCACGAGCAGGATCGAGTTGCGGTTGTCGGCGAGCAGCTGGGTGACCCGGTTGAGGTCCTTGATCAGACTGTCGACCTCACCCTTGCGCTGGTCGACGACCTTCGCGACCGCACCGACACTGTCGAGCGCCTGGGCGACCAGCTCCGGCGAATCGCCGAGCTGGGAGTTGATGGTGTTGAGCGAGGCGGCGAGCTTCTTGGTGTCGAGCGCCTCGAACTTCGGCGTACCGACCTGCACCACATCGGCGATGTTGTACGGCACGTCGGTGTTGCTGCGCGGGATCGTCTTGTTCTTCAGACCCGATCCGTCGCCGGGCTGCAGGTCGACGTAGCGCGCGCCGAGCAGGGTCGCCATCTTGATCGCGGCGTGCGCGTCGGGACCGAGCTTCAGCGAGCTGTCCACGTCGAGGGTGATCACCACGTGATCGCCCTCGATCTTGGCGCCGGAGACCGTGCCGACCTGCACACCCGAGACAGCGACCTTGTCACCGGTTTTGATGCCCGCGGCCTGCACGAATTCGGCGTCGATGGACTGTTTTCCGAGCCCGATGAACTGGAAGATGCTCGAACCGACCAGCAGCAGCACGATGCACAGCGCACCGACCACCCCCAGCCAGAAGTTGCGGTTGCCGACGAAGGCTGACTTGATCTTGCTCATCTGCACACCTCGGAATGGCCGGTGCCACCGATCTGGCTGACCAGGCCGCGCGGGAACAGAACCCCGTACAGCGAGATGTCCAGACCACACAGGTAGGCGTTGGCGTGGGTGCCTTCCGATGTCATCCGGCCGAGGTCGGCGAGCATCGAAGGCATGTCGATCGCGACCTGGTCGAGCTTGGCACCGTTGGCCAGCAGCAGATTCAGCGCCGCGGTGGTCGAGTTCTGGGTCGCAGCCAGCTTCGGCTGGATCTTGGTCATCATCCCGACCAGCGCGGTCGTGGAATCGGCGAGGGTGACCGTGGACGCCTGCAGCGACTGACCCTGGTCGTAGAGTCCGCCGATCAGTGCCCTGGTCTGGGTAATCAGGGTCTCCAATTCATCCCCTCGCTTCGCCAACCCGGCCATCACACCGGACAGGTTGGTGATCACGTCGGACAGGATCGCGTCGCGACGCTGGAAATCGGTGGCCAGCTGGGCCGCCTGAACGATGAACGCCGACAGCGAGACCCCATCGCCCTGCAGCGCCTGGATCAGGGTCTCCGACATCGCGTTGACCTCGGCGGGCTCGAGCGCCTGGAACAGCGGCTGGAAACCGTTGAGCAGGGCCGAGATGTCGAACGAGGGCTCGGTGCGGTCGAGCGGAATGGTGGAGCCGCTCTTGAGCGGCTCCGGGCTCGGCGTCGCGCCCGGGGTCAGCGCCACGTAGCGCTGACCGATCAGGTTCTGGTACCTGACCAGCGCCTTGGTGTCGTTGAACAGGGTCTGGTCGCTCTGCACGATGAACGACACCTTGGCGTCGTTCTTGCCGTCGAGCTCGATGGTTTCGACCTTGCCGACGCGCACGCCGGCCATCCGGACATCGTCGCCGGGCCGCAGCCCGAGGACGTCGGTGAAGATCGCGGTGTACTTGCGGGTGTCACCGTCGACCGTGCGGGCCAGTGTGTTCCACACGACCACGGTGACCAGCAGTGAGACGAGCGCGAAGATACTGAACCCGATCAGTGGCTTGCGGATACTCATGCGCCACCCCCGTTTTCGGACACTTGCAGGGTTCCGCCCTTCAAAATCGGACCGAGCAGCAGATATTCGGACGCGTTCGGCTTGCGACCGAGCAGCTGAGTCATCGCCGCGTCACCGGAGTAGGAGATCGGTGTCGCGGTGGGCACGCTCGCCGGAGCGGGCGCCGCGGCCGGAGCGGCCGCGGGAGCGGGCGCGCCGCCCAGCACACCGGGCAGGCCCGGAATCTGGATCGACGGGACGAGGCCCTCGAGCGGGGTGCCCTGGAACGGCTTGATCTCGGTGCCGTTGGCCGTGTGCATCGGCGCGACACCGGGACTGGTGAGACCCGGGATGTCGGGCATGCCCGGGATCGACACCAGCGGCGGCAGGCCCGCGGCCGTGTCGAGCCTGCGCGGACGCAGGTTGTCCGGGATCGCCGGCAGCGAGGCCTCGGCCGGTGCGGTGAAGCAGCTCGGTCCGAGCAGGTCGCCGTAGCGCGGGCAGTCGGCGACGGTGTTGGGCTGGTACGGCGTGAAGGTCAGGCCGGCGTTCCACACCATCTGCTTGCCGCTCGGGCCACCGTGGAAGGTGGTGTTGAGCTGGGCCAGCGAGGGACCGAAGACCTGGAAGGTCCTGGTGATCGACGCGGGGTCGGCGGCCAGCGCACCCAGGGTGGCGTTCATGCCGACCGTGACTTCCTTGCCCACATCGGGATTCGACGCGAACAGGTCGTTCACCCGGTCGGTGGTGGCGCTCGCACCGGCCAGCAGCGCGATCAGCTGTTCGCGCTTGGTGGCGATGGTGTTCGCGGTCTGCACCGAGGAGCCGAGCACGTCGAGCAGTTCCGGCGCCGACTGGTTCAGCGCGTGCGCGGAGTTGGAAAAGTTGTCCAGCATGCCGCCCACGTTCGGGCCCGCGTCGGCGACCGTGGTCAGCCAGTGGTCGAGGCGCTGAATGGTCGAGCCGGGGACCCGGCCGCTGCCGTCGAGTGCCTGGGTGAGCGTGCCGAGCACGCGACCGAACTGCACCGGATCGACCTCGTCGAGGATGTCGCGCACCGTGGTGAGCGTGTCCTGCAGCGCGATAGTGCCCTGGCTGCGGTCCTCGGGGATCTGCGAGCCCTCCTTCAGGTGCTGGCTGTTCGCACCGTTGTAGACCAGCTCCACGGAGGTGACCGCGAACAGGTTGGAGGGCACCACGCGGGCGGTGACGGTGTTGGGGATGCCGTCGGCGAACTCGGGCTTGAGCTCGATGTTCACCTTCTGCTCGGCGTCCTTGCCGATCTCGACGTTCTTCACCACGCCCACGAGCACGCCGCGGAACTTCACGTCGGCGTCCGACGGCAGGCCGTCACCGGTGGTCGACAGGTTCGCGACCACGTTGACCTTGGGAACGAAGTAGCCCTGGTAGCGGGCCGTGAGGAAAGCCAGGATGACGCCGAAGACAATCAGACCGGCCGCGCCGGCCACATACAGCTGCTTCATGGTGGGACCGCGCCCACTCGGATCGATGATCATCGCGCCCTTACCCCGAGATCCTGATGCCGGGGTTGATGCCCCAGATCGCCAACGTCATGACGAGGTCGGCGAACACGACCAGGATGATGCACATCTTGATCGCGCGGCCTGCCGCCACACCGACGCCTTCGGGACCGCCCGAGGCGAAGAAGCCGTAGTAGCACTGGATGAACGTCGTGATCATGACGAAGATGATCGCCTTGAGCAGGGAGTAGAGCACGTCCGTCGGCACCAGGAATTGGAAGAAGTAGTGCGAGTAGGTACCCGACGCCGTACCGCCGATCAATTGCACGGTGACCGAGCAGGCCAGGTAGGCCATGGTCAAACCGAGGGCGTACAGCGGCACGATCGCCATCACCGCGGCCATCATCCGGGTGCTCACCAGGTAGGGCAGCGGGCGAATCGCCACCGACTCGAGCGCGTCGATCTCCTCGGAGATGCGCATGGCGCCCAGCTGTGCGGTGAATCGACAGCCCGCCTGGGCCGCGAAGGCCAGGGCCGCCAGCAGCGGGCCGAGCTCGCGGGTGGTGGCGAAGGCGGAGATCGCGCCCGTGATGGGGCTCAATCCGAGCAGGTTCAGCGAGGTGTGGCCCTGAATGGCCACCGTCATGCCGCCGAAGGCACTGATGATCAGGATGACGCCGATGGTGCCGCCACCGACGACGATGTTGCCGTTACCCCAGGTGACGTCGGAGAGCAGACGCCAGACCTCCTTCGGGTACTGCTTGAAGGCCAGCGGGATGGACCCGACCGAACGCAGGAAGAAGAAGACCTGGTGGCCGAGGCGGGCGAGCAGGTCGCCGGGCGCCTTGCTGGCCTTCTGCAGCGACCGGATCGGTCGCAGTAGCGGAGGTACGTATGTGGATGACATGGCTCAGACCACCTGTGGGGGGAAGACGGCGGCGTAGATCTGGGTGATCGCCACGTTGACACCGAGCAGCATGACGGTGGAGCTGACCACCGCGGAGTTCACCGCGTTGGCGACACCACCGGGACCACCGCGAGCGTTCAGGCCGCAGTCGCAGGCGATGATCGAGGCGATCAGACCGAACAGGACCGACTTCAACAGCGCCACCGCGAGGTCGCGGGTGACCGCGAACGAGGCGAAGGTGCTCATGTAGGAGCCGGGCGTACCGCCCTGGGCGAAGATGTTGAACATGTAGCCGGTGAGGAAGCCGACGAAGACGACGAAGCCGCAGAGCAGGAAGCTGACCAGCATCGCGGCGCCCAGGCGGGGAGCCACCAGGCGGCGCAGCGGGTCGACACCCATGACCTTCATCGCGTCGATCTCTTCACGGATGGTGCGGGAACCGAGGTCGGCGCAGATGGCCGAACCGACGGCACCGGCGATCATCAGCGCGGTGACCAGCGGGGCGCCCTGCTGGATGATGCCGAGCCCGTTGGCCGCACCGATGAACGAGGTGGCACCGACCTGGCCCGCGACCGCGCCGACCTGGATCGAGACGATCACCGCGATCGGGATGGCGACCAGCAGCGTCGGCGCCGCGGCGACACTGGCCATGAAGGCGGACTGCCGGACGAACTCGTCGAAAGGAAAACGCCGACGGAAGATCGCGACGATCAACTCCGTGATCGCTTCGATACCCATCGTGATCTGTCGACCGAAGGTTTCCAGCGACTTCTTCGGATGGTCGTCCCAAAGGCCCTTCGTCCAGTCGACAGCCTCGCTGACTCGTGAACGTGTGGGCGGACTCTCGGTCGACTGCACTGCATAACCCCTCTCGACGCCGGGCCCTCAACGCCCCGGCGACTTGTTTGCTTGACGCACCTTACTACGGAGTAGCGCAGAACACATCACCGACATGTGAGCGCTGTCATAGATAGAGGTCACTGTCCGAAACGGCTATGAGACCGGCCATGCCGGACCCTACCGCCCGTAATTCCGGGATTCCAGGGATTACCCGCGAAGTCCTTTTCCAGCATGGTTTCCCAGTACCAGCGGTCGCGGTAAAGGAATATTGCGGAATTTTGTCATTCATAACGAAGTCCTCGTCGAATTATCCGAACACATCACGCGAGAAACACGAACGACGCGCCGCGCCGCGATTGCAATAGGGAATCGCTATGACAACCAACTCGGGAAGACCAGCACGACACGGCGGCAAACGCACCGGTCCGGAGGCGCGCCCGGGACCGAATACAGGCACGATAGACAGACCGTATTGATACTGTGCGAACTTCCGACATCTGGAGGGACATGTTCAGCAAACTCGCCAAGGTGGCCAACACCGCCTTCGCCCTCGCCCTCGGTGCAGCTCTGCTGAGCACCGGTGCGGCCAACGCGCAAGCAGGCCCCCCGGTGATCGGCGGCGGCTCCGGCATCGTGATCGACAACGCGTTCGAGTGCACCGTCACCACGGTGGGGCACGACGGCGCGGGCAGGCTGGTCGGACTGACCGCGGGCCACTGCGGCGACGCGGGCGCTCCGGTCAGCGCCGAGGTGGATCGAGGCTACGGCGAGATCGGCCGTTTCGTGTACAGCAACTCCGAACTCGACTACGCGGTCATCGAGTTCACGCCGGGCCGGATCATCCCGGTCAACCGGATCGGCAACGTCACCATCACCGGCGTCGGCGGACCGGCGCAGTTCCCGACGATCGTCTGTAAGGAAGGCCGGACCACCGGCAATACCTGCGGCATCACCTGGGGCGACGTGTTCGCGACCAATACCGAGACCTGGTCGCAGATGTGCGTGGTCGAGGGCGATTCCGGCGCGCCGGTCGTCGTCGGCTCGACACTGGTGGGCATGGTCAACGCCTATCTGGCGCTGGCCTGCTTCGGGCCGGAGGTCGGGACGAACATGAACTCGATCATGGCCGACATCAACGCCCGCGGCGGCGTGGGTTCGGGGTATCACCCGATCTAGTCCCTTGCCCGTACTCCCCGGATGTCGAGCGGGTCGCGTGGTTGTCCACGCGGCCCGCTCTTGCTATGTGGCAAGCGATTTCGGTGCGAGCGCGGGTCCGTCGGCGCCGGCGCAGTGCGGCAGGCAGTCGACGCGTTCGGGCTGCGGAGGCTGACGCGGCACGCGGAGCAGGACCGCCGCGACACCCCCGCCGAGCAGCAGCAGCACCGCGCACCAGCGCATCGCGGTGTCGAAGCCGGCGGCGAAGGCGACCGGGTCGCCGAACGCGCCGGACAACCCGGCCAGCCCTGGCAACGCCGCCACGGCGAGTAGCTGTGCCGTTCGCGCCACGGCGTTGTTCACCCCGGAGGCGATGCCGGCCTCGCCCTCGCGCACCGCGGCGAGCACCGCGCCGGTCAATGGCGCTACCAGCACCGACAGTCCGAGCCCGAAGACGAACACGCCGGGCAGCACATCGGTGAGATAGTCCGCGCCCGGTCCGATCCGCTGCAACGCGAACACCCCGCCCGCGGCCAGCAGCGGACCGAACGTCATCGGAATCCGCGGCCCGTGCTGTTGCGCCCATCGGCCCGCGGGCGCCGAGAGCACCAGCATCAGCAGGGTGACGGGCAGTCCGGCGGCGCCCGACGCCATCGGCGAGTACCCGGCCACCAGCTGCAATTGCAGCACCAGCAGGAAGAAGACGCCGCCGAGCGCGGCGTACACGAACAACGTCACCAGGTTCGCCACCGTGAACACCCGCGACCGGAACAGCGACGGCGGTACCAGCGGATTCGGGCTGCGCAGTTCCACCAGTACGAAACACGCCAGCGCGGCCAGCCCGACCGCCACCAGCACCACCCGGGAATCGATGAGTCCCAGTGTGAGCGCACCGAGCGCGAGCGCGACGATCACCGCGCCCGGTATGTCGATCCGCGCGGGCGCCTCCAGATCACGGCTCTCCGGGACATATTTGAGCGTGACGACGGCGACCACCAGCGCGAGCGGCACATTGAGCAGGAAGATCGCCCGCCAGCCGACCAGATCGATCAAGCCACCACCGAGCAGTGGCCCGAACGCACCGGCCACCCCGCCGAGACCGGACCACAGTCCGATCGCACTGCCCTGATCACCTTTGTCGATCGACGCCGAGATCAGCGCCAGGCTTCCCGGCGTGAGCAACGCGCCCGCCACGCCCTGGAGCAAGCGCGCGGCCACGAGCATCTCGATGTTCACCGCGGCCGCGCACAGCAGCGAGGTGATCGCGAATCCGACGATGCCCCAGACGAAGACGCGCCGACGGCCGAGCCGGTCGCCGAGCGAACCGCCGAGCAGGATGAAGGAGGCCAGGGTGAGCGTGTAACCGTTCACGGTCCACTGCAACCCGGCGACATCGGTGTGCAGCGATTCGCCGATCCGCGGCAGCGCGACGGAGACGACGGTGGCGTCCAGCGACGCCATCGACGAGCCGAGGATGGTGGCGAGCAGAATCCACCGGCCCGTGGCCGAGTTCAGCCGAACCGTCTGTGGCACTACTCCAAACTAGCCGCCACCCACGTCTTTCGTCGGGACTACAGGCTCTCCACGCAGACGACGACGTGGCGCTCGGCGTACTTGAAGCCGGAATCGGCGGCATCGGGGCAGTCGTCGACGCTGTCGGAGTTCTTGTTGATCGTGATGACCTTGACCGGTTCGGTCCCGCCCTCGCCGCACTCGATGCGCTTGGGTTCGTCGCCGCCCACGTCGATGCAGCCGCCGACGACCCAGTCGATGTCGAGGCACAGCGCGCCGGTCTCGATGCCGTTGAGCGTCTCGGCGTAGAAGTTGTCGCGGTCGCCGACGCAGCCGTTGCTGGTCTTGGCCTTGCCGATGACCTTGTAGTTCGACGAACGGCTACCGCACGCGGCCTTCTCGATGGTCGCGTCGTTGACCGTGCCGCCGAGCGCGACGCAGTCGCCGACGTTGGCCTGGAAGTCGGTCTTGCCGCCCTTGCTCGATGTCGGCGCGGGCTTGCTGGCGGTGGGTTTGCCGGTGGTCGACTTGCCCGGCTTGGTGGTCGGCGTCGCGGTGCTGGTCGCGGGGACGACATCGATCGCCGGCTGAGCGTGGCCGTCGATGGTGCCTCCGCAACCGGTCGAGACGAACGCGGTCACGGTGATGGCGATCGCGCCGACGAGCCGGCCGATTGGCAAATCTGCAAACACCCATTGTGAATACACCACCGGAGCCACCCCCGTCGACTCCAACCGGCGGGTCTGTCCCTGCGATACCCTTGGGATTCCGGTCGCCGTGTGCGGCGCGGGGCCCCCGATCGCGTGTATCAGGAGGTATCCATCGTGTCAGCACCGGTCGACGACTTCGCGGCGCCACGGCAAATGGTGGTCGATCCGCGCTTTATCCGGCTCGCGGATCATTTCTTCGGGATGTTCACCCAGCCCAGTCGTGGCGGCGGGGCGCTGGCCATCTACCTGGACGGACGCCCGGTCGTCGATATCTGGGCGGGCTGGGCGGCCAAGGATCAGCGCTGGACCGGCGAGAACATCGCGCTCACCTTCTCCACCGGCAAGGGTGTCGCCGCCACCGTGCTGCATCGGCTGGCCGAGCGCGGGCTCATCGATTACGAGGAGCCGGTGGCCACCTACTGGCCGGAGTTCGGGTCGCACGGCAAGGACGACATCACCGTGCGCGATGTGCTGTCCCATCGCGCGGGCCTGCACCGCGTACGCGGGCTGGTGCCGGGTCGCGAGGGCATTCTCGACTACGACGCGGTGGTGTCCGCCCTCGCCGAGAGCCCCGCCGACCCGCGCCGCATCCGCACCTCGGGCTATCACGCGATCACTTTCGGCTGGTTGGTCGCCGAGATCGTGCAGCGGGTCACCGGCGATCCGTTCACGGCGGTATTACGCCGAGAAGTGGCCCAGCCCTTGGGAATCGACGAGTTCTGGTTTCAGGTACCGCCGGGCGAGCGGCATCGGATCGCGAAGATCTTTCCGCATCTGGCGCCACCGGGGATCCGCTGGAACACCGCGTCGTCGGTGCTGTCGTGGGTGCGACCCGCGCGTGGTCTGGCCGAGGCGGGTATGCCGGAGAGCTTCGACGAACTGGTCCGCGATCCACGGGTGCACGACGCGGTGATGCCCGGCTGGAACGGCGTGTTCTCGGCGCGGGCGCTGGCCAGGATGTACGGGGCCCTCGCCAACGGTGGGCAGGTGGGCGACGTGCGGTTCCTGCGCCCGGAGACGATCGAGACGATCAACCGCACCCAGCAGACCAGCAGCCGCGACTATGTCCTCGGACTGCCGCTGCGGTTCACCCTCGGCTACCACCGGCCGGTACTGATGACCAAGCAGCAACCACGACATGCCTTCGGCCACTACGGAGTCGGCGGTTCCGGTGCCTATGCCGATCCCGATCTGGGGATGTCGATCGCGTTCGTCACCAATCGGCTGGGCGGGGCCGTGACGGCGCTCGGTGACGCGCGGTTGGCCAAGCTGGCGGCGATGGCGCAGGGGACGGTGCGGGGCGATCGAACCTCTCGAAGAGATGCCACGTAGTACCAGGTATGAGTTCGCCGAGCCCCGCGCCCACCGCGCCGCGGTTGTCCCTGCTGCACGGCGTGGCCGCGGGGCGGGATTTCGAGGGCTACCTGCGACGACGCGCCGCGCGCAGTGATCCGTTCGCAGTCGGGTTCCCCGGGTTTCCGCCGGTGCTGTTCACCGGAACTGCCGAGGGCGCACGCGCGTTGTTCCGGGCGCCGGTGGCGCTGCTGGAGCCGCCGCGGCCCAATCCGATCGAGCCGATGGTCGGGGCCGCATCGCTGATTCTGAGTTCGGGGACGCGCCATCGCACCGATCGCGCGCTGCTGGCGCCCGCACTGCACGGCGCGCGGGTGCGACTGCTGGGCAAGGTGATTCGCGAGGCGACACTGAACGAGATCCATCATGGTGCACGAGGTCCCTGGCAACTCGGCACGCGAATCGATGCGCTCGCGGCCGCGCGCGCCATCACCTTGCGCGTCATCCTCGCCGCGGTGTTCGGCGCCGATTCCGATCGCGCGGCCGAATACGGCGGCGTGGTCACCGATTTCCTCACCGCCTTCACCACCCCGCTTCTGGTGGCACCCGTATTGCGCCGTGACATCGGCGGTTTCGGTCCGTGGGAGCGGTTCACCGCGGCTCGGGAGCGGCTCGACGAGCTGATCCTGGCCGACATCACTCGCCGGCGCCGCACCGGCCCCGCCGACGGTGACCTGCTCGATCTCCTCCTCGCCACCCGCTACGACGACGGCACCACCCTCACCGACGCCGAACTGTTCGAGCAGCTGCGCACCCTGCTCGTCGCGGGCCACGAAACCACCGCGACCACTCTCACCTGGGCGCTCTACCACCTGCACCGCGAACCCGGCCTGCTCGCCCGACTGCTCACCGAACTACCCGCCGCGGGCGGCGACCCGGCCGAGCAAGCCCGGCTACCGCTGCTCGACGCCGTCTGCCAAGAAGCCCTGCGCCTGCATCCACCGGTGCCGATCGTGCTGCGCACGGTGAAGGAGCCGCTGCGCTGGCTCGGGGTCGACGTGGCGGCGGGCGCCACCATCGGCCTCGCCGTCGGCGTCCTGCACAGCCAACCGTCCACCTGGCCCGCACCGCACCTGTTCCACCCCGACCGGTTCCTCGACCGCACCGTCACGCCGTTCGAGTTCGCGCCGTTCGGCGGTGGTCACCGGCGCTGTATCGGCGCGACGCTGGCCGACTACGAGCTGCGGATCGTGCTGGCAACGCTGCTGACCGAGGTCCGGTTGACCCTGGATCCCGCGCTGGCGCTCGGTGGACGACCGCGCACCGTGCCCCGCAATCTCGCGACCGCACCGGATCGGGCGATCCACTTCACACGCATCGGGTGATCTGCCTCACGTGACGTTTGAGAGTCACACCGGTGTGTTTCCCCGCTGTTCGCACGCACCGCCGCCGACTCGCCGCTGTGAGCGCGGCGTTTGACGGAAGCCGATGAATAACAGCATGTTATGTGACCCACGGCACATAGTTGCGCGCCTGTTATCACCGCTCGGCGCGGCTGGCACCGTGTCACCTGGTGCGGGTAGTAATGGAGGGTCAGGGTCGGGGAAGTCGTTACCCCGTAGAGACCCGTTGCGGCCTCTACGGCATATGAGAACGAGCGTCACTGAGTAGATCTCGCGCCGCCGCATGCGGAACGAGAGATGGAATGGACGAGAAACCTATGCACTACGAGGCAAATATGCGGCAATCGCACTGGCTCCGCCGGGGTCTGCTGCTGTCGGCGGCGATCGCAGCGACCGGCGCGTTGATCGCCGTGCCCGCGCAGGCTCAGCCGACTCTGCCGGGCTTCGGCGCCGGTTCGAGCCAGCCCGCGGTGAACGAGCCCGCGCAGCAGGCGCCCTTCGCGCCGCCGAACATCAACATCGCCGACGGCGAGACCGTCGGCGTCGCGCAGCCGATCATCATCACCTTCCAGGAGCCGGTCGAGGACCGCGCGGCCGCCGAGCGGGCCATCAAGGTCACCTCGAGCACCAACGCGCCCGGCTACTTCTACTGGACCTCGAGCAAGCAGGTCCGCTGGAAGCCCACCGAGTTCTGGCCGGCCAACACCAACGTGACCGTGGTCGCGGGTGGTACCTCCAGCGCGTTCCACATCGGTGACGCGTTCGTCGCCACCGTCGACGACGCCACCAAGATGATCGTCGTGACGATCAACGGTGAAGTCGTGCGCGAGATGCCGACCTCGCTCGGCAAGACCGGCCACGAGACCCCCAACGGCACCTACATCGTGGGTGAGCGGCTCGAGAAGATGACCATGGACTCGTCCACCTACGGCGTGCCGGTCACCGATCCCGAGGGCTACAAGCTCGAGGTCGAATACGCGACCCGCATCTCCAACAGCGGCATCTTCGTGCACGCCGCACCGTGGTCGGTTGCGCAGCAGGGCTATTCCAACGCCAGCCACGGCTGCCTCAACGTGAGCACCGAGGACGCGAAGTGGTTCCTGGAGAACTCGCACCGTGGTGACGCCGTGGTCATCACCGGCACCCAGGGCGGAACCCTCAGTGCGGGCGACGGTCTCGGCGACTGGAACTGATGTACTGAGCGCACTGCGCTGAACAAAACCCGAACAATACGATCAATCGAGGTCGTGTTGTTCGGGTTTTTGCTGTAATCGGCACTGTGTGCCCGATGTTCAGGAAATCGGCGGGCAGGGTTAACCAATGGTTCGCCATGCACCGTAAAGCTGCCGCGGTGCGAAAGAGTCCAGAGCGGGTACTCCCCGGGAGAAGCCGTCCGTGGCAGGACTACGCGCTGTTCGCGGTACTCGTGGTGCCGAACCTGGCGCTGCTCACCCTGTTCGTTTACCGACCGCTTGCCGATAACATCCGGCTATCGTTCACCGACTGGAATATCGCTGACCCGGTGGCGAATTCGGTCGGGTTCGACAACTACATCGAGTGGTGGCAGCGCGACGACTCATGGAAGGTCGTCAGCAATACGCTGATCTTCACCGTGGCGGCGGTTGTGGTGAGTATGGCGCTCGGTCTCGCGCTCGCCATGCTGCTCGATCGAAAACTGTTCGGGCGCAATGTAGTCCGCTCGGCGATTTTCGCCCCGTTCGTGATTTCGGGCGCGGCGATCGGCGTAGCTTTTCAATTCATCTTCGATCCGAGTTTCGGTCTGGTACAAGACGTCCTGCACCGGCTCGGCGTCGACAATGTGCCGGATTTCTATCAGGACCCGAATTGGGCCCTGTTCATGGTGACGCTCACCTACATCTGGAAGAACCTCGGCTATGCCTTCGTGATCTATCTGGCCGCGCTGCAAGGCGTGCGCGCCGAATTGCTCGAAGCAGCCGAAATGGATGGCGCGAGCAGCTGGACCCGATTCACGAAAGTTCTTCTGCCACAACTGCGTCCGACAACCTTCTTTCTGTCGATCACCGTGTTGCTGAACTCGCTGCAAGTCTTCGACATCATCAATGTGATGACGCGCGGCGGACCGCTCGGCAACGGCACGACGACGATGGTGTTCCAGGTGTACGAGGAGTCGTTCCGCAATTTCCGGGCCGGCTACGGCGCCACCGTGGCCACGATCATGTTCGTGGTGCTGCTGGTGGTCACGTTGATCCAGGTGCGCGTGATGGACCGAGGCGAACGATGAAACATGTAGGCCCGCAGACACTCTCGTACAGGCGGCGCGAACGTGCCGTCACCGGACTCGGCTACGCGGCGATGGTGTGTGTGCTGATCATCGTCGGAGTCCCGCTGTTCTGGATCCTGATCACCTCGCTCAAGGACCGCTCCGACATCTACACCCAGCCCGCGGTCTACTGGCCGCACAGCTGGCACCCGGAGAACTACAGCCACGCCACCACCACGGTGCCGTTCTGGACTTTCCTGCGCAACTCGCTGATCGTCACCGGCGTGGTGTCGGTGGTGAAGTTCGCGCTCGGGGTGTTCAGCGCGTACGGCCTGGTGTTCCTGCGCTTCCCCGGCAAGAACATCGTGTTCCTGGTGATCATCGCGGCGCTGATGGTGCCCAACCAGATCACCGTCATCTCCAACTACGCGTTCATCGCGCAGCTCGGCTGGCGAAACACCTTCCAGGGCATCATCATTCCGCTCTGCGGGGTCGCCTTCGGCACCTTCCTGATGCGCAACCACTTCCTGTCGCTGCCCGCCGAGGTGATCGAGGCGGCGCGGATGGACGGGGCGAACTGGTGGCGGCTGCTCACTCGCGTGGTGCTGCCCATGTCGGGACCGACGATGGTGGCGTTCGCGGTGGTGACGCTGGTCAACGAATGGAACGAGTACCTCTGGCCGTTCCTGATGGCCGATTCCGCCGATGTCGCGACGCTGCCGGTGGGGCTGACCCTGCTGCAGAACACCGAGAACCCCAGCGTCACCAACTGGGGGCCGGTGATGGCGGGCACCGTGCTCACCATGTTGCCGATCCTCATCGTCTTCCTTGCCCTGCAACGTCACATGATCAAGGGCCTCACCTCCGGTGCGGTCAAGGGATAGATCTCGAACAGGAGTTCGCCAGTGTCCAACTCACGATTCCCGGCGTTGAGCCGCCGTGGCTTCCTCGGCCTGACCGGCGGCGTCGCCGCTGCCGCGGCGCTGTCCGCGTGCGCGGGCACCGGCGGCGGATCCGGTGATTCCGGTGACGCCAACACCATCACCTTCTGGTCCAACCACCCCGGCACCTCCAAGGAGCTGGAGCTGGAGCTGATCAACCGGTTCCAGGCGAAGAACCCCGACCTGAAGGTGAACCTGGTCGACGCGGGCAAGAACTACGAGGAGGTGGCGCAGAAGTTCAACGCCGCGCTCACCGGTGGTGACCTGCCCGATGTCGTTGTGCTGTCGGATGTCTGGTGGTTCAACTACGCGCTGAGCAAGGCCATCGAACCGCTCGACGGACACTTCGGCGCCGCGGGTGTGCAGCTGAGCGACTACGTCGACTCCCTCGCCGCCGACTACCTGTTCGACGGCAAGCACTACGCGCTGCCCTACGCCCGCTCGACGCCGCTGTTCTACTACAACAAGGACGTCTGGGCGAAGGCCGGACTGCCCGACCGCGGCCCGAACTCCTGGCAGGAATTCGACGAGTGGGGCCCGAAGCTGCAGTCGCTCGTCGGCGCCGACAAGTTCGCGCACGCCTGGGGTGACGCGAAGAACTACCTGGGCTGGACCTTCCAGGGCCCTAACTGGACCTTCGGCGGCGCCTACTCCGATCAGTGGAAGCTGAAGTTCACCGATCCGGGTTCGATCGCCGCGGCCACGTACCTGCGCGACTCGATCAACGTCAAGAAGTACGCCGCGATCCGCCCGCAGATCGCGGTCGACTTCGGCACCGGCGTCGCGGCCTCGACCATCGCCTCCACCGGCGACCTCAAGGGCATCAAGAAGAACGCCGACGGCAAGTTCGAGGTCGGCACCGCGTTCCTGCCGCACCCGAACGGTCCCGGCGTCACCACCGGCGGCGCCGGTCTGGCGATTCCGTCGCGGATCTCGGATACGCGAAAGGTCAACGCGCTCAAGTTCATCGAGTTCATCACCAATGCGGCCAACACGGCGTACTTCACGCAGAACACGGGCTATATGCCGGTGCGCAAGTCGGCCGTGACCGACCCCAGCGAGATCGACTTCCTGGCGAAGAACCCCAACTCCAAGGTCGCCATCGACCAGCTCTCGGTGGCGAAGTCGCAGGACTACGCGCGCGTGTTCGTGCCCGGCGCCGATCAGATCATCGGTACCGGCTACGAGCAGATCGGTCTCCAGAACGCCGATCCGGCAACGGTTCTCGCGAAGGTGGCCGCCGACGTGCAGGCGATCATCGACCGGCAGATCACGCCCAAGCTGCCCAAGTAGTTCCCCCACGGGCCGGTGGTTCGTTGTGACCACCGGCCCGTTTCGCTTTCCCCGCTAGGAGAATTCGCCATGGCGACAGTGCAGTTCGACGGTGTGACCCATCGCTATCCCGGCGCCGACGCCCCCGCCGTCGACGCACTCGACATCGACATCGCCGATGGTGAATTCCTCGTGCTGGTCGGCCCATCGGGCTGCGGCAAGTCGACCAGTCTGCGGATGCTGGCCGGACTCGAATCCGTCGAGGCGGGCACGATTCGGATCGGTGAGCGCGATGTCACCGACCTGCCGCCGCGCGCCCGCGACGTGGCGATGGTGTTCCAGAGCTACGCGCTCTACCCGAACATGACCGTCGCCGAGAACATGGGCTTCGCGCTGCGCAACGCGGGAATGTCGAAGTCCGACACCTTGGTTCGGGTGAAGGAAGCCGCGGCGATGCTCGAACTCGAGCCGCTGCTCGACCGCAAACCGGCCAAGCTCTCCGGCGGCCAGCGTCAGCGCGTGGCCATGGGCCGGGCCATCGTGCGCCGCCCCCAGGTGTTCTGCATGGACGAGCCGCTGTCCAACCTGGACGCGAAGTTGCGGGTGAGCACCCGATCCCAGATCGCCGCGTTGCAGCAGCGACTCGGCACGACCACTGTCTACGTCACCCACGACCAGGTGGAGGCGATGACGATGGGGCACCGTGTCGCGGTGCTGCGCGACGGAAGGTTGCAGCAGATCGCGTCTCCGCGTGAGCTGTACGACAATCCGCTGAACACCTTTGTCGCCGGGTTCATCGGCTCGCCCGGCATGAACCTGCTCGAAGCGCCCGTCGTCGACGGCGAGGCGGTGCTCGACGGACTGCGAATCCCGGTGCCCCGCACTGTTTCCGGTACGCGCGTCGTTCTGGGCATCCGCCCCGAATCCTGGGAAGTCACCACCGATCCCGCCGGGATCACCGTCGTCGCCGAACTACTCGAGGAACTCGGCGCCGAATCCTTCGTCTACACCCACGGCGCGGGCACCGACTGGTCCACCCGCTCGGGCAAGATCGTGGTCCGAGTCGATCGCCGGTTCCAGACCACGCTCGGCGAGACCTTGCACCTGCGGCCGAAGCCGGAGGAAGTCTTCTTCTTCGACGCCGGCACCGAACTGCGTTTGCGCTGATCAGGGCATTCGGTCAGGCGGTACCGCGACGCTGCGGAGCGGCCTGCGCTAGGACAGGCCCGCCGCGGTGCGTCGGCCGATCGCGGCGTTGAGGGCGTCGAGTTCGGCGAGGATGTCGGTGGCGGCCCATATTCGGTTTCGTTTGGAGTCGGAGACGACGTCGAGGATCCCCACGTCGACGAGTCGTTCGAGGGCACGGTAGGTAGCCGAATCGGTGGTCGCCGTGATGGCGTTCGCGCCGGCGACAGTGAGAATCGGGTGCTCGACCAGGTTCGCCAGGAGCGCTTCGTCCGCGGAACCGCCGCGAGGGCGGGCGCGGTCTCGCCATCGCTGGGGGAGCGCGGCGAGCGTGCGGGCCGAGTCGATCGCCGCCTCGCTGGCGTACACCGCGGCGAGCGCCAGATAGATGACGAATTCGTCGGCGGCGCCGGCGCGGTAGGCGGCCAGTTGGGCGAAATAGCGCGAGGTGTCGGCGAGCATGACCGATGCCAGGGGAACGGTGACTCTGTCGGTCAGCCCGCGTCTGCGCAGAATGGCGCTCACCAGGGCGCGTCCGATCCGGCCGTTGCCGCTGACGAACGGGTGGATCGACACGAACTGCGCGTGCGCGATCGCGGCTTGGACCAGGATCGGCAGATCACCACGCGCGACGAAGGCCAGCAGGTCGGCGACCAATTCGGGCACGAGTTCCGGTGGCGGCGGTACGTACAGGGCGTGCAGCGGCGTGTAATCGCTTCCGCCGATCCAGGTTTGGACGGTCCGGAAGCGTCCCGCCTTCTCCCATTCCGGAGCGATCAGCACGCGATGGGCGCTGAGCAGATTCGCCTCCGTGATCCGGCCGGTCGCCGCACTGTCGACCAGTCCGGTGAGAGCCCGGACCGCACTGACCTGTGACGCCGCCTCAGGTCCGGTCGTCGCGCCGCCGAAGGATTTGCTGAATGCTCGCCACCCCGCATCGATGTGCTCGATCCGCGACGACGCGACAGCCTCGCTGCGCAGCAGGAATTCGCGCAGCGGTGCCGAATACTGGCCCTGGCCGGCTTCGAGATGTGTCACCGCGATCACCGCGGCCTCGCTCGCCGATGTTGTTCGCCTGGTGGCGAAGTCGAGTTCGGCGATGCGCGGTGGGATCGACACCGCTGCCTGCTCGGGGACGGGGCCGACTCGCGGACTTCGTCCGTCACGCGCCTGCCAGGAATGTTGTTCCGTGCGGTGGGCCGGCCAATCCATCTGCTCTTACTGTACTTTCGCTATCGCAAACTCTACTTACCTGGTCACTACTCGCGTTTGCCCAGAGTGACGACAGCAATCAGCTGACTACTCGTTATTCGCGCCGTTCGGTTCTCGCGTGGGTTCGCGCACGGTCGACAGCTTGCCGGATGCCCTCGGTGAAGGGGGCACCGTGGCCGGGGAGAACCAGATCGGCGGCGAGCGCCTCGAGGGCCTCGAGTGCGGTGAGGGTTTCCGGGGTCGAGTGGTTGAAGAAGTCGGGAAGTAATTGGGGGCCTGTAAATTTCGAGGTGGGATGCGCGGTAACCAGGGTGTCGCCGGTGACTACCGCACCGGCCGCTGCGAGATGGAAGGCCGAATGGCCCGAGGTGTGTCCCGGGGTGGCGATCGGCGTGGGGCGGCCGGGAAGATCCAGCTCGCCCGCGGTGCGGAAGGGCTGGATATGGGGGACCGGGTTCTTGCGGAGGCCACCCGCGCGAGTGATCCGCAGCGCCCAGCCGCAGGTGGAGACGTCGGTGAGCCTTTTGATGACGTCGAGCGGAGTGGCGGACTCGTGGACCTCACCTTTGGCATGGGCCACCTCGAGCCGGCTGGTGTAGGCGGGGATGCCGTACTTCGCGTGGAGGTGGTTGAGGGCGCCGACGTGATCCAGGTGCGCATGGGTCAGCAGAACCGCGGCGATGTCTTCGACGCGATGACCGAGGGCCTCGACACTGGCTTCGATCAGGCCGGCGTCGCCGTACCACCCCGCGTCGATCAGCGTGAGGTCACGGCCCTCGCGGAGTAGGACCATGTTCACGTCTGTACCCGCGATGGTGAAGACGTTGTCGGCTACCTGCTGGTGACGCATGAGATTGCCCCTCTGCGATGGAGTGGTGTCGACCCTACCGGCGACCGGCAGGGTCGAGACCTCGTCACCAGATGGTCACACGTTCCTCCGGCTTCAAGTAGAGCTTGTCTTCCGGAGTCACGCCGAAAGCGTCATAGAAGCTGTCGATATTGCGGATCACCGCGTTGCAGCGGAACTCCGGCGGGGAGTGCGGGTCGACGGCGAGGCGGCGGATGGCCTCCTCGGTGCGGGCCTTGGTGCGCCAGACCTGCGCCCAGCCGTAGAAGACGCGCTGCAGACCGGTGAGGCCGTCGATCACCGGAGGCTGCTTGCCTTCGAGCGAAATCTTGTAGGCGGCAAGGGCGATGGACAGTCCGCCGAGGTCGCCGATGTTCTCACCGATGGTGAATTCGCCGTTCACGGTGTGCTCGTCGTCCAGGTCGGCGGGGGAGAGCACGTTGTACTGGTCGATCAGGGCCTTGGTGCGCTTGCCGAACTCGGCGCGATCCTCGTCGGTCCACCAGTCCTGCATGTTGCCGTCGCCGTCGTATTTCGCGCCCTGGTCGTCGAAGCCGTGGCCGATCTCGTGGCCGATCACCGCGCCGATCCCGCCGTAGTTGGCGGCGTCGTCGGCGTTCATGTCGAAGAACGGCGGCTGCAGGATCGCCGCGGGGAACACGATCTCGTTCATGCCGGGGTTGTAGTAGGCGTTCACGGTCTGCGGGGTCATGAACCATTCGCCGCGATCGACTTCGCCACCCAGTTTGCCCAGGTCGCGGTCGTGCTCGGCGGCATGGCCACGGCGGTAGTTGCCGACGAGGTCGCTCGCGTCGATCTCGACCGCGGAGTAGTCGCGCCAGGTGTCGGGGTAGCCGATCTTGGGGGTGAACTTCTCCAGCTTGGTCAGTGCGGCCGCGCGGGTGTCGGGCCCCATCCATTCGAGGTCGGCGATATTGCGGCGGTAGGCCTCCTGGAGATTGGCCACCAGCTCCACCATGCGGGCCTTGGCCTGCGGCGGGAAGTGCCGGGCCACATACAATTTGCCGACCGCTTCGCCGAGCAGTTCCTGCACCAGCGACACTCCGCGCTTCCAGCGTTCGCGGTTCTCCTCGGCACCGGTGAGGGTGCGTCCGTAGAAGTCGAAGTACTCCTCGACGATCTCGTCGGTGAGGAACCCTGAGCGCGCGTGCAGCACCTGCCACGCCGCCCACGCTTGCCAATCCGCCTGCGGCACCTCAGCCCAGGCGGTGGCGAAGGCGCGCAGGTAGCCGGGCTGGCGCACGACGAGCTCGGCGAACAGGTCCTTGCCGTCACGGTCGAGTCCGGTGGCGACACCGTCTACCCAAGCGGCCCAGTCGAATTCCGGGTTCTCGGCGACCAGGTCGGCGAAAGTGGTGAGGTTGTAGCTCTTCTCGGCGTCGCGGCGCCGCACGACATCCCAATGACCCGCGGCGAGTGTGCGTTCCAGCTCGAACACGCGACGGGCGGCGTCGGCCGGGTCGGCGGGGAGCAGGCCCGCCAGCGACGCGTCCGCGGCGGCGATGGTGAACGTCTTGGTGATGTGCGCGAGGTACGCGTCGCGGATGTCCGCGAACTCGTCGGCGCGGTAGTAGGACTCGTCGGGCAGCCCGATGCCCGACTGGGTCGCGTGCACGAGGTAGCGGGTGGAGTTCTTGTCGTCGGTGTCCACGTAGTAGGCGAGCGCGCCACGGACCCCCGTGCGCTGCAAGCGCCCGAGCAGCGCGGCGAACGCGCTCGGATCGCCGACCTCGGCGATCGCGCGCAGCTCCTCGGCGACAGGCGTGAACCCGGCCGCCGCGACCACATCGGTGGCCATGAAGCTCGAGAACAGATCCCCGATCTTGCGGGCATCGGCATCGTCGGCGGCACCGGCCGCGCTATCGGTGATGATCGCCTGCACATCTAGCTCGGCCTGGTCGTAGAGCGTGCGAAACGCACCGTCGACAGCCCGGTCGGCCGGGATCTCGTACCCGGCCAACCACTGCCCGTTGACATGCGCGAACAGATCGTCCTGCACCCGCACATCCTGATCGCGGAAGGACAGATCAATACCGGAGGGAGCGCTCAGATCAGAAGTCACGCCCCCCAGTATGCCGAAATACCGATGGCCGGCGATGTGGTCTTACACGCAGGCGAACTCGTCGTCTCGGACGCCGGCGGTGAAGGCATTCCACTCTTCGGGGGTGAAGTGCAGCAGGACGGCTTCGTGGCGGAGCGTGGTCGAGCCGTCGGAGGAGGTGCGGGCTACCAGGTCCGGGTGGGGGCGGGCAGTGAGCAGGCAGTGGAGGAAGGCTGTCCACAGGGGGGCGTCGACGGTGATGACGGGCTCGACCAAGCCGGCGTTCATCGGGTTGCGGCGAAATTTGCTGTCTCGTATCTGGACAGCGTCTCCGTCGAAACGAACCTCGACACACTGGTTGCCGTTATTCGAGCGTGACGAGGTGAACCAGCCGTGTTCGGCCGGGCGGCGGCGAGCGGTGGTGGACATAACCAGAATCTTACACGCTTGCATACTCCCTGATCAGGGCGAGAGATTCGGTGCGGGAAAGGGATTGCTCGCGGGCGCGTACGTAGGCGAAGCCGAGATCGCGGACCTGTTCGGCATCGTCGACATGGCCGCCGAACACCGCGCTCTCAGCCCAGGCGAAGGTAGGTAGCTGATCGCTTGCGAAGTCGAGCAGATGGAAGCTGGAACCGCCGAGCACGGCCCCCTCGGGCGCGCTGAACGGGATGACGCGCACGTCGACGGTGTCGAGTTCGCGCACCAGCGCGACCAGGTGCCGCAACTGCCCGCGCAGCACCTCGCCACCGCCGGTCTGCTGACGCAAGGTCGCCTCGCCGAGCACCGCGGTGAGTTCCAGCGGATCGGGCCCGCGCAGCCGCTGCTGGCGGCGTAGTCGTATCGAGACTAATTGGTCAACCTGAACCGGGCGGATCATCACATCGGCACTGATCAGCGCCCGCGCGTACGCCTCGGTCTGCAGCAGACCGGGCACGATCATGCTGTCGTAGCTGCGGATACTCTGCGCGCCCGCCTCCATCCCGTACAGCCGCTGCAACTCGGGACCGATCAGCGCCGAGGAGGCCGTCGTCCACCAGCCGCGCTGTTTACTCGCCTCGAGCAGGGCGAGCAGTTCGCGGCGTTCGTCGGGTGTCACATCGAGAACATCGAGGACCGGCTCGATGGTGGTGCGGGTGAGCACCCGCCTGCCCTTCTCGACATGCGACCAGTTCGCGGGCGTGAACCCGACACGACGGGCGAACCCGGCCGAATCGAATCCGCGCTGCTCGCGGAGTTCGCGCAGCCGCAGGACGAGTTCCCAGCGCGCGACGGTCGGCGAAACGGGAGCCATGGGCGAATATCGTACGCCGATCGACACGCCAGCTACTGACTATTGTCAGCATGGTTGTGCGGCTATAGGCTGTCCGGAACGGTCTTTTTCTCTCACGTCCTGCCGTTATGAAAAAGTTTCCCGCGCCACCCGGTCGTAATGCTCCACCACCCACCGAGTTTCGCCCCGATCGAGCGAACTCACAGCTACATCGAACCACCGTCGACAGAGACGAGGTCGTGATGAGCACGTTGCACACCGATGAGGACAAGGGCGGGTATACGGCGGCCGAGGAATACTCGGCCACCCAGGACGCTTTGGCGCGCTGTCGCCAATACCGCAAGCACCATGGCCTCTACGGCGTCGTCGACGCGGCGCTGGGGCGGATCGTGCTCGAGATCGGCTCGGTCGGCGCGGTGGTGATGCCGTCGACGCTGGGCGAACGGGTCCGCGGGCTGCTCGTCACGCGGGGCCTGCGCTGCGGGCCGATCATCGCCCACCCGCGCTCCGGTCGCTGGACCTTCCTCACCGGCCCGGTAGACAACTCCTACCTCGACACCGTGCTGTTCGCCGAGCTGTTCCGGGTCTGCGCCTCGGTCGCCCTGCCCGGTAGCGAGGTGGTGCTGCCCTCACCGGCCGACGAGCGCAGCGGATATCGCACCTGGATGCAGGCGCCAGACGGCGACTTCCGACCCGAATTCGCGCAGATCGTCGCCGCTACCAGGACAAATGCCAAGTCGGCGACCTTGACCCGGCAGCCGGGTTCAGCCTGAGCTACCCGCCGCCGAGGCGCGCGTGCATCTCCCAGACGAGCACCTCGGCGTCGCCGTGCGGACGGATCAACTGACCACCGGAGCGGGTCAGCCGAATCGCGTCGCCCTGGGACAGGGTGCCGAGGCCCTCGACGTCGACCTCACCGCGTGCGACGAAGACATGCAGGTAGGGAGCGTCGGGGAGGGTGACGCCGGGACTGTCGGCCGTCATCCTGGCAACGTGCATGGCGGCATGTGAGGAATTGATCGCGATGGCCGTGCGGTCGCGATAGCGGGGTAGGCCCGACGCGACCGTCACCAGATCGCCGCGCGCGAGTTCGTCGTCGATCTCGAGCTGCTGGTAGCCGGGGTCGACGCCCGGCTCATCCGGAACCACCCACATCTGCACGAAGTGCACCGGCTCGTCGTGGGTCTTGCCGTCGAGGCGCCACGAATCGTTCTTCTCCGAGTGCTGGATGCCGGTGCCCGCGCTCATCCGCTGGGCCAGACCCGGATAGATGACGCCGTTGTGGCCGAGCGAATCCTGATGCACGAGGCTGCCGCCGAGCACCCAGGTGACGATTTCCATGTCCCGATGCGGATGGGTATCGAAGCCCTCGCCGGGCAGCACCACGTCCTCGTTGTTCACCAGCAGCAGCCCGTGATGGGTGTTGTCGGGGTCGTAGTGCTCGCCGAAGGAGAACGAATGCTTGGAGTCGAGCCACGGGATCCGCGTCTTCATCCGGTCGCCACCGCGGTGTAGTTCGATCCGCGGCGGTGTCGTCGATGTGGGCGTCACCCTTCAATTCTGGCACCACTATGGTCATGACGTGTCGACTCATCCCCCTGACGGCTCGAATACGGCGGATGAGCAGCCGATCTCGATGAGACATCTGCTTCGCGACACCCGCGAGGTGGTCCGCCGGAACCCGCGGGTGCCACGTCTGGCCCTGCTGCGGCTGGCCGCGCAGTTCGGTGACGGGATGTTCCAGGCGGCCCTGTCGGGCGCGATCCTGTTCAACCCGGAACGCGAGACCGATCCGCTGGCCATCGCCGCCGGTTTCGCGGTGCTGCTGCTGCCCTATTCGGTGCTCGGGCCGTACGCGGGCGCGCTGCTGGATCGATGGGATCGGCGCAATGTGCTGCTGGTGGCGAGTGTGGCGCGGGCGGTGCTGATCGGCGTGGCCGCGATCGGGCTGTTCGTGGGCGTGGGGGAGACGCCACTGCTGGTGCTGGCGCTGGCGACGGTGGGGATCAGCAGGTTCGTGCTGGCCGGTGTGTCGGCGGCGCTGCCGCGCGTGCTCGAACAGCGCTGGCTGGTGCCGATGAATTCGGTGCTGGCGACGGTGGCCTCGGTATGTGCCGGGATCGGCGCCGCGGCGTCGGTGGCGGTGATCGCGCTGATCGGCGCGGGTGACGCGGCCTCGGCGGTCGCGGTCGCGTTGAGCGGGATCGGCTCGCTGGTCGGCGCGGTGCTGGCCTTGGGGTTCCGCCCGCATGTGCTCGGTCCCGACCGCGGCTCGGCGGGGACCGAGAGCACCGTGCACGCCATCGCGACCGGTCTGCGCACCGGCGCACGGGCCGTGTGGCATTCGGCCCAGGTGACCACGGCGATGATCGGGATCGGCGCGCATCGCGTCGTCTTCGGGATGAACACGCTGATCATGGTGCTGGTGCTGCGTCAGCCCACCGACGGCACCGAGATGAGCGGCGGGCTGGTCGGGTTCGGGGTCGCGATCGGCTTCGCGGCGGCGGGCATGCTGCTGGCCGCGATCGGCGCGCCGATCCTGATTCCGCGACTCGGCAGGCCGCGCACGGTACTGGTGGGGCTCTCGACGGCGGTGATCGTGCAACTCACGCTCGTGACGCCCATCGCGCTGGCCACCGGTCCCGCGGTCGACAACGCGCACCGGCTGCTGCTGGCAGGCGCGTTCGGGCTCGGCCTCGCCGGGCAGACGATCAAGCTCACCGGCGACGCGAGCATGCAGATCGACATCGACGACGACCAGCGCGGGCAGGTATTCGCCCTGCAGGACACGGTTTTCAACGTCTGCTTCGTCTTGGCGATCGCGGTGACCGCGCTGGTGATCCCGGCCGACGGACGTTCGATCGGGGTGGTGCTGGCCGGCGCCGGGGTGTACGCCCTCGGCATCGCGGCCATCGCGCTCAATTCCCGTCGAGCCAGGGTGGCCTGCTGAGGGTGCCCGCGGTTTCCTGGGCCAGCACCGTG
The DNA here is from genome assembly GCF_053608345.1 of Nocardia sp. NPDC055050. Lineage (NCBI taxonomy): Bacteria > Bacillati > Actinomycetota > Actinomycetes > Mycobacteriales > Nocardiaceae > Nocardia > Nocardia sp. NPDC055050. The sequence goes on from NZ_JBSGVG010000001.1 coordinate 244,891, forward strand.
CGGTGATCGGCGGTGGCCAGCGGGATATCGGGGAGGAGCGTGTCGTGGTCGATGCCGGTGTCGTAATCGATCCAGAGGGCGTCGACGACGCTCGTGTCGGCCAGTTCGTCGTGGCTCGACCAGTGGTGCACGACCGCGTCGCCGGTTCCGAAGACGTACTCGATTTCGTTCACATGTGTTTGGACGCACGGCAACAGCGATCGGTTCCGGTAAGTTCTCACAAGATCACAGGTGTTCCTCGCCGACACCGATTCGAGGGAGCCAGATGCGCGCAAGACCGGTATCGCACGGAACTGCCGCCGTGGGTGTGGTGCTGTCCGCCATCCTCGCCGTCCCCGCGCAGGCGGGCCCACTGCCGTGGGTGCCTCCGCCGGTGAATCTCTGCGGAGAAACAGGATTCGACCCGGTCAACCGGCTGCCGGACCCGGCCGCACCGCCGGCGCCGGTCCTGCCGCCGAGCATCGACATCCCCGTCTGGGTGCCGCAGCTGACGCCGGTACCGATTCCCGACCCGCCGCACGACAACACGCGCGTCGCACAGGTTCCGCTGCCCACCGATCCGTGCCGCAATCCGTGCCCGGAGGTCCGTGACACGCCGGAACCCGAACCCGAAAGTTCGGACGAGTCCACCTCGACCGGATCGGCGATCGCGTTGCCGCGGATCAGGATCAACCCGGAGATCGAGCCGATTCCGATCCCGGTGCCCGGCGGCGAGAGCGAACCGGCCCAGGAAGCGCCGGAACCGGTGATCCGGCCGATCGAACGTGGCCCGCTCGCGGCGCCGGTCGCGCCCGCGAAGGTGGAGTCCGTCCGCCTCGTGGACCAGGTCACCGGACACGGCTCGACCAACCGGACCGATATGCGCTGGCAGGTCGACGGCACCGACCTCGGGCTGTTCTGGGAAACCGAACCGGGCAAGGTGGCCATGGTGTTCGGCGACACCTTCGGCGAGGGCTGGGCCTACGGCGGCGCGGGCTCCGACGGCGCCGACTGGCGATCGAATGTGCTGGCCTACAGCACCGACAAGGATCTGAACGACGGCATCACCATCGACTCGATGGTGCAGGACAGCCCCTGTCACGCCGCCGAACTCCTCGGCAGCCGCAAGATCAAGAACTGGGAGACCACCACGATCCCGACCTCGGGGTTCGCGCTCGGCAAACGGCAGTTCATGAGCTACATGTCGGTGAACCACTGGTCGAAGATCCCCGGCATGTGGATGACGAACTACGGCGGACTCGCCTACTCCGACGACGGCGGCTCGACCTGGACCAAAGATCAGCATGCCCGCTGGGAGAACATGTTCGGTCTCGGGCAGTTCCAGGTGGCGGCGATGGTGCCGCACGGGGATTACGTCTACATGTTCGGCACGCCCAACGGCCGGATCGGGATGATCGGCCTGGCCAGGGTGCGCAAGGCCGACGTGCTCAACAAGACCGCCTATCAGTACTGGGTGGACGGCAATTGGGCGCCCGCGGCGCAGAACTCGGCGACACCGCTCGTGAACGGGATGGCCAGCGAGCTGTCGGTGCGGTTCGACGAGGAAAGCCGGCAGTGGCAGATGGTCTATCTCGATTCGGCCGCGAGCCAGATCGTGTTGCGGACCGCGGGCCAGCCGCAGGGCGCCTGGACCTCGACCGTGCCGCTGGTGTCCACCGAGATGTATCCGAAGGCGTACGGCGGGTTCATCCATCCCTGGTCGACCGCGCAGGACCTCTACTTCACGATGTCGGCGTGGGACAGCTACAACGTGTACCTCATGCACGCGCGATTGAATCCGCCGCGCTGAGTCAGGACGCCGCCACGAACAGCAGCCGGTCGCCGGGGCGAGCCTGCGCGACACGGTCGACATCGGCATCGAGGACGACGGCGATCACCGGATAACCGCCGGTGATCGGGTGATCGGCCAGGAAGACGACGGGCTGACCGCTCGGTGGCACCTGCACCGAGCCCAGCGCCACACCCTCGGAGGGCAATTCGCGGCCGATCGACCGCACCAGCGGGGGTCCGTCGGCGCGATCCAGCCGGGCGCCGACCCGGTCGGTGTCGGTGGAAACGATCCAGGAACCGCGGAACAGCTGATCGGGATCGGTGAACCAGTCCGCGCGCGGGCCCGGACACGCTCGGACCGTGAGCACTTTCGGCGGCAACGGAACCGGCGCGAATTCCACGGTCGGCAGGGTGCGCGGCGGGGGACCGACCGGCAACTGCGTGCCGACCACCAGCGGGTCGGGACCGATACCGGACAAGGTGTCGCGGCTACGCGAACCCAGCACCTTGGCCACATCGATACCGCCACGCACCGCCACGTAGCTGCGCAGACCGGTATTCGCGAGGCCGAGTCGCAGCACCTGGCCCTCGTCGAGTTCGAGCACACTCGCATGCCCGACCGGGGTGCCGTCGACGGTGGCGGGGGCGGGCGCGCCGGTGACCGCGACGGTGAGGTGACCGTCGGCGCGCAGGGCGAGGCCGCCGAGCAGTGCTTCGATGGCGGCGAAGTTCTCCGGATTGCCGACCAGCCGGTTCGCCAGCCGCAGCGACCCGCGGTCGGCCGCACCCGCCTGGCCGACGCCGGAATCGAACCAGCCCTGTCTGCCCAGGTCCTGCACTGTCGCGAGCGGCCCCACCCGTTCGATGAAGATCAGCATTCGATCTCTCCCCGATTCGCTGTCGAGGCGGCGCACCGTTGAGCAGCCCTTGATTTTCCGCCGAAGCAGCTATTCCTCGGAAGCGACGAACCTGATCGCCGAACCCGCCCGCACCAGCGCGGGTGGATCGCGGTCCACCGCCCACATTCGCAGATCGGTGGTGCCGATCAACTGCCAACCGCCCGGCGTGCCGCGCGGGTAGACCGCCGAATATCCGCCGGCCAGCGCCACCGCGCCCGCCGGGATGGCCGTGCGGGCATGGGTGCGGCGTGGCACCGTGAGCCTGCCGTCGGGCGAGGTGAGGTAGCCGAAACCGGGCGCGAAACCGACGAACGCGCACCGCCAGACAGTGCCGGTGTGCGCCGCGATCACCTCCGGGATCGACAGGTCGAGCAACCGGGCCACCTCGGGCAGGTCCGCGCCGTCGTAGTGCACCGGGATCTCCACGACCGCCTCGGTATCCGGCACTGTTCCACGGGAAACATCCGGCGAATCCGCTTGCGGTGGCTCGTGATCCAGCCGGTCGAGCAGCGCGACGAGTTCACGGCGGACCTGCACGCCATAACTCACCGAATGCATGGTGACCAGCACGGTTTCCGCCGCGGGCAGCACATCCTCGACACCGGCTATCGCGTGCACGCGCAGCGCGGAGGCCAACCGCTGTACCGGGCGCGGGTCGTCGAGGGTGATGAGCACGGCGCGGTCACCCGCGGGCCGGATCCGCGCGTTCCAATCGATGTCCATCGTGCCTCCCACCCCTCAGCTGAACGGCTCCACCGGTATCCCGGCTTCGTCGAGCGCCCCCCGGATCCGGCGGGCCATCTCGACGGCCGCCGGAGAGTCGCCGTGGACGCACACGCTGGCCACGGACACGGCGACCGTACCGGGACCGTCTACGGTACGCGCGGTCCCCGACAGCGCAAGAGTTGTCGCCTGGGCCACGGCGTCGTCGGCCGACAGCACCGCCCCGGCAACTCCGCGCGGGGCCAGCGAACCCGTTGCAGTGTAAGCCCGGTCGGCGAATCCCTCACCGACGAAACGCACCCGCTGAGCGGCCCGTTCCAGTTCGGTACCCGCCGGTCCGAGCAGCGCGAGACCGGGTTCGGCTTCGGCCACCGCGGCGACAAGGGCTTCGGCGAGCAGGCGATCGCGGGCGGCCGCGTGGTAGAGCGCGCCGTGCGGTTTCACATAGCGGACCCGGTCGCCCGCCGCCCGCGCGAAGGCCGCGAGCGCGCCGATCTGATAGAGCACCTCGTCGCGCAGATCGGCCGGGGCGATGGCGATATCGCGGCGGCCGAAACCGACCAGATCGCGATAGCCGACGTGCGCGCCGATCCGCACACCCTTGGCCACGGCGAGTTCGCAGGTGCGGCGCATGGTGGCCGGATCGCCTGCATGGAAACCACACGCGATGTTCGCGCTGGTCACGATGTCGAGCATGGCGGCGTCGTCGCCCATCCGCCACGGGCCGAAGCCCTCGCCCAGATCACTGTTCAGGTCCAGCGGCATGTGATGCCCTCCGGTCTTCGCGGGTCACTCGCCGGGAATGTACCCCGGTATTTCGAGCATGAACGCACAGATTCATACCGTTATCACCCGGGGCGTGGTTCAGCAGGCGTACACGCGGACCTCGGTGGCCTTCACCGCGAAGTACACCCGCGCACCGATAGTGAGCTGGAGTTGGGCGACGGCCGCCGGGGTCAGATCGGCACACAGGCCGGGAGCCCGCGGTGCGTCACCGCGGACTCGGACGATGCCGCCCCGGTCGGTGATCTCCGCGATGTCGACGGTGAAGACGTTGCGTGGGCTGCCGCCGGGCCGGGTGCGGAAGACCGACACCGCGGCCGGGGAGAACACCGCGGCCGCGCGGGCACCGGGTACGAAATCCCCGACAACGCGGCCGTCGACGCCGAGATCTTCGACCAGCACAGTCCCGAAGGCCGGGGCCTGCTCGTCGAGGGGCGTACGCGGCATCGCCGGTTCATCGGCACCTGGCTGATCCGCTGAACTCGGCTGATCCCAGGATTGAGCCGCCGACGCGGGCAGCAGCGCCGACTCGACCCCGGTGCCGCGCAGGAGGTTGAGGCCGGCGACGCGGGCGGCGAAGGGGTTGCGCGGATGCGACATCACCTCCGCGACCGGGCCGGACTCGACGATGCGGCCCGCCTCCAGAACGACGAGGCGGTCAGCGAGGGTGATGGCATCGATGATGTCGTGGGTGACCAGGACGGCGCATCGGGGGTGGGCGCGGCCGGGTTCGTCGCGCAGGACACGACGCAGCAGGGTGCGCATGGCCGGGGCCACGTCGACGTCGAGCGCCGACATGGGTTCGTCGAGGAGCAGCAGGTCGGGGTCGACAGCGAGGGCGCGGGCCAGGGCGACGCGCTGAGCCTGGCCGCCGGAGAGGGCACCGGGGTGGCGGTCGGCGAAGGCGGTCGCGTCGACCGCGGTCAGCCAGTCTTCCGCGATTTTCCGGGCGGTGCGGGTGCTCGCGCCGCGGCTGCGCGGGCCGAACGCGACGTTGTCGCGCACGCTGAGGTGGGGGAACAGGAGCGGATCCTGGGCGAGGAGGGAGACGGCGCGTCGATGTGGCGGTAGCGCGATGCCTTCGGCGGTGTCGGTGAGGCTGCGATCGCCGAGTCGTACGTGGCCTTCGTCTGGGACGACCAGCCCGGCGATCACCTGGAGCAGACTGGATTTACCCGCACCGTTGGGGCCGAGCACGGCAAGCACCTCGCCCGGGGCGACGTCGATCCGCACGTCGAGATCGCGGGCGGCGATCCGCGCCGATACCGACAGACCGGTCGGACGGTTCGACGCCGCAGCGGGCGAGGACGCGGATTCCTCGGTCACTTCACGCCGCCGATCGCTCGCGGAGCACCGGCGCCGCTGCGCAGCTGGGTGCCGGGGATCGGGCTGGTGCGGCGGTAGGCGAGCAGGACGATCAGGACGGCGACGACGATCAGCACCACCGACAGGGCGACGGCAGCGTCGGGATCGGCTTCCCGCTGGAGGTAGATCTCCAGCGGGAGGGTGCGGGTGCGGCCTTGGAGACTGCCCGCGAAGGTGAGGGTGGCGCCGAATTCGCCGAGGGCGCGGGCGAAGGCGAGGACCGCGCCGGAGATCAGCGCGGGTCGAAGCAGGGGCAGGGTGATCCGCCACCAGACCGTATTCGGACCCGCACCCAGCGTCGCGGCGATCTGCTCGTAGCGGCTACCCGCCGTCCGCAACGCCCCTTCGAGGGTGAGCACCAGAAAGGGCAGTGCCACAAAGGTTTGCGCCAGCACGACCGCGGTCGTGCTGAACGCGATCTGAATCCCCGCGGCTTCCAGGTGCTCGCCGAGCAGCCCCCGTCGGCCGAAGGTGTAGAGCAGCGCGATACCGCCGACCACCGGCGGTAATACCAAGGGCAACAACACCAGAGCGCGCAACACCGGCATCCCCGGCCACCGGGCCCGGGCCAGCACCGCCGCCATCGGCACCCCGAACACCAGGCACAGCACGGTGCTCGCGGTCGCGGTGCGCAGGCTCAACCACAGTGCGTCCCTTGATGCTTCGGTACTCACCAGCTCGACGAACCGACCCCACTCCACTCCCCAGGCCAACGCGGCCAGCGGAAGCACCACCAGCGCGAACCCGATGACGGCGGGCACCGGCAACCACCGAGGCAACCCGGTGCTCACGCGACACCGACCCCCGGCCGATCCGGAATCTTCACGACACCAGCCAACCAGCAGGACCGGGCACCGCCCGCGCAACACGCGGCGATGCCGGGTCCGCCTGCGCCGCCGATGCCGACACCGATCACGGCGCGCCGAACCCCGCCGCGGCCAGGGCTGCCCGACCGGTGGGGCCGGTGACCAGTTCGGAGAATTTCTGCGCGTTCGCGGCCTGCTTCGAATCCGCCACCACGGCAATCGGATACGAGTTCACGGCCGCCGACGCCTCGGGCACCGCCACGACGCCCACCTTCGCGCCCGCGGCGGACGCATCGGTGACGTAGACGAAGCCGGCGTCGGCCTGGCCGGAGGTCACCTTGGTGAGAACATCGGCCACGGAGGACTCCTCACTCACCGGACGCAGCGTGGCGCCCGCGGCGTCGGCGACCTTCTTCGTCGCCCGGCCGCACGGAACCTGGGGAGCACAGACCACCAGGGTGGCGTCGGCGAGGTCGTTGATTCCGGTGATGCCCTTGGGATTTCCCGGTGCGGTGACCAAGGTGAGGACGTTGGTGGCGAAAGTGGCCGGGGCCGCGGTGATTCGGCCGCTCTGGACCGCCTTGTCCATGGTCGGCTGGTCGGCCGAGGCGAAAACATCAGCGGGAGCGCCCGCTTGGAGCTGGGCGGCCAGATCCGACGAACCGGCGAACGAGAACTGCACATCCACACCGGGATTGGCGGTCTCGAAGTCCTTCTCCAAACCGGTGAACACGCTCTTCAGCGACGCCGCGGCGAACACGGTGAGCGTGGATTGCTCGGTATCGCCACTCCCGCAACCACTCACGGTGACCAGCACCAGCGCGGCACCGAGCGCGACCCGGCCGATCATTCGGCGGCCTTCTCGACCACCACTGTCGTGGCCTTGACGCTCGCCAGCGCGACGCTGCCCGGCTCGAGCCCCAGCTCGCGCACCGATTCGCTGCTCATCAGCGAAACCACCGTGAAAGGACCGCATTGCATCTCCACCTGTGCCATCACCGTGTCGGTCACCACGCGAGTGACCAGACCCGGAAACCGATTGCGTGCCGAACTGGCACTACCCACCTGGGTGTGTGGCGTGCGTGCCTGGTCGACGGCGTGTTCGGCCAGCTCCCGGCCGTCCAGCACCAGGCGGCCCGCGGCGTCCTTGGTCGCCGTGAGGGCGCCCGTGTCGATCCAGCGACGCACCGTGTCGTCGCTGACACCGAGCAGATCGGCCGCTTCCTTGATTCGCAGTTTCGCCACCCGATCAGGATATGTCCGCATATTCGGATGTAACAAGAAAACAACTCCGCACCTTCGGAAGCAACCGGTGGTGATATCCCATAATCGGGTCACACTTCATGGCCACCGGCGACGCGGCCAAGTACGCTCGGAGCCATCATGGCCACGTATTTCGATCCGAAGTCCTGGTCACTGGCAGGCGCTGTCGATATGGGCAAACGTCTGCTCGACCCGTCATGGATCGACCAGTGGCTCGGCTTCACCACGTCCTGGGCCGACCCCGTCGCCGACCTCGGTTCCGGCACCGTCACCGCGCTCATGCCCGATGTGCTGATGACCGTGCTCAGCGAGGGCATCCTCAGCCGTTTCGGCGGCCAGGAGATCAGTGCCACGCTGCTCGGGCACGACCTCACCGCCACCCTCGACACGTTCAAGCTGCGCAGACGCGGCGCTCACTTCCAGAGCAAGACCGTGCTGTCGAACCTGGTCTGGGACTCACATCCGTTCGACACGGTCACCGTGGTCGCGCACGGTGTGCGGCTGATTCCCGGTGTGCCCACCAAGGTCCGGGTCCAGCAACTCGACATCGAGGGCGCCATCGGCATCGGCGCGCTGGCGGACTGGGTGGACGCCCAGAACCTGGATTGGCGGGTGCGCCTCGACCAGCGCGGACAGATCGTCGCGACGCATCGCACGCGCAAGATGCGGGCGGTCGTCGACGGGCAGGTCTACGACAACCTGCTCACCCTCGACATCCGCAAGGCCAGTTGGTACGGCATCCGGCTCCCCAAGCGCGTGGTGCCCGCGCCCGCGCTACTGCTCGACGACCTGCCCAACCGGGCCAGCATCTCCTACGCGCACCGGCGCGGTGACGTGGTGAAATTCCGGCTCGAACTGCCCGAGACCACCGGCTCGTTCGACCTGACCCAGATCCGCGACGCCATCATCGCGGGAACAACGCTGATCGTCTTCTGATCAGTTCTGCGTGGCCCACCATTCCCGCAGGGCGGCTTCGGCCTCGTCGCGGGTCATCGGGCCGCGGTCGAGTCGCAGATCCTTCAGGTACTTCCATGCCTTACCGACCTGCGGCCCCGGCGGCAGCCCGAGCAGTTCCATGATCGCGTTGCCGTCCAGATCCGGGCGCACCCGGGCCAGGTCCTCCTGCTCGCGCAGCGCCGCGATCCGCTCCTCCAGCTCGTCGTAGGTCGAGCGCAGGGCCGCGGCGCGGCGCTTGTTGCGGGTGGTGCAGTCGGCGCGCACGAGCTTGTGCAGGCGTTCGAGCAGGTCGTCGGCGTCGGTGACGTATCGGCGCACCGCCGAATCCGTCCACTGTCCCTTGCCGTAACCGTGGAAACGCAGGTGCAGGAACACCAGGCGCGCAACCTCTTCGGTGAATGCCTTCGGGTACTTCAGCGCTCGCATCCGCTTGCGCACCATCTTCGCGCCGACCACCTCGTGGTGGTGGAAACTCACGCCGCCCGCGGGCTCGTTGCGTTTGGTGTCGGGCTTGCCGATGTCGTGCAGCAGTGCCGCCCAGCGCAATACCAGGTCGGCGTCGCCTTCCTCCTGGTCGATCGCCTGCTGCAGCACGGTCAGCGAATGCTGGTACACGTCCTTGTGCTGGTGGTGCTCGTCGATCTCGAGCTTCATCGCGGGCACCTCGGGCAGCACGCGCTGCGCCAGTCCGGTGTCGCACATGAGGTTGATGCCGTCGATCGGGTGGTCGGCGCCGATCAGTTTGTCGAGTTCGGCGCGCACCCGCTCGGCGGTGATCCGGTCGATCTGATCGGCCATCTCGATGATCGCCGCACGCACCCGCGGCGCGACCTCGAAACCCAGCTGGGCGACGAAGCGCGCGGCCCGCAGCATCCGCAGCGGATCGTCGTCGAACGAATCCTGTGGCGCCGCAGGAGTATCCAGCACGCCTTCGAGCAGCGCTTCGATCCCGTTGAGCGGGTCGACGAATTCCAGCGACCCGTCGGCGGCGATCTTGACCGCCATCGCGTTCACCGTGAAATCGCGGCGCACCAGGTCGCCCTCGAGTGAGTCGCCGAAGGTGACCTCGGGATTACGCGAGACCCGGTCGTAGGTATCGGCGCGGAAGGTGGTGATCTCGAGCTGCTGATCTTTCTTGGCCGCGCTGACCGTACCGAAGGCCAAGCCGCCGGTATCCCACAGGTGGTCGGCCCACCCACGCATCAGCTCCTGCACGACCTCCGGCCGCGCGTCGGTGGTGAAATCCAGGTCGTTGCCGAGCCGGCCGAGCACCGCGTCACGCACGCTGCCACCGACCAGATAAAGACTGTGCCCCTTCTCGGCGAACATCGCCCCCAACGGCGTCAAAACATCATTGAGCTGCCCCAAAGTCACCGCCGCCCCCGCCAGCAGGCGAGCACGACGATCCGCCACAGCATCAGGGACAACATCGGGGGAAACCACGAACGTCGACTTTACCGACCCGGTCCAATCGATTGCGCCCCTGCCGCCTCTGAGCGCCCCCAACTGCGGGACACCAGGGGGCGCAAACCCCGCGGCACCGCAGGTGCCGCAAAAACAAACCCAGCTAAGCTGGCGAGGTGTCTCCTCCGGCCGATCGCGCGAACAGTCGACGCCGCCAGCCGCGGCGGCGCGGTTCGGCGAACAACGCCGGCAAACCCCGCATGCGCACCGTCCGGGAAACCTCGGCGGGCGGCCTGGTCGTCGAAGGGCTCGACGGCCCCAAGGAACAGCGCACCGCCGCGCTGATCGGGCGCACCGACCGTCGCGGACGACTGTTGTGGTCGCTGCCCAAAGGGCATATCGAAGAGGGCGAGACCTCCGAGCAGACCGCGATCCGCGAAGTCGCCGAGGAAACCGGAATCGACGGGGAAGTGGTCGCCGAGCTCGGCAGCATCGATTACTGGTTCGTCACCGAGGGCAGACGGGTACACAAGACCGTGCACCATTTTCTGCTGCGGTGTCTGGGCGGTGAGCTGTCCGACGCCGACGTCGAAGTGACCCAGGTTGCGTGGGTTCCGTTGAGCGAGTTGGATTCCCGACTGGCCTACGCCGACGAACGGCGGTTGGCCGAAGTGGCGAACCGATTGATCGACCGGATGGAGACCGGCAAGCGATGACGGGTGGACTGATCCGGCTGATCACGGCGGTCCTGACCATCTTGGGTTCGATGACGCTGCTGCCCGCGGTCGCGCACGCTCAAACGGACGGGTCGGGAACGCCGAAGTTTCTCAAGCTGACCCTGGACGCGGTGGCGCCGGGCACGGTCACCACCGGCAGCGACCCGAAGCTGACCATCTCCGGCACAGTCACCAATATCGGCGACCGGGTCGTCGACGACGTGAGCGTGCGGATCCAACGGGCCGCCGCGGTGGCTTCGCCGAGTGGGTTGCGCAGTTCGCTACGGCTGGACCAGGTGAACTACGAGGTGACCGGTCCGTTCCAGGATGTGGCGCCGCAGTTGAGTCCCGGTCAGCGCAAACAGTTCTCGGTGAGCATCGCGTTGCGCGCGGGCTCGGAGGCATCGCTCGGGCTCACCGATCCCGGGGTGTATCCGCTGCTGCTCAACGTCAACGGTGAACCCGCCTACGGCACCCAGGCCAGGCTCGACGACGCGCGCTTCCTGCTCCCCGTCCTCGGACTGCCGCCGACCGGTGTGGACGGCAGCGCGGAACCGGCGGTGACACCGCCGCCGGAAGCGTCACCGATCGCGACCACGATGATCTGGCCGCTGGCCGACCGGCCGCGCATGGTCGCGGGCAAGCCCGGCTCGGTGAACGGCCAGGCCGAACTGCTCGATGACGAACTGGCGGCCTCGGTCGGCAAGGGCGGGCGGCTCGAACAGCTCGTCGCCGCGCTGGAATCGGTGGTGCCCGCGCCGGGCAAGGACAGAAGTGTGGCCGGATCGGTGTGTATCGCCATCGATCCGGACCTGGTCTCGACCGTGCAGACGATGACGCGCGGCTATCGGGTGCTGGCCAGTCCGTCGGATCCGAGCGGGGCGACCAGGGAAGGGACCGGGGCGGCCAACGCGCAAGCCTGGCTCGACCGGTTGCGTGCGCTGGCCGGGTCGATGTGCACGGTGGCCCTGCCGTTCGCGCAGGTCGACGTGTCGGCACTGGCTGCGGTGAACGATCCGGGTCTGTCGGCGCGGGCCCTGCTCGCGCCCGCCGACGTCGTGGACTCGATCCTCGGCACGCAGTCGCTGCGCGGGGTGAGCCTGCCCGATTCGGGCAGCATCGACGATCCGGCCGGGCTGTTGTTGCGCGAGCACGGATACGGCACGGCGGTGCTGGCCGGTTCCGCGGTGTCGGGTGACGGGTCGCCCGCCGATACCGACAACGCGCTCACCTCCGCTCCGACCACGCTCACGCCCGATGTGGTCGTCGGTGGGGAACAGTCCGCGCCCGATGTCGTGCGGGTGCCGGGCGTGAGCGTGGAACCGCCCGCCGGCGCCGCCGCCGGGACCGATCCCGCGCTGCGGGTGACCACCTTCGACATCTGGTCGGCGACCGCGCTGGCCGCGGTCGGCTCGAACCCCCCGACGCCGTCGTTCACACCGTCGAAGGTGCGGTTCGACGTCACCAACGACTCACGCGCGGCCCGGTTGCAGGACGCGCTCGGCGCGATGGCCTGGAGTGCGCTCAATCCGTCGCCGGACCGGCCGCGCTCGCAGCTGCTGATGCCACCGCAGCAGTGGGGTGCCAGCCGGGAGGAGGGCGTCGCGCTGCTCAAGCAGGTCGAACTGCTCACCCGCAACAACCTCGCCGGCCCGCGCAGCTTCACCGACCTCGTCACACAGGCACCCGACCCGCGGCCGTTCGCGCTGGAGTATCTGCCGCGCGCCGCCCAGGACGCCGCGCCGGAACAGTTCATCGGACCGGTGCACGACCAGGGCGCCCGGGTGACCGAGCTGATGCGCGCGCTGGTCGAACTGCCCGAATCCGAGCTCACCCCGCACGCGTTCCTCACCCCGGCACGCGAGGATCTGCTGCGCGCGCTGAGCCTGTCCGACCGCAGGGCCGACAACGACACGCTCGCCGACCTGCACGCCCAGCGGCGCATCGACCAGGCGACCCGCGAACTGGACACGATGTTCTCCTCGGTCTCGGTGCTGCCACCGGGCGGGGTGTACACGCTGGCCTCCGAGCAGAGCCCGTTGTTGCTGGTGGCGCGCAATGAACTGCCCGTCGCCATCCGGGTGATGTTCCGGATCGAAGCGCCCGCCGAGACGAACATCACCGATATCGGCGAACAGCTGCTTCCGCCGTCCGGGACCCGGTCGTTCCAGATCCCGACCGAGGTGAGCGACAGCCGTAAGCTGGTCATTCCGATCGCCCTTACCACCCCGGACGGGATAGCGCTAGGAGAGGCGACCTCGGTCTCGGTGCGCTCGAACGCCTACGGTCAGGCCCTGGCCATAATTACCGCATGTGCCGCGATACTGCTGTTGCTGCTGGCCGGGCGCCGACTGCTGCGGCGGTTCCGCGGACAGCCCGACCCCGCCGACGAAGGGTTCACCCCGGAGACGGTCGAACGGGCGGGTCGGTTGCGGCGCGCACGTCAGCGGCTGCAACGGCAGTGAACACCCGCGCCTGACGCGCGGTCAGGGCACCATGACAGACAAGGACGAGAGTGGCACTGGTGAGCGAAACGCTCATCGGACCGGCGGGATTCGCGGGTTACGCCGGGTACAGGAGGCATGATGGGCGACGATGATTCCGCTCATCGGCGTGACCACGACGACGACCCGACCCTGCGCCGGGCGCCCAGTGCTCCGTGGGAACGCGGGATGACGGCCGGACAGGACGCCGACCGCGACGAGGCTGCACAGCACGTGGATCGGCGGCCCGGCGCGCCTGGTCATCGACCGGACGCCGCGCCTCGCGATGGCCGACCGCCGGTACGCCCCGGTGATCCGGCGTTCGAACAGCCCGGTGGATTTCGTCAGCCGGGGAATCGGCCCGCGGTGGATCTGCCCGGCGCGCCACGTCATCCCGCTGCGCCAGGTGCTCGGCCCGGGGTGCGGCCCGAACAGGCCGGATACCGTCCCGGGCCGGATCACGGCGCCGCGCCGGCTCCCGGTCGCCCCACTGAACAGCCACCGGCCGGGTTCCGCCCGGCACAGGGTCAGCCACGCCCGGCCGACTACCGCCCGGATCAGCAGCGCCCGCCCCAGGGCGACCGCCAAGGGCGCGGGCCCGCTCCACGTCAACGACCGCCCGGCCAGGCGAATCGTTCGGGTGAATTCCCGCAGCAGCAACGTCCCGGACCGCCGCCGCGCCCCGGTGTAGGCGGCCCTCCCGGCGCACCGCAGCCTCCTGCCGGTCCGCCCGGCCTGCCACCGCGCCCCCCTGCTTACGGGCCGGACGGTCGCCCTGTACCTCCCCAGCAACGCCACGCACCTGGTTCCGGCGCGCGCTCGGGCGAATTCCCGCAACAGCAACGGCCCGGACCTGGTTCCGCCGGCCGTTCGGGCGAATTCCCGCAACAGCAGCGCCCCGGACCTGGTTCCGCCGGGCGCTCGGGTGAGTTTCCGCAGCAGCAACGTCCCGGACCGGACGGATTCGCCCCGCGGCGATCCGGGCCGAACCCGTCGGGCGAGTTCCCCCAGCAACGACCGGTCCCGCCGCGCGGTGGGCAGTCCGGCGCCATTCCGAGACAGGATCGGCCCGATCAGGCCGGTGGCCGCAGGCAAGGCCCGCCGGAGCAGGGACGTCCGATGCCGTCGCGGGGGAGTTTCCCCGGGATGCCCGCCGCGGACCCCGCCCGGGATGGCCGCCAGGCAGGCGCCGGATTCGGCGATCGTGGCCGGAACGCGAGCGGTGTGCCCGCCGGCGATCGGTCAGCGGAGCGGACTCAGGTCATCGCCCGGCCCCAGAAGGTAGCGGCCGAACCTGCCGGCAAGGCGGGCGGCGCCCCGATGAGTGCCAACGCGAAGCTGCTCAAGGACTCGGGTTCGATCGCCGTCGCGACGCTGATCAGCCGGATCACCGGATTCGCCAAGCAGCTGCTGTTGCTGACCGTGCTCGGTCCGGCCATCGCGAGTGCGTTCATCTCGGCGAACCTGATCCCGAACATGGTCGCCGAGCTCGTCCTCGGCGCCGTGCTCACCGCCATCGTCGTGCCGACCCTGATCCGCGCCGAGCAGGAGGACGCCGACAACGGCGCCGCGTTCGTGCGCAGATTGGTGACAGCGGCCTTCACCGTGCTGTTCGTCGCCACGGTGCTCACCTTGGCGGCCACGCCGATCCTGGCCGGTCACGTGCTCGTCTCCTCCGACGGCAAGGTGAATACGAACCTGACCGTCGCGCTGACCTACCTACTGGCACCCGCGCTGCTCTTCTATGGCATGTCCGCGCTGTTCACCGCGATCCTCAACACCAGACAGGCGTTCAAACCGGGTGCGTGGGCACCCGTGATGAACAATGTGGTCGCGTTGACGGTGCTGGCGGTCTACGCGCTGACACCCGGCGAGATCACGCTCGACCCGGTACGCATGAGCGACCCGAAACTGCTGGTCCTCGGCCTCGGCATCACCGCGGGCGTGGCGACACAGGCACTCTGTCTGCTGCCCGCGATCCGCAGGCACGGGATCAACCTGCGTCCGCTGTGGGGAGTCGACGCGCGGCTCAAGCAGTTCGGCAAGATGGGCATCGCGATCATCTTGTACGTGCTGATCAGCCAGGTCGGCTTGGTGGTCGCGAACAACATCGCCTCCTCGGCCGACGAAGCGGGTCCCGCGATCTTCGCGAACGCGTGGGCGCTGTTGCAGCTGCCCTACGGCGTGATCGGGGTAACCCTGCTCACCGCGATCATGCCGAGGCTGAGCCGCAGCGCCGCCGACGACGACACCCCCGCCGTGGTCGACGACCTGTCCGTAGCCACGCGACTCACGATGATCGCGATGCTGCCGATCGTCACCTTCATGACGCTCGCGGGCCCGGAGATCGGCCAGGCGCTCTACGGCTACGCGCGATTCTCCGGTGACGCCGAACGGCTCGGCAGCGCGGTGAGCTGGTCGGCGTTCTCGCTCATCCCGTATTCGCTTGTACTCATCCATCTGCGGGTGTTCTACGCGCGCGAGCAGGCATGGACACCGACCTGGATCATCCTCGGCATCACGACGATCAAGATCCTGATCTCGGCGCTGGCACCGGTCATCGCCCGCGACAGCGACGACGTGGTGATCGTTCTCGGTGTCGCCACCGGCCTCGGTTTCACCGCGGGCGCGGTGATCGGCGGCGTGCTGCTGCACCGCAGCCTCGGCGACCTGCGAATGGTCAATGTCGGCCGAACTGTGACCAGAGTGTTGCTCGCCTCGATCGCGGGCGGCGCGGTGATGCTGATCGTCGACTCGGTGACCGGACTCGACCGCGTCTCCGGCGGCGCGGGCTCGCTGCTGCGCGTCGTCGTCGATTCGCTGGTCATGTTCTCGGTGGCCTTCGGCCTGATGCGTCTGGCCGGTATCCCCGAGGTCGTCGCCATCACCGTGGCGATCTCGCGCAAGCTCGGCATCACCCCGCCCGCGCCGGATCTCGGACTCGACGACACCCCGGCAGACGACATCTACGCGACCACCGTCCTGCGCCGTCCCGATACCTACGGATTCCCCGCATATGGGCAGTCTTTGGACACCCAGACCATGGTGCTTCCCGTCATTCGACCGGGCGCTGTTGACAGCACCGGTAAAGCACAGTTCCCGTACGCTGTTCCGCAGACCGACACGGGTTTTCAGGCCGAAGGAGGACCGAGGGTGAGCGATGACGCGGTGGGCGGCGTCCCGGCCGCTGATTCTGCGGCGCGCGCGGCAGCAGGAATGTCCACCGAGGTCGGGCCCGATGCGCCGAACTCGACGGATTCCGAACATACCGACGCGCCAGACGAAGGCGATACGCACGAAGACGACGCACGTTCGGCCATGCCGCCGCACGGTCCGACATACGACACCGGCATGCTGCCGATTCCCCCGCAGGTGCCCCCGAGCGCCGCGGCCAACCGTGGGCAGCGTGGCCCCAAGCTCATCCCCGGCGCGTCCGTCGCCGGTGGCCGGTACCGATTGCTGGCCGGTCACGGGGGTGCGCGCGGGCTGAAGTTCTGGCAGGCACTCGATATCAAGCTCGATCGCGAGGTCGCGCTGACCTTCGTGGACGCGGATCAGACCTCGGGCGAGAACTCCGGTCACGACGGCCCGCAGGCGGTGCTGTCGCGCACGCTGCGATTGGGCCGGATCAATTCGCCCGGCCTGGCCAGGGTGCTCGACGTGGTCCGTGGCAGCTCCGGCGGCATCGTCGTGGCCGAGTGGACCCCCGGTCGTTCGCTGCGTGAGATGGCCGAGACCGTGCCGTCGCCGGTCGGCGCGGCCAGGGCCATCAGGGCGCTCGCCTCGGCGGCCGAACTCGCGCACCGTGGCGGCGGCTCGCTGTCGATCGATCACCCCGATCGGATCCGGATCAGTGCCTCCGGTGACGCCGTCCTCGCGTTCCCCGGCACCCTCGGCGATTCCGACGCGCAAGGCGACGTCCGTGGCCTCGGCGCGATGCTCTACGCCCTGATCACCGCACGCTGGCCGATTCGCGTCGGCGGTGTCACCGGGTCGGCGGCCACCATCGGCGGCCTGCGACTGGCCGATTTCGGGCCGGACGGCACGCCGGTGGAACCGCGGCAGATCCGGCCGGAGGTGCCGTTCGAGATCTCGGCCGTCGCGGTTCGCTCGCTGGAATCCAACAAGGGCGTGCGCACCGCTGCCACCGTGCAGCACGTGCTCGAG
Organism: Nocardia sp. NPDC055050; assembly: GCF_053608345.1. NCBI lineage: Bacteria > Bacillati > Actinomycetota > Actinomycetes > Mycobacteriales > Nocardiaceae > Nocardia > Nocardia sp. NPDC055050. The sequence goes on from NZ_JBSGVG010000001.1 coordinate 262,227, forward strand.
CAGGCCTCGGTCGTCGATCAGAAGACCGACTTCATTCCGGTCTTACGTCTGGGTCAGCGGGCTGTGGCCCCCGGTGCCGATTCACTCGCCGACCCGGAACTGCTCGCGGCCGAGCGGGAACGCTCCAAGCGGATGATGTGGATCATGGTCGGCCTCGGCGTGCTCGCCGCGCTGGTGGTCGGCGTGCTGATCTGGTGGATGGTCAGCATCTTCGCGCCCGGCGCGTCGGACAAGCCGCTGGACCAGCAGATCAATATCGGCCTCACCTCGAGTGTGGCTCCGCCCGCGGCGTCCGCACCGCCCGCCGACGACCCCGCGGCACCGCCGACGAGTGTGCCGGTGCCGGTCACCGGTGCCGCGGTGTTCTCCCCGGAGGGCACCCCCGACGGCGCCGCGGCGGCGGGCGCGGTGCTCGACCACAACGCGGCGACGGTGTGGCGCACCGATCAGTACTTCCAGCAGTTCCCCGCCCTCAAGAAGGGCGTGGGGCTGCTGGCCACGCTGCCGACGCCGGCCAAGCTCACCAATGTGTCGATCACCTCACCCAGTGCGGGCAGCACGGTCGAGATCCGTACCTCGCCCACCGAGGCGCCCACGCTCGACCAGACCCAGCTGATCGGTTCGGCCAAGCTCGGTGACGGCGTCACCGATATCGCCGTGCAGACCGATCAGGCCGCTCGTTTCGTGCTCGTCTGGATCACCGGACTGGCGAATTCCGGCGGTCAGTTCCAGACCGCGATCGCCGACGTCCGCTTCGACGCGGCCCCTTAGTCTCATCGCGCCGTAAAACCCTCCCACCTCTGCTATCTGCGCAGGTGGTCGATCATTTCCGGGCCCACTGTCGATCTTCATCGAACCGCGGTCCGGTTGGTGCGTAATTGTTATCAACGATATGATCCCCCCGCGCTCTCGGTTGAGAGTTACCCAGGATTTGTTGACGTCGATCCTGGACGTCGCGTTGTAGTCAGGTGATGGATCGGCCTTGTTCGTCGGCTCGAAGTCGCCGTAATGAGCGCTGTCCAAGGGGTCAGTTTTGTCGCCGGATGTCAACGAGCAAGTCCGCGGTGTGCCACCGCGGCAGGTCGCGCCCAGCGTCCGCTCGTTCCTGGAGAACGGCAGCGACAAGCAACTGCTTGCCGCCCACGTTCGCGGGGAACCGTATGTCTTCGCCGAACTGCTGCGCAGGCATTCCGACCATCTCTGGCAGACCGCGCTGCGCACGTCCTACAACCGCGAGGACGCTGCCGACTGTCTGCAGGACGCCTTGTTCTCGGCCCATCGCACCGCCGACTCGTTCCGCGCCGAATCCGAGGTGCGCAGCTGGCTGCACGCGATCGTGGTGAATGCCTGCCTCGACCGGATCCGGCGCAACAAGACCCGTCGCGCCGTGTCGATCCTGCCCGACACCATGCCCGAGGCGGTCGACCCGCACGACGCCTTCGCGCACTACGAACTGTCCACCGTCGTGAGCGAGGCGCTGTTCACCCTCCCTGACGAACAACGATTAGCCCTGGTCATGACCGAGATGGAGGGCCGCAGCGTCGCCGAAACCGCCGCTGCGCTCGGCGTGGCGCCGGGCACGATCAAGAGCCGATGCGCCCGAGCGCGCGTACGTTTGCAAGAACGTTTGGAATTTTTCCGGGATCCAGGGAACCGGATGTAGTCGGGATGCGTCATTAACAGTGACGAACAAGTCAGCGATGTAAATCCTGCGATCCGATATCGACAGAACAGGGGAGGTGCGAGGGTGTCTCGATCCGTGCCGCAGCCTCCGTTCCCGTCGGAACTGCTGGCCGATCTGCATGCCGACAACCTCGCGCCCGAATTGTGCGAGCAGCTGTGGCCCGTGGTCCGCACCGACGAAGACGCGCTGCACTACCTGAACAAGCTCGACGAGGTGAACACCCACCTCCGCACGCTCGCCACCGACGAGCGGGTCATGCACCGCATGCCCGACGACGTGGCCGACCGCATGTTCCGATTCGTCGCCGAACTCGACGCGGGGGAGGGCCCGACCGAGCGCATCACGCCGCTCGCTGCTGTTCCCCCCGCACCGGCCGGCGAGGCCCCGATCTCGCTGGATCGCTACCGCTCCCGGCGCCGACTGGGGCTACTCGCCGCGGCCGCCGCCACCGTGGCCGTCCTGGCGGGCGCCGGTGCCGTGTTCAGCACGTTCGACACCACCGAGGGCACCCCCACCGCCGCGCCGTTCACCGAACCGGCGGCCGCCGACGAACTCACCACCGCCGCCGCACTCCGCGCACTGGGCAAACGCGACGTGATCGGCCCGCTGGCCGACGAAGCAGCCCTCACCCGCTGCGTGCAAGCCAACGGCATCGACCGCGCGGTACTGGGAGCGTCGAATATCACTTTCCGTGGCTCCGACGCCGTCCTGGTCCTCGTCCAGGGCGAGCAGGCCCCCACCATCACCGCCCTGGTGGTCGGTACCGGCTGCACCACCGGCACCCCGGAACGGCTCACCCTGCGCGACATCGGTTGAGGGACCAGCCGCAAAGAAATACCGGGAACAACACCGTTTAGGCTGTTGTTGACCGACACGTCCCAGCTTTACTTCTCGGAAGGTCCCCATGAGCACGCCAGTTCGCGACCTGATCATCGTCGGCTCAGGACCCGCCGGCTACACGGCGGCCGTCTACGCCGCCCGCGCGGAGCTTTCGCCGCTGGTCTTCGAGGGCACCCAGTTCGGTGGCGCCCTGATGACCACCACCGAGGTGGAGAACTTCCCCGGCTTCCGCGACGGCATCATGGGCCCCGACCTCATGGAGCAGATGCGCGACCAGGCCAAGCGTTTCGGCGCCGAGCTGCGCACCGAGGACGTCGACGCGATCGACCTGTCCGGCCCCGTGAAGAAGGTCACCGTCGGTGACGAGACCTTCGAGGCCTACGCCGTGATCCTCGCGATGGGTTCGGCCGCGCGCTACCTGAACGTGCCGGGGGAGCAGGACCTGCTCGGCCGCGGTGTGAGCGCCTGCGCCACCTGCGACGGCTTCTTCTTCAAGGGCCAGGACATCGTCGTGGTCGGCGGCGGCGACTCCGCCATGGAGGAAGCGACCTTCCTCACCAAGTTCGCCGCGAGCGTCACCATCGTGCACCGCCGTGAGGAGTTCCGTGCGTCACGGATCATGCTCGAGCGTGCCAAGGCCAACGAGAAGATCAAGTTCCAGCTCAACTCCGAGGTCGTGAAGGTCAACGGTGAGAAGAGCGTCACCAGCCTCACCCTGCGCGACACCCGCACCGGCGCGGAGTCCGAGCTCGACGCGACCGGCCTGTTCGTCGCCATCGGGCACGATCCGCGCAGCGAACTCGTCAAGGGCCAGGTCGCACTCGACGGCGAAGGCTATGTGCAGGTGACCGATCCGGGCACCGCCACCGATGTCGCGGGCGTTTTCGCCGTGGGCGACCTCGTCGACCACACCTACCGGCAGGCGATCACCGCCGCGGGCACCGGCTGCCGCGCCGCGATCGACGCCGAACGCTGGCTCGCCGAGCAGGGCGACATCACCGCCAACACGCTCGACCACGCCGATGGCCCGGCCGCCGTGCGCGCCAACTGATTTCGAGTTCCACCCCTGTCGAGGAGACACCCATGGCCGAGAGTGCCAACACCATCACCGTCACCGACCAGTCCTTCGCCGACGACGTCCTGCTCAGCGAAAAGCCGGTGCTCGTCGACTTCTGGGCCGACTGGTGCGGCCCGTGCAAGATGGTCGCCCCCGTGCTGGAGGAGATCGCAGGCACCCACGCCGACAAGCTGACCATCGCCAAGCTCGACACCGAGGCCAATCCCGGCACCGCCCGCGACTACCAGATCCTGTCGCTGCCCACGATGATCTTGTTCCAGGGTGGCAAGCCGGTGAAGCAGATCGTCGGCGCGAAAGGTAAGGCGGCGCTGCTGCGCGAGCTCGACGGTCTCATCTAACACAGAGCATCCGATAAAAGCGTCTCCTACCGGCCGACGCGCCGTAGGATGCCTGGACCCGGGATTCCCGCAAAGCGGCCCGGGTCTGAGACAATCGACGGACGCTCCGGCCGAAGGAAAGGGCTCTTACGCATGCACCGACTTCGTCACGGCGATTCAGGACCAGCCGTCGCAGAGGTTCGGAGCACCCTCGCAAGCCTCGGTTTCCTGCATCTCCCACACGTCGAATCCACTGACGGACCGGAGTATTGGAAGGACACCGAGGCGGTGTTCGATCGGCCCCTCGATTCGGCGATCCGCGCGTTCCAGCAGCAGCGCGGTCTTCTCGTCGACGGGGTGGTCGGTCCGGCCACCTATCGCGCGCTGAAGGAAGCCTCCTACCGGCTGGGTGCTCGCACGTTGATCTACCAATTGTCGGCGCCGCTCTACGGTGACGACGTGGCCACCCTGCAGCGCAAGCTGCAGGATCTCGGCTTCTACGTGTACCGGGTGGACGGGCACTTCGGCCCGCACACCCACGACGGGCTCAGCGCGTTCCAGCGCGAGATCGGCCTGTCCGCCGACGGTATCTGCGGACCCGACACCTTGCGCTCGCTGGATCTGCTCGGCGCGCGCGTGACCGGTGGCAACCCGCATCGCATCGCCGAGGAAGAAGTGGTGCACCGGGCGGGCCCGCAGCTCACCGGCAAGCGGATCGTCATCGACCCCGGATTCGGCGGCGCCGACAAGGGTTTCGCGGTACCCACCGAATACGGTGACGTCTACGAGTCGGAGATCCTGTGGGATCTCGCTTCCAGGCTCGAAGGCCGGATGGCCGCGACCGGTATGGAAACCTTCCTGTCCCGGCCGTGGGGCGCCAACCCCACCGATGTCGAACGCGCCGACACCTCCAACGCCTTCGATGCCGACCTGATGATCTCGCTGCGCTGCGCGACCAGTGACAACCCGTCCGCTAAGGGAGTGGCCGGTTTCTACTGGGGCAACTCGCACGGTTCGGTGTCGATGATCGGTCAGGTACTGGCCGGTTTCATCCAGCGCGAAGTGGTGGCCCGAACCTCGGTGCAGGACTGCCGGACTCATCAGCGCACTTGGGACCTGTTGCGCCTGACCAAGATGCCGACCGTGCAGGTCGACCTCGGCTACCTCACCAACGACTACGACGCCTCGGTGCTCACCAACCCGCGCATGCGCGACGTGATCGCCGAAGCGATTCTGATCTCGGTGAAGCGGCTCTATCTACTCGGCCAGGACGACCAGCCGACCGGCACCTATACCTTCGCCGAGTTGCTCGCCGAAGAACTGGCGGCCGCCGACGCGGGCAACGTTCCCGCCCCGCGCGTCTAGCCCCACACAAGACCAACGGCCCCGCGGTTGTCCGCGGGGCCGTTCTTGTTGTCTCGGGTCAGTGCGCGCCGACGCGCGAGGGCGGTTCCATCGACGCCGCCGCCAGGAGTTGGTCGAGCGCGCGCTCGACGTCTTCCTTCCAGCCGTGATCGGAGTCGAGTTCCAGGCGCAGCCGGGGGAAGCGGTGGTGCGGGGCCACCACTTCGAAACCGACCTCGGCGAGGAAATCCGCGTCGATCATGCAGGTTTCGGGAGTGCACCTCGTCGCGGACGACGGGTCCCGCAGCGGCGCCGCGATCCGTTCCATCAACCGCATCGACGATCCGAAGCCGCGATCGGCTACCGAACTCGACGGTGGGCCGTTGCGAATGCCGAATGCTTCCAGCGCTCGCACGCCACGACGCACCAGATCGGCCACCACGGCCTGAACAAGGCGATGGGCTACATCGGCCTCATCGTAGGGGAATTCGGCCTGCAGCGTGGTCAGCAGGACCGCGTCCGGGCTTACTGGGGACGTGGGGAACAGCGCGGAACGTGGCACGGCACTCGGGGGGGAGTACAGCGCACAGCCCGCGAGGTTGTTGTCCACGTGGGCCACCTGCCCGCACGAACCCCACTCGAGCATCACCGTCGAGAGCCAGGCTTCCTTTTCGAAGACTGGATCGCTGAACGCGTGCGAGTCCGCGGCGACGGCCGGGTCGAGCTCCCAGAACACACACCGCCGGGTGTGCGCCGGGAGCTGACCGAGCCCGTCGAGAGTCAAAGCCGTGACGCTGGTCGACACCGCTCTGTTCAGCCTCCAGCTGTCGGATTCATCCACGCTCACGCCACATCACTATCCACAGTACGTGCCGCCTCTTTCAGTCACAGTGACGTTTCGGGGCCGACTTGCTCCATCAGCGCCACGATGCGCTCGAGATCTTCGACGGACCCGAACTCGACAACGATCTTGCCCTTGTTCTTGCCGAGGCTGACCGTGACTCGGGTGTCGTAGGACCCCGACAGTCTCTCGGCAACATCTTGCAGGCCCGGCATGTGGATCGGTTTGCGCTTCGGTGCCGGGGGAGCGGTCGGCGTGGGCTCGCGGTTCGCGAGTTGCACCGCTTCCTCCGTAGACCGAACCGACATTCCCTCACGAACGATTCGTGCAGCCAATTCTTCCTGTGCGTCCGCGCCGGCATCCAAGCCGAGCAGCGCCCTGGCGTGTCCGGCCGAGAGCACCCCGGCGGCCACCCGACGCTGCACGGGAATCGGCAGCTTCAGCAAACGAATCATATTCGTCACCACCGGCCGCGAGCGACCGATTCGCGAAGCCAATTCCTCGTGCGTGACGTCGAACTCCTCGAGCAGCTGCTGATAGGCCGCCGCCTCCTCGAGGGGGTTCAGCTGCACGCGGTGAATGTTCTCCAGGAGCGCGTCGCGCAGCATCGAGCCGTCGTCGGTGTCCCGGATGATGGCCGGGATCGTGGCGAGTCCGGCCTCTTGGCATGCGCGCCAGCGGCGCTCGCCCATGACCAACTGGAACTTGTCGACGCCCGGTTCGACGCGGCGCACGACGATCGGCTGCATGAGACCGAACTCGCGAATCGAGTGCACGAGCTCCGCGAGTGCGTCTTCCTCGAAGACCTGACGCGGCTGCTTCGGGTTCGGCTCGATCAGGTCGGCGGGGACCTCGCGGTACACCGCGCCGCCGGGGGAGACCAGATCGGATTCGGGCTCGGGCTCGGGCTCCGGCGCGGGCTCCGCGTCCGGAACACGATGCAGGAACGCCTCGGCCGGTTGCGGGCCGATCGGGTTGATTCCGATCACGCTCGCGGCGGCACTGCTCAAGCCCGGCGCCACTGCCGGACCCGTCGGGATCAATGCGGCCAACCCGCGACCGAGACCGCCCTTTTTCGCCTGACTCATCGGCTACCGATCCCTTCCTCGTTCCAACTCACGCTTAAGACGCGTCTTGCTTCAGCTGCGCACGAGCGGCCAGCTCGCGCCCCGCGTCCATGTAGCTCATCGCACCGCGCGAGCCTGGATCGTAATCGAGCACGGTCATCCCATAGCCCGGCGCCTCCGAGACCTTCACGCTGCGCGGGATCATCGACTTGAGGACCACATCGCCGAAGTGATTACGCACTTCCTCGGCCACCTGGTCGGCCAGCTTGGTGCGGCCGTCGTACATCGTCAGCAGGACGGTCGACACGTGTAGCTCCGGGTTCAGGTGCGCCTGCACCAGCCCGATATTGCGGAGCAGCTGACCGACACCCTCCAGCGCGTAGTACTCACACTGGATCGGAATCAGCACCTCCTTGGCCGCCACGAGCGCGTTGACCGTGAGCAAACCGAGGGAGGGCGGGCAGTCGATCAACACGTAATCGATGTCGAAGCCGACCATGCCCGCCTCGCGGATCGCGGTCTTCAACCGGCCTTCCCGGGCGACCATCGAGACCAGTTCGATCTCCGCGCCGGCCAGGTCGATCGTGGCCGGGACACACAGCAATCGCTCGCTGTGCGGGCTCACTTGGATCGCGTCCTTGACCGTCACTTCACCGATCAGGAGCTCGTAGCTGGACGGCACACCCGAGTTGTGTGCGACGCCCAGCGCCGTACTCGCGTTGCCCTGCGGATCAAGATCGACCACAAGGACCATCATTCCCTGGTGCGCTAGCGCCGCAGCGAGATTGACCGTCGTAGTCGTCTTACCGACGCCGCCCTTCTGGTTGGCGATAGTGATGATCCGTTGCTCGCGAGGTTTCGGCACAGTGACCTTTCCTGGATGCAGAATCTGGCTGGCGCGTTGCGCTTCCGCCGCGATCGGGGTCTCGGCCGGGGAGATGTGCCCGAAAGGAGTATTCCCGAACGTCTCCGCGTCGAAGCTGCTGGAATCCAGCATCCCCGGGACCCGCGACGCTGTTTCCCGTGAAACATTCGCCGGACCGCTCGACATAGATTGCTCCTAACCCGAGAAACTTCAGATCACGTATCCCCGACGAACGTCGGCGCCGTGTCGTCACAAACTAACTGTGTCGGTGGAGAACTCGAAGACTCGAGGAGGGTGGCTCACTCCCGCCCGACTCTGACAGCTTGCCAGCCTCGAGACACTTAGGAAAGCTGAATCGCGGCACGCCGACAAGGACACACCCAACACTCACAAATTAGAGCCCGCGATCGATGTTTCACGGGAAACAACGGGGGAGCGGGGCACCACATCAGACGGCCGATGAGTGCGTCAACGCATGGTCCGAGCTCGCCCAAGAGCTCCCACACTCAGCCCGCCCCATCCACCCCTGCCCTCAAATCCATCTGGGGTCCGCACTCCCACCCAGCATCCAGACCACGCACCGCACTCCCATCCAGACAGCACGCCCAGCCACACCGCACTCCCCAGATCCGCCATGACCGCACACCCAACCCCGCACCCGCGACCCCTAGGGAGCGGCGGCCACGAAGTGGCCGGTCCGCGGCCGGGTCGCCGGTCAGCGCTCGAAGCGCATGCGCCGCAGGCGCGAGTCTCGAGCGCTAACCGGCGGCCCCTCAGGGCCGCGGACACGCGCGCGCCAGCGCGCCAAAAACACAGCCTCAAACCCCTGGGACTACCGAACACCCAATCCCAGCCACAAATCCCACCCGCACTCCCCATCACCCACGCACCCCGGAGTCAGCCGAGAAGCACCCCCCTCAGCATCGGCACAGCACCCCAACCAATTCACCACTCGCCCCGCGCCCCATCTCACACAGATCCACATGAATCGTCGGCCAACAGTCCCAGCCCGTCTCGCCGACATCCGACCCGCCAAGTTTCTGACCCCACCCCTACGTGGACCAAACGACGCCCGATCACCACCAGACTTCTCCGCACCGATCTCCACACACCCAAGCGATCGACGAGCGTCCGGCCGAACACGTCGCCCACGACGACCACCGTGTCGCTACTCAACGAGAGAAGCGGAGCCCAGCTGCCACCGAGAAGAACCGATGCCACACATCTTCCGATAAGACACCAACGCCCATTGCTGATCGGCAAACACGCGCTGCCGAACACGCTCGCTCACAGCAACTTCCATCCCAGGAACTGCCACACAACAGACGACCAGATTTTCCCTCGACTTCGCCGACGCTCACCCACCCAACGGACGCCCGACGATCACCCCCACCCATGAGCCCGAAGATTCGATCTCACCAGACCTGCCTCGACTCACAGGCAACGCACTTCCCGGACAGATCGCGTTCCGCTTCAAACCGAGCGAGCTAATCCACCACGACCAAACCCGACTGGCGAAGCCCGCCCGACGCATACGAAATTCGATCAACAACGAAGAGGAGCGGCTGTCGCGTTCCACGTGAAACACTTCCGCTCCCCGAACGCGACACCCATCCGCGACTACCGAAAATAGACCCGCCTCAAGCCCATACAACGACCCTCGGCATGATTCGTCACGTTACGAAACGCGCGAACCCGCTAGATGGAAGAGATTTCAGGTCGATCAGGATTCGCGACGCTTCCGAGCCTTCTTCTCCACTCCGGCGGCCTTCCGTTCACTGCGACGAGTCGGACGCTCGGCGCGGGGGAGTAGCTCGGCACTGATGACAAGAGTGGGGATTTCCACGATGCCGGCGCCACACCCGACAACCCGGAGATCGGTCGCACCGTCACGAATCAGCTCGGCACCATCGCGCTCGAGTTCTTCGGCGGCACTGGTTCCTTTGAGAGCGAGCATGCGACCGTGGTCGCGAAGAAGGGGGAGCGACCAGTGGGCGAGTTTGGCGAGAGGAGCCACCGCGCGCGAAGTGACGACATCCGCGCCGCCCGCTTCTTTGATCACGCCGGACTGCTCCGCCCGACCTCGAACCACCGTGACATCCAACCCGGCTTCTTCGATGAACTCGCTCAGGAAGATCGTCCGCCGCAGCAGCGGTTCCACGAGCGTGATGCGAAGGTCGGGCCGGGCGATCGCGAGGGGGATTCCGGGAAGCCCGGCACCGCTGCCGATATCGACAACCGAAGCGCCTTCATCGATCAGCTCGCCGATGACGGCACAGTTGAGAATGTGGCGCTCCCACAGCCGGGGAACCTCACGGGGACCGATGAGACCGCGTTCCACACCGGCCGTCGCCAGCGCCGCGTAGTACCGGCGGGCGATGTCCAAGCGGTCGCCGAACACTCGGGCAGCGGCGGCGGGCGGTTCCTGCTCGTCGGACGGCGCACCCAGTTCTCGTTCCACGTGAAACATCCTTCCGAGTGATGGCAATGAAAAAGCCCCCGGTCCGAGACCGGAGGCCTAATCACATCGTTCGTGGTTACGGCGGAAGTCAGCCTACTCGGGCACTACCACCACATGACGATTCGGCTCGACGCCTTCGCTCTCGCTCGCTACGCCATCGATATCGGCGACAGCATCGTGCACGATCTTGCGCTCGAACGGAGTCATCGCGGACAGCGCTTCGGGTGCGCCCGACTCGAGCACCCGCTTCGCGGCGGCGACGCCGATCTCGCTCAGATCGGTCCGGCGCTGTGCACGCCAGCCGGCCACATCGAGCATCAGACGGCTACGCACGCCGGTCGCCTGCTGCACGGCGAGCCGAGTCAGCTCCTGCAGCGCGTCGAGCACTTCACCGTTTCGCCCGACGAGCTTGGTCAGATCACGGCCGCCGTCGATGCTCACGATGGCGCGGTCGCCCTCGACATCGAGGTCGATATCGCCGTCGAAGTCGAGCACATCGAGTAGCTGCTCGAGGTAGTCGCCCGCGATCTCGCCCTCTTCGATCAACGCTTCTTCGGCGTCGTTCACGACGTCAACAGCAGTCGTCGCCACAGTGGCGTCCCCTCCGTCGGTCTCGGTCTCAACAGTCATTGGATTCCCTCTATCCGATCGCGTCTCAGCGCTTACGCTTCTGGTTCGCACGGCCACGGTTACCCGGCCGCTGCTGCCCGCCGGGCCTGCGCTTGCCACCGCCCTGCTTGGCCGACTGTTTAGGAGTGGTGCCGTTGGTCGCCGCGGTGCCGTTCACCGAAGGCTCGTCATCGACGGCCGGGGCGTCCTGCTTCTTGCGGACGTCGACCGGCTTGGCACCGGGCTTGGGCGCGTTCTGCGACCGCAGCTCCAGCTTCTTCTGCTTACGCTCTTCGTCTTCCTTTTCCATCCGGCCGAACACCAGGTGCTGCTGTCCGTAGGTCCAGATGTTGTTGGCCACCCAGTAGAGCAGGATGCCGATCATCAGGAAGGGGCCACCGACCATCACGCCGAGCGGGAAGACCCACAGCGACAGCTTGTTCATGATGGCGGCCTGCGGGTTGGCGGCGGCTTCGGGAGTCTGCCGCTGCACCGAGGCGCGGGCGTTGAAGTGGGTCGCCAGACCGGCGATGATCATCAGCGGCACGGCGACGAGAGCGATGTTCAGCTTCGTGGGCGTACCGCCCCAGTCCGCGAAGGCTTCCAGCTGCTCGGGCGGCGCGGTGATGAACGCCGCGATCGGCGCACCGAAGATACGGGCACTCAGGAACGACTGGACGTCGGCCGCGCTGAAGATGTAGTTCGCGGTATGCGCGTTGTCATAGTTCGACATCCCGACCTGGCCCCAGCCGGTGCCGGTTCGGTTGAACGAACGAAGCACGTGGAACAGACCGAGGAAGACCGGCACCTGCACCAGGACGGGCAGGCAGCCCATGAGCGGGTTGAAGCCGTGCTCCTTCTGGAGCTTCTGCATCTCCTTCGCCATGGTCTCGCGGTCGTTCTTGTACTTCTTCTGCAGCTCCTTGATCTGGGGCTGCAGCTCTTGCATCTGTTTGGTTGTGCGTACCTGCTTGACGAACGGCTTGTACAGCACCAGGCGCAGCGTGAACACGAGGAACACGATCGCCAGTGCCCAAGTGAGACCGCTGTCAGGCCCGAACACAAAGCCGAAGGCTTTGTGCCAGAACCACAGAATTGCGGATACCGGCCAATAGATGATGTCGAGCACGGCTCTAGGTACTCCCGTCGTTCGTATCGCCGATCAGCGCGGGCGATGACTTTGTGCAGGCATTCGACCCGCGCTCTGGCACGGGATCCCACCCTCCAGGGTGCCAGGGCGCGCATTTCGCGAGCCGCACGACCGTGAGGGCCGATCCGACGACCAGCCCGCGGGTACGCAAGGCAGTCACCGCGTACTCACTGCAGGTGGGGGTGAACCGGCAGATCGGCATTCGGGTGGGGGAGACATAGGTCCGGTAGAGCTCGATCAGGGCGATCAGGGCTTTCGCGGGCAGGCGGGTGAGGGTCCTCATCGCCGTTCACCGGCCGAGGTGCGACCGAGCGCGAGCTCCGGTTCCCCGCGCAAGCCGAGCTTGCGCAGGCCGGTGCGCAGCTGGCGCAGCAACTCGGCGGAATCGGCGGTGGCGGCGCCGGGCAGTGCCCGGATCACGACATCGGTGCCGACCGGCAGTTCATCGACCACCTGGGCGCACATATGACGCAGGCGGCGGGCCACCCGGTGGCGAACCACCGCGTTTCCCACCGCCTTGCTGACAATCAGTCCGAACCGAGGACCACCTACGCGGACCAGAGAATCGCCGTCGGCGACATCGTCGTACGCGTGCGTGAGCGCGTGTACGACGAGATCTCGCCTCCCGATTCGCTGACCGCGGCGCACCGTGCGGGAGAATTCGGCACGGTGGTGCAACCGATACGGCTCAGGCAACACCCGAGCGTCCGACTACGCGCGATCAGGCAGTCAGTTCGGTACGGCCCTTACGGCGACGCGCCGCAACGATGGCGCGGCCCGCACGGGTCCGCATCCGGAGACGGAAGCCGTGGACGCGCGCCCGACGACGGTTGTTCGGCTGGAACGTCCGCTTGCCCTTGGCCACGGTCAACACTCCTGTAGTAGGTGGGCACCATTCGGCGCCCGAAGTCTGTACAAATGATTTGTCTGCGCTGCGGACCGCGGTCTACGCACAGATTGCCTTGGCGATCGATGTGCAGCAGACAGCCGCCAACCGCGCCAAGGGGTGACTGTACGAGGGTACTTATCCCGAAGGAACGGGTCAAACTCGGCCCCCACGTACCTGTCACCGGCACAGGTCAAGGCTACCGGACGCCCGAACGGACCAGAGGTCTGGCCCGACCAGGCACGACACGCCCGGGCCGCAGTGACGCATGCGGCCACTTTTCGTGAGTTCTTCCACACCCCTGGCGTTGTGCGGCGCGGCCAGCTAGCCTCTGTAGCCGGGGGATTGCTGAAGAACCGCAGGTCCAGCCCCATTCACTGCCACACGCTGGCAGAATTCCTTTATCCCCAGGTTTGTCCACATCTGTGGATAATTATGTGGACAGACGGCCGCAGTGGCATATTCGTAAGGCCGTCGGTGCCCGCGCCGCAGTCCGAATTACCGGGCCACAGCGTTCGAACCGGCTTCGGTTGTACGCAGGATCACTGGATTACACCTGTTCACGGGTGCTTTCCGGCGTGCGCGAAGGCCGTGGGCCCCAACAAACCGGTCCGGGGAGGACGCTGTATGGACGACGAGCAGAACGTGCTGGCCACAGTGTGGCCGGAGGTGGTTGCCGAGCTCACCACCGGCTCTGCCGACGGCGCCATCCCCGCGGTGAGTCGTGCACAGCAGGCCTGGTTGAAGCTGGTGAAGCCGCTCACCGTCGCGCAGGGTTTCGCGTTGCTGTCGGTCCCGTCCTCGCTGGCACAGGAGGCGATCGAGCGTGATCTGCGCGAGCCGATCCTGCGATCGCTCGGCCGTCGGCTGGGTCCCCAGGTGGAAGGACTCGGGGTGCGCATCGCCGCGCCGAGCCCAGCCGCGGGGGAGCGGGCCGGTAGTTCGCCCCGGCACGCCAGGATGACGAGCAGGCCGGAGCGTCCGCGCGAGCAGGTGCGCCCACCCGCCGGTTATCCCGGTCCCGATTTCAGTGTTCCCGATTACGCCACCCGTGGTGAGTACGGCAGGCCGCGCTACGGCGCGGGCGAGTACCCCGGCCAGGGTGGCGAGTACGGCAACGACTATCAGTCGTCCCCCGACTATCCGGCCAACGGCGAGTACCCGAGCAGCTACGGCGGCCGTGAGTACCCCGGGCAGGCCGGCGAGTACGGCGAGCGCAACGACTACGCGGGGCACCGCGAGTACCCGGCCGAATCGGAGTACCAGCAGCAACAGCCCGATTACCAGCAACAGCCGGATTACCAGCAGAATCCGTCGGAATTCGGCCAGCAGCCCGAGTACCAGCAGGCACCGCCGGAGTACGGCCAGCAACCGGAGTACAAGCAGCCGCCCGCGGAATACGGCCAGCAGCCCGAATACCAGCAGGCACCGTCCGATTTCGGCCAGCCTGCCGAGTACCAGGGCGACCGCAACGAGTTCCCCGGCACCGATTTCGAGCCGACTGGGGCGTACCCCGTCCCCGACTATCCCGGCGCCGAGTTCGGTGGGCGCGGTGAGTTCCGTGGCGCGCGTCCGGACCAGCGAGTTCCCGAGACCGCACCGCCCGCCCGCCGCGAGCAAGCCGCGGCACCGCGTCGCGACCACTCCGGCCAGGAGTCGCTGTTCACTCCCGACCCGGCGCCGCAGCGCGCGCCGAACCGCGGCAGGCCGTCCGAAGAGCCCGCCGCCGCTCGTGCCGAGGAACCGAGCGCCGAGGGCCAGGACAAGCCGTTCCCCGGTCAGCCCGGCGCGCAGCCGGCCGACGACGAACCCGTGGTGAGCAACCGCAACAACTGGCCGACCTATTTCAGCAAGTCGCCCGAGGCGCCGCCGCAGTCCTCCTCGTCGGCCAGTCTCAATGCCAAGTACACGTTCGAGACCTTCGTCATCGGCGCGTCCAACCGGTTCGCGCATGCTGCCGCGGTCGCCATCGCGGAGGCGCCTGCGCGCGCCTACAACCCGCTGTTCGTCTGGGGCGCTTCGGGATTGGGCAAAACCCACCTGCTGCACGCGGCGGGTCACTACGCACAGCGGCTGTTCCCCGGCATGCGGGTGAAGTACGTCTCGACCGAGGAATTCACCAACGACTTCATCAACAGCCTGCGCGACGACCGCAAGGTCGCGTTCAAGCGGCGCTACCGCGAGACCGACATCCTGCTGGTCGACGACATCCAGTTCATCGAGGGCAAGGAAGGCATCCAGGAGGAGTTCTTCCACACCTTCAACACCCTGCACAACGCGAACAAGCAGATCGTGGTGTCCTCGGACCGCCCGCCCAAGCAGCTGGCCACCCTGGAGGAACGGCTGCGGACTCGCTTCGAGTGGGGCCTGATCACCGATGTGCAGCCGCCTGAGCTGGAGACTCGCATCGCGATTCTGCGCAAGAAGGCGCGGATGGACCGGCTCGATGTGCCGCACGACGTGCTCGAGCTGATCGCGAGCCGGGTGGAGCGCAATATCCGCGAGCTCGAGGGTGCGCTGATCCGGGTGACGGCGTTCGCCTCGCTCAACGGTCAGCCGCTCGACCTCTCGCTGGCCGAGGTGGTGCTGCGCGACCTGATGCCCGACACGGCGGCACTGGAGATCAACGCGGCGACGATCATGGCTGTCACCGCCGAGTACTTCAACACCACGCTCGAGGAGCTGACCGGCCCGGGTAAGGCGCGTCCGCTGGCGCAGGCCAGGCAGATCGCGATGTACCTGTGCCGCGAGCTCACCGATCTGTCGCTGCCCAAGATCGGGCAGGCGTTCGGTCGAGACCACACCACGGTGATGTACGCGGAGAAAAAAGTCCGCAAGGAGATGACCGAGCGCCGTCGGGTCTACGACCAGGTCCAAGAACTCACAGCCCGAATCAAACAGCGCTCCCGCTGATTTCATCCCCAACCCGGAACACCGCCCTGACCTGGGGCGGTGTTCTTTTTTGCCCTGGGGATTCCTCGAGGAATTCCTGTGGATTCCTCGAGGAATCCACACCTTTGTGCACCGGTCGGTGCACAGGGTGTTGGGCGAGGGTGTGCAGCGTTCATGCACAGGCAGTTGTCCACATCATCCACAAGACGCTCCACTAACACCTGTGCACTAGCGGTGACCTGCGGCGTCACCGAATCCGGCCTGTGGATTCCTCGAGGAGTCCCTGTGGAGTCCTCGAGGAATCCACACCGTTGCCACCAGGCTGACCCGACGTGTGAACAACTGGGTGAATCCGGTGGAACAACTCGAGGACAACTCGAGGATGGAATGGGGACAACTTCACGCCTCCACAGCCACCGCTGATTCATCCTCGAGTCACCCCAAGGCCATCCCCATGCCATCAAGCGCTCTGACCTGCGGATTCGGGCGAAATCCACAGATTCCACAGTGCCTACTACTACTTCAGTTCTCCTTCTAGAGAGAACTCTTTTAAAACAGGGTGTGTGGAAACTCGGTTGGGGAGGCTCGAGTCGAGCGGTCGTTCACTCACAGACAGGCAAGGAGGAACGGAGTGGTTCGACGAGCGGGAATCGACCGGGAGGGTCGATGCGGAGTTCGCGCACTGCACGGGTACCGTTTGGTTGTCGGTCGGTTGTGCGAGACTCAATGCGCGGCCGACACAGCAGTTCAACTCCGCTGACACACACCCGCACACGGATTCGAAACTCGGAGAGGACAAATCGGGCGATGGAGCTTGCGAGCATGAAGTTTCGGGTCGCCCGAGAGGACTTCGCCGAATCGGTGGCCTGGGTGGCGCGCAGTCTCCCGTCCCGGCCTCCGGTGCCTGTTCTGGGCGGTGTGCTGCTGGTGGCCGACGAGAACGGCCTGACGGTCTCCGGGTTCGACTACGAGGTCTCCGCGCAGATGCGCGTCGCGGCCGAGGTCGCCGGTCCCGGCCAGGTGCTGGTCTCGGGCCGCCTGCTCGCCGACATCACCAAGTCGCTGTCGAACAAGCCGGTCGATGTCTCCGTCGACGGCACCCGTGTGCTCATCGCCTGTGGCAGCGCGAAGTTCTCGCTGCCGACCATGCCGGTCGAGGACTATCCCCAACTGCCCGAGGTTCCGCAGCAGACCGGTGAACTCACCGTCGACGTGTTCGCCGAGGCGGTCGGCCAGGTCGCCGTCGCCGCGGGCCGTGACGACACCCTGCCGATGCTCACCGGCATCCGGGTCGAGATCGAGGGCAACGACGTGGTGCTCGCCGCCACCGACCGTTTCCGACTCGCTGTGCGCCACTTGCAGTGGAACCCGACCCGCTCCGACATCGAGACCGCGGTGCTCATTCCCGCGCGCACGCTGTCCGAGGCCGCCAAGACTCTCGGTGCCGCCGAGGCCCCGGTCCAGCTGTCGCTGGGCAGTGGTGGCGGCGCCGACGGCCTGCTCGGCATCGTCAACGGCGGCCGGCGGACCACCACCCGACTGCTCGACGCGGAATTCCCCAAGTTCCGCCAGTTGCTCCCCAAGGAGCACACCTCCATCGCCACCCTGCCCGTCGCCGTGCTGTCCGAGGCGATCAAGCGTGTCGCCCTGGTGGCCGAGCGCGGTGCCCAGGTGCGGCTCGAGTTCTCCACAGACGGCGTGCTGCTGTCGGCGGGTGGGGACGATGCGGGCCGGGCCGAGGAATGGCTGGAAGCCGATTTCCGCGGCGAACCGCTCACCATCGCGTTCAACCCCGGCTACCTGACCGAGGGCCTGGCCGCGCTGCACACCGACCGGGTCACGTTCGGGTTCACCACGCCCAGCCGTCCGGCGGTGCTGCTGCCCGCCTCCGACGAGGAGCCCAAGGTGCTCGAGTCGGGTGCGTTCGCGGCGCTGGAGAGCCAGTACATCTACCTGTTGATGCCGGTCCGGCTGCCCGGCTGAGCAGGCAGGGGCGGCTAGGCCTACATGTTCATCCGTGAGCTGTCGGTCCGTGATTTCCGTTCGTGGGAACACGCCGATCTCGAGTTGTCCCCAGGGCGCACGGTGCTCCTGGGGGCAAATGGCAACGGCAAGACGAATTTGCTCGAGGCCGTCGGTTATCTGGCGACGCTCGGCTCACACCGGGTCTCCGCCGACGCACCGCTGATCCGGATGGGCGCCACCCAGGCCAGGATCGGGGCCACCGTGGTGAACACCGGGCGGGAACTGCGCGTGGATGTGGAACTCAAGGCGGGCAGCGCCAACCGCGCGCAGATCAATCGCTCGCCGGTGCGCCGCTCGCGCGAGATCCTGGGGATTCTGCAGACCGTGTTGTTCGCGCCGGAGGATCTGGCGCTGGTGCGTGGGGATCCGGGGGAGCGGCGCCGGTTCCTCGACGAGTTGTCCACAGCCCGGTTGCCCAGGCTCGCCGGTGTGCGCGCCGATTACGACAAGGTGCTGCGGCAGCGTTCGGCGCTGTTGAAAACCGCTGGGCGCCAATCGCGTTCACGTGCCGATCTGGGCACCCTCGACGTGTGGGACGGGCACCTCGCCGATCATGCGGCGGTGCTGCTCGCCGAACGATTGCGCCTGGTCCACGACCTGTATCCCCATCTGTCCCAGGCATATCGGTCGATCGCACCCGAATCACGTCCTGCCGCAATCACTTACCGCTCCGGGTATCTCCCACCGGAACTCCTCGATCCGGCCAGAGTGCCCGCGGCCGGTGACGCACAGCTGCTGCACGAGATCATGCTGCGCGAGCTGGCCGCTGCGAGGAACCGGGAACTCGATCGCGGGGTCTGTCTGGTCGGCCCGCATCGCGACGATCTCGAGTTACTGCTCGGCAGCGCACCGGCGAAGGGATTCGCCAGTCATGGGGAGTCCTGGTCGTTCGCTCTCGCGCTGCGGTTGGCCTCGTTCGAGCTGTTGCGCGGAGAAGGTTCCGAACCGGTGCTGCTGCTCGACGACGTGTTCGCCGAGCTCGACCGCCGGCGGCGCACCGCGCTCGCGGAGGTGGCCGCGGGTGCCGAGCAGGTGTTGATCACGGCCGCGGTGGCCGAGGACGTGCCGTCGGAACTGGCCGCCGAACCGTTGCGTGTGCACACGACCGGCGAGGCGGACCGGCGTACCTCACAGATCGTCCCCGAAGTCGTCCAACACGCCGAAGATATGCACAGATCGCGATAGTTATCCCCAGCCCCTGTGGAAAACCGGCAACATGCTGGATATATGCCGGATCGGTGCTCGACGAGCCCGTCGGCGCCCCGGCGTAGACTCCATCCACACTCGGCCACCCTCGACACCGGAAGGCGGAAACCCGTGCCGGAAGAACCCGCACCGGAGCTGCGCGGCATCGATCTGGCCCGCCGGGCGCTGGAAGAGGCGCGGGCCGCGGCCAAGGCCAGCGGCAAGTCCGTGGGGCAGGGCAGGGCCTCGCCGGTACGCAAGCTGCGGGCCGGTGGCAGGCGCCGCAGTGGTTGGTCCGGGTCGGGTCCCGATGCCCGTGATCCCCAGCTCCTCGGTGCGCTCAGCGGCACGCTCGCGAAGAATCGTGGCTGGTCAGGCAAGGTAGCCGAGGGCACGGTGTTCGGCAGCTGGCCGCGGGTGGTCGGTGAGGACATCGCCTCCCACGCCACTCCGGTGACCTTGGAGAACGGTGTGCTCAAGATCGCCGCCGAGTCCACCGCGTGGGCCACCCAGCTGCGCATGTTGCAGAGCCAGATCCTGGCCAAGATCAATGCCGCGGTCGGTCATGGCGTGGTGACGTCGCTGCGCATCACCGGCCCCGCCGCGCCGAGCTGGCGCAAGGGCGATCGCCACATCAAGGGCCGCGGCCCGCGCGACACCTACGGGTAGCCGCGCGGTGACCGGAGCGAGATCCGTTGCGCCCGCGCCGCTCTCAGGCCCCAAGTTGTGGACATGTGCATAGAGCCTGTGGATAACTTCGGAGGCGACATCTGATCCCGCGCGGACACGGTAACTCCCCGGGAACCCCACAAATCTCACGCGTCCCGGCAGCCGGTCCGAGGACATACTCTATTCGCGCCTACGACCGGCAAAATACCCGAGGAGGCGGAACCGCCTCGCGGTCGGACGATTTCTTGCATTCACGGCGAAGCCAGGGGTGTCGTAGGTGCACTGTAAGTTGGGCTTACCAGTAGGATGGTGACGTAACCAGCGGCGAACCCTCGGCGCGTGCTGTGCAGTCCGTGATATTCGATGGCTCTTTCCGAGCCGTGCGCGTGCTGCCCGGATCGCTGCGCCAGGGATCAGCAAGTAAGGAGAGCTACCGAGAAGTGGCTGCCAACGACTCCAACGCATCGGGCAACAATTCAGGCTACGGTGCCTCTTCCATCACGGTCCTCGAAGGCCTCGAGGCGGTGCGCAAGCGCCCTGGCATGTACATCGGTTCCACCGGTGAACGCGGTCTGCACCACCTCATCTGGGAGGTTGTGGACAACTCGGTCGATGAGGCGATGGCCGGCTACGCCACCAAGGTCGAGGTGACCTTGCTCGCCGACGGCGGCGTCGAGGTGATCGACGACGGCCGTGGTATCCCGGTCGGGATGCACGCACAGGGCGTGCCCACGATCGAGGTCGTCATGACCCAGCTGCACGCCGGTGGCAAGTTCGACTCCGACTCCTACGCGGTGTCGGGTGGTCTGCACGGTGTCGGTATCTCGGTGGTGAACGCGCTCTCGACCAAGGTCGAGGTCGAGATCGACGTCGACGGCTACCACTGGACCCAGACCTACAAGGACGCCAAGCCCGGCAAGCTGGCGCAGGGCGAGCCGACCAAGGTCACCGGCACCACGGTGCGTTTCTGGGCCGATCCCGACATCTTCGAGACCACGACCTACAACTTCGAGACCGTGGCGCGGCGCCTGCAGGAGATGGCCTTCCTGAACAAGGGCCTCACCATCAAGCTCACCGACGAGCGGGTCGCCGTCGGCGACGTGACCGACGAAGTGGTCAGTGAGACCGCCGAGGCGCCCAAGCACGCCGAGGAGGTCGCCGCCGAAGCGGTCGAGCACAAGGTGAAGACCCGCACCTACCACTACCCGGGCGGCCTGGTGGACTTCGTCCGCCACATCAACCGCACCAAGTCGGCCATCCACAACTCGGTCGTCGGCTACACGGTCAAGGGCACCGGCCACGAGCTCGAGGTCGCGATGCAGTGGAACTCGGGCTACTCCGAGTCAGTCCACACCTTCGCCAACACGATCAACACCCATGAGGGCGGCACCCACGAAGAGGGCTTCCGCGCGGCGCTCACCACGGTGGTCAACAAGTACGCCAAGGAGAAGAAGCTCCTCAAGGAGAAGGACGGCAACCTCACCGGTGACGACATCCGCGAGGGCCTGGCCGCCATCGTGAGCGTCAAGGTCGGCGAGCCGCAGTTCGAGGGCCAGACCAAGACCAAGCTCGGCAACACCGAGGTCAAGTCGTTCGTGCAGCGTGCCTGCAACGAGCACCTGCAGCACTGGTTCGAGGCCAATCCGGCCGACGCGAAGACCATCGTGCAGAAGGCGGTGTCCTCGGCGCAGGCCCGCATGGCCGCCCGTAAGGCGCGCGAGCTGGTGCGTCGCAAGTCGGCGACCGACCTGGGCGGACTGCCGGGCAAGCTGGCCGACTGCCGGTCGAAGGACCCGGGCAAGTGCGAGATCTACATCGTCGAGGGTGACTCCGCCGGTGGCTCGGCGAAGTCGGGCCGCGACTCGATGTACCAGGCGATCCTGCCGCTGCGCGGCAAGATCATCAACGTCGAGAAGGCCCGCATCGACCGCGTCCTCAAGAACAACGAGGTCCAGTCGATCATCACCGCGTTCGGCACCGGTATCCACGACGAGTTCGATATCGCCAAGCTGCGCTACAACAAGATCATCCTGATGGCCGACGCCGACGTGGACGGCCAGCACATCGCGACGCTGCTGCTCACGCTGCTGTTCCGCTTCATGCGTCCGCTGGTCGAGCACGGTCACGTGTTCCTCGCGCAGCCGCCGCTGTACAAGCTCAAGTGGATGCGGTCCGATCCCGAGTTCGCCTACTCCGACCGTGAGCGCGACGCGCTGGTCGAGGCCGGGCTCGCCGCGGGCAAGAAGATCAACAAGGACGACGGGATCCAGCGCTACAAGGGTCTGGGCGAGATGAACGCCAAGGAGCTGTGGGAGACCACGATGGATCCCTCGGTGCGGGTGCTTCGTCAGGTGACGCTGGACGACGCGGCCGCGGCCGACGAGCTGTTCTCCGTGCTGATGGGCGAGGACGTGGAGGCGCGTCGCAGCTTCATCACCCGCAATGCCAAGGACGTCCGTTTCCTCGATGTGTAAGCGGCGCTGCGCCTGATAGGCGCGCCCGCTCGCATGTCGGCCCCTCGAAGGAGATTTGATGACTGAGACCACGCTGCCCCCGTCCGGCGGTGCGGGCGACCGGACCGAACCGGTCGATATCCAGACCGAAATGCAGAACAGCTACATCGACTACGCGATGAGCGTGATCGTGGGCCGTGCGCTGCCCGACGTGCGCGACGGCCTCAAGCCGGTGCACCGTCGCGTGCTCTACGCGATGTACGACAACGGCTACCGCCCGGACCGCGGCTACGTGAAGTCCGCGCGCCCGGTCGCCGAGACCATGGGTAACTACCACCCGCACGGCGACTCGTCGATCTACGACACCCTCGTGCGCATGGCTCAGCCGTGGTCGCTGCGCTATCCGCTGGTCGACGGCCAGGGCAACTTCGGTTCCCGCGGCAACGACGGCGCGGCCGCCATGCGCTACACCGAGTGCCGCCTGACGCCGCTCGCGATGGAGATGCTGCGCGATATCGACTCCGAGACGGTCGATTTCGTCCCGAACTACGACGGTCGCTCGCAGGAGCCGACCGTGCTGCCCGCGCGCGTGCCCGCCCTGTTGATGAACGGCTCCAACGGCATCGCGGTCGGCATGGCCACCAACATCCCGCCGCACAACCTCAACGAGCTGGCCGACGCCATCTACTGGGCGCTGGAGAACTACGAGGCCGACGAGGAATCCACCCTCGCCGCCTGCATGGAACGGGTCAAGGGCCCCGACTTCCCGACGCACGGTCTGATCGTCGGCAGCCAGGGCATCCACGACGCGTACACCACCGGCCGCGGTTCCATCCGCATGCGCGGTGTGGTGGAGATCGAGGAAGACGCGCGTGGCCGCACCACGATCGTCATCACCGAACTGCCGTACCAGGTCAACACCGACAACTTCGTCAACTCCATCGCCGAGCAGGTGAAGGACGCGAAGATCGCGGGTATCTCCGATATCCACGACGAGTCCTCGGACCGCGTCGGCATGCGCATCGTGGTCACGGTCAAGCGTGACGCGGTGGCCAAGGTGGTGCTGAACAACCTCTACAAGCACACCCAGCTGCAGACCAGCTTCGGCGCGAACATGCTCTCGATCGTCGACGGTGTCCCGCGCACGCTGCGGCTGGATCAGATGATTCGCTACTACGTGAATCACCAGCTCGAGGTCATCGTGCGGCGCACCCGCTACCTGCTGCGCAAGGCCGAGGAGCGGGCCCACATCCTGCGCGGCCTGGTCAAGGCACTGGACATGCTCGACCAGGTCATCGCGTTGATCCGCGGCGCGGCCAACACCGATACCGCGCGCACCGGCCTGATGCAGTTGCTCGACATCGACGAGATCCAGTCGACCGCCATCCTCGACATGCAGCTGCGTCGCCTGTCGGCCCTGGAACGTCAGCGCATCATCGACGATCTGGCCAAGATCGAGATCGAGATCGCCGACTACAAGGACATTCTCGACAAGCCCGAGCGTCAGCGCGCGATCGTGCGCGACGAGCTGGCCGAGATCGTCGAGAAGTACGGCGACGACCGCCGGACCAGGATCATCGCCGCCGACGGTGACGTCGCCGACGAGGATCTGATCGCCCGCGAAGACGTGGTGGTCACGATCACCGAGACCGGCTACGCCAAGCGCACCAAGACCGACCTCTACCGCTCGCAGAAGCGCGGTGGCAAGGGCGTGATGGGCGCGGGTCTCAAGCAGGACGACATCGTCAAGCACTTCTTCGTGTCGTCCACGCACGACTGGCTGCTGTTCTTCACCAACAAGGGCCGCGTCTACCGGGCCAAGGCGTACGAGCTGCCCGAGGCCAACCGGACCGCACGTGGTCAGCACGTGGCCAACCTGCTCGCCTTCCAGCCGGACGAGAAGATCGCCCAGATCATCCAGCTCAAGACCTACGAGGACGCGCCGTACCTCGTGCTCGCGACACGCGCGGGTTTGGTGAAGAAGTCGAAACTCACCGATTTCGACTCCAACCGCTCCGGCGGCATCGTCGCGGTGAACCTGCGCGATGACGACGAATTGGTCGGTGCGGTGCTGTGCTCGTCCGACGATGACCTGCTCCTGGTCTCGGCGCACGGTCAGTCGATCCGCTTCGCGGCGACCGATGAGGCGCTGCGTCCGATGGGCCGCGCCACCTCCGGCGTGCAGGGTATGCGCTTCAACACCGACGACGAGCTGCTCTCGCTCAATGTGGTGCGTCTGGAGACATATCTGCTGGTCGCGACGGCCGGCGGGTACGCGAAGCGGACCGCGATCGAGGAGTACACCGCGCAGGGACGTGGCGGAAAAGGCGTATTGACAATCCAATACGATCCGAAGCGTGGCAGCCTGGTGGGTGCGCTCATCGTCGACGACGAGGACGAGTTGTACGCGATCACTTCCAGTGGTGGCGTCATCCGCACCGCAGCCAAGCAGGTTCGTAAGGCCGGACGCCAGACCAAGGGCGTGCGATTGATGAACCTCGCGGATGGCGATACCTTGCTAGCGATCGCGCGCAACGCCGACGAGCCCGATCCCGATCAGCTCCTCGGCGACGTGGCTTCGGAGTAACACACCAAATAGCGGCGGCAACGAACGGATCTGAGGATTCCATTGACCACACCGAATCAGTCGAACGACGATCGGAACCAGACCAACGGCGTCACCGAGCGGATCGCCACGTCTCCGATCCCGCCGCGGCCGATCCCACGCCAGGGCGGTCCGGCCGAGGGCGCGGCGCCGGAATCCGGTGCGGCCGGGACCGATTCGTTCGACGGCAAGGGCAGCAAATCCTCGCCCTACCAGGACGGGTGGGCTCAGCTTCCGCAGCGTGAACCGCAGTCGAACCTGTACCGGCCCGGCGAATCGCCGAGTCAGGGGCGGCCTTCGTCCGGGGCACCGGGCGGCGGCGGTCTCAAGGGCAGTGGGGCGTCCAACGCCCGCACCACTGCCGACCTGGCGGCCAAGGCGGCTCGCAAGGAAGCGGCGATGGTGAAGTCCGTCGGGATCGACGGGCCGACCCGCAGCATCGCGCGTCCGGAGCTGGTCAAGGACATGCCAGACCTGTCCGACGTGCGCCACCCGGCACCCGAGGCGCCGGTGGCGCCGCCCGGGCTGCCGATGGCGCCGCAGCCCCAGCACAACATGGGGCCGAGCGCGCGGGCAGCCGCGGCGGGCAGCGTCTCGCCCGCGGTGCCGGTGGCCATCGCGGCTGCCGCGTCGGGTGAGCCACTACGCGCGACCGTGCAGATCCGCCGGATCGACCCGTGGTCGACCCTGAAGATCACCCTGGTGATCAGTGTCGCGCTGTTCTTCGTGTGGATGCTGGCCGTCGGCCTGCTCTACATCGTGCTGGCGGGCATGGGCGTGTGGGACAACCTGGACAACTCGCTGGGCGAGATGCTGAACCAGGAGGGCAGCTCGTCGAGCCTGATCGACGCAGGCACGGTGTTCGGCTACGCGGGTGTGATCGGCCTGATCAACGTGGTGCTGTTCACCGCGCTGGCCACGGTCGGCGTGTTCATCTACAACCAGTGCTGCGATCTGGTCGGCGGCATCCAGATAACCCTGGCCGATCCCGACTAGGAGCAGGTTTCCGGTACGGCCGGTCGGTCCCAGGAAACTGGGTCTGACCGGCCGTTTTGGTTATCGGCAGGCAGGTAAGGTAACCTCGTTTCTCGTTGCGGTTCACTGCTCCGGCGGGGATCGAAACGAGTTCGGGCCTATAGCTCAGGCGGTTAGAGCGCTTCGCTGATAACGAAGAGGTCGGAGGTTCAAGTCCTCCTAGGCCCACTCCCGAACAGCACAGTAGGGTGGGAATCATGAAGATTGTCCTCATGGTCGGTGTTGTGATCGCCGTTCTCATCGGTGTCAACAAATTCCGCAAGCGCGACGACGCAGACCTCTGGCGCGAGGTCACCACCCGCTGATTTCGGGTTGCCAACCGGTCGATGACCGGTAAGGGGCCTTAGCTCAATTGGCAGAGCACTGCCTTTGCAAGGCAGGGGTTAGGGGTTCGATTCCCCTAGGCTCCACAGGATTCGCGCAGGTCAGAGTATGTTTTCTCGGAAATGACCCGCCCGTCCACAGAACGCGGTCCACATCCACATGAATCTGAGGAGATTCGGTGCAACCGATCGAGAGATTGAGTTGCCATGTCTATCCGTGTCCGCACCCGCAAGGACGGCTCCCACTACTGCCAGGTCCGCTACCGCATCAGCCGCGGTGACCGTGACGTCGAAACCTCGCAGAGCTTCAACACCTGGGACGCCGCCGACCGATTCGAGAAGCTCGTCGCCCAGCTCGGCGCCGCCGAAGCCGAAGTCGTTCTGGGGATGCAGCGCGAAGCCGCTACCCGAGTAGTCCCCACCGTGGGCCAGGTGGTCCGCGCCCACATCGAAACCCTCACCAACACTGAGGAAGAAACCCGCCGCAAGTACGGCCGGATGGTCGACCTCGACATCGATCCGTTCTTCGGCGACCGGCCGTGCGACTCCGTCACTCGTGAGACCGACACCGCGTGGGTGGTGTGGCTCCAGGAGGTCCACGGCAACGGCCCGAAGACCGTGAAGAACAAACACGGCCTGCTGTCCGCCGCGATGGCCGATGCCGCCGCGCAGCAACCGAAGCCGCTGATTCCGTACAACCCCTGCGTCGGTACTCGGCTGCCGAAGCTGGAGCCGCGCGAGTTCGACTACCTCACTCCGGACGAGTACGAACTGATGCTCGCCGTCACGAGTGCCCGCTGGCATCCGATGATGGAGTTCGCCGTGATGTCGATGGCGCGGCCGTCGGAGATCGCCGCACTCAATGTCGCCGACATCGACCCGAAGGAAGGCGGCGTCCGGATCACCAAGGCGTTCAAGGACGCCAACGGCAAACTCAAGCTCGGCGCTCCGAAGTCCCGCCGAGGCACCCGCACCACATTCGTTCCGGGCGAGACCATCTCGCGCCTGGACCTGTCACGTCACCGCACTGATCCGCTGTTCCACACCTCCACGGGCCGCGTGGTCGATGTCCGCTACTGGTACGACAAGTGCTGGGTACCCGCGCGCAAGCGCCTGGAAGGCCTCGCAGCGGGCGACTACAGCGGATTCCGACCGGAGCCCACGAAGTGGCGTGGCGATCGCCCAGAGGTCATTCTGGACCGTTTCGGGCATCTCCTCGAGGGTGTTCTGGAAAAGCAGCTGAGCCCGTACATCTTGAGGCATACCGGAATCTCGTGGCGACTGCAGGACGGCGTGCCGATCTGGGTGGTCAGCCGCGACGCCGGGCACGAGAGCATCGTCACGACGGACAAGCAGTACGGCCACATCTCCTCGACGGCGAGCCAGGCCGCCGCGGCGACAGTGTCGGACCGGCTGCCCGCGCTCCGGAGCTCGATCGTGCGTATCGAGGACGCCGCCCGCCGACGCCTGGTGCGCCAGGGCCTGCTCGGCGAGATCGACCGCGTCGAGGACGGCTTCGAGGGCGTCTGGATGGACGCCGACGGCAACATCGAGTCCCGTGTTTTCAAGACCTTTGAGGGTGCCGTCTCCCATGTCGCCCTGCACGAAGCTGGCGACGTAGCGACCGAAAATGTCGCCTGACCTGCCCTGATTTTTAATTCACCCCTGCCGCGAACAGGACGAATTTCATGACAACTGTTGTTGCAAAATGCCCGATGCCCGTCGGCGACACCGTGTGCGGCGAACCCGTGCACGGTCAGCGAGGGCCTGGCCGGCCTCGCGTCTACTGCGCGAATCCGGACCACAACTCCACTGCTCGACGTCGCGCCGAAGACCGCGCGGCGCACCCGTCCGATTCACCGGTGGCCCGTGTGATGGCGATGCTGGACCGGGCGCTCGCCGCGGCTGCCCGGATCCACCGCGAGGCATATGCGGCCGTGTGGCTGTCGGAGACGCGCGCCATGGCAGCTGAGCGGGACGCACTGGCGGCCAGGCGGGAGCGTGACGCCGCGCTGGCGCTGAGGGACCTCGCAGTGCAGGAGGCGCGCGAACTCCGCGCAGCGATGGCGCGGGACCGGTGGAGGGTGGTGGCTTAGGAGGAGGTGCGCTTGCGCGGCCACAGGATCACTGTGGCCGCCACAGCGAGCAGCAGCAGAGCGGGTGCGGTCAGTGCCTGCACCAGTGGGAAGAAGCTGACACGAAGCTGGTCGGGATTGACCACCAGCAGCGTGCCGCTGATGGTGGCGAGCCCGGCGCCGCACAGCGCCGAGGCCGCCATCACGGCCAGCCAGAATCGCGGTGCGCCGTCTTCGTGCCATGCGGCAGCGCAGGCCGTCAGTCCGAGTAGCGATGTCATCGCGAGCATCGAGAGGTAGGCAGCGCCCAGAACGGTCGTGGCCGCATCGCTCTGTTCGAACATGTGGAGCACTTCGTGGCGCGACATCGCCCCGGACCTCCACGTCACCACTGCGACGCACAGAGCGATGGCAGCAACCCAAGTCCAGGCCCGTACGGCCCGTGCATAGCGTCCTCGGCGAGAGGACCGGTACGGGTCGTACGGGCCTTTTGCGCGTGGGTGCCGGCGGATGACACGCAGCCATACGATGCCTGCTAGCCACCAAGCGGTCACGATGAGTACCACGTGTGCGAGGTCCGAAACATTCGCGTATCCGAATGGTTGACGCTGATCGATTGCCTGGTCGACGATTGGTGCACCGAATGTGTACGCCACTGATGTCATCAGCATCGCGGCCGTGAGTAGTCGACTCCTAGGCCAGGCAGCGAGCCTGATTAGCGAGACAACGGCGAACACGGGTAACGCGATGAGCATGCTCGGATAGTAGGAGCATGGTCTGACAACACGCAGCAAATTTCAATCCATACCCAGAATCCCCCTCCACTCTTCTCCGCTGGTCGGCCGATGAAAGTTGCCCTCTTCCAAGCGGTTTAGTACAGCGTCGAACAGTTCCCGAGGGGTTGTATCCAGTGCAATCGCGACTTCTATCAGGTCAGCCAGGTAAGGCTCTCTTGCTCCGCTCTCCGTGCGTTTGTAGGTGTTCTTCTTCCAGTCGAGTAGTGACCAC
Organism: Nocardia sp. NPDC055050; assembly: GCF_053608345.1. NCBI lineage: Bacteria > Bacillati > Actinomycetota > Actinomycetes > Mycobacteriales > Nocardiaceae > Nocardia > Nocardia sp. NPDC055050. Next base: position 291,639 of record NZ_JBSGVG010000001.1, read on the forward strand.
ATCGTTTCCTGAAGTAGTCCGGCGAGTCTTCGGCGAACAAGCAGCTCCTCGCCAAAAGCTGCGGTTAGTGAGCCCCGATCCATGCCGCAAGGCTACGTCCCCGTATCACGGCCCCGTATCCATATCGTGACCTTCGAGGGCCTGCAGGACCCAAATTTGGGCCCTACATTGTGAGTACCCGGTAATTTGCCGGATAGCCGTACAAAGTAGTGCGGCTGCAGGGTTTGAGGGGTGTTGCGCGTGCAAACAGCAGGGGTGTTGCCAGATGACTGGTTCGACTACGTCGGCACGCGAGGGCACGACCTAGGCCACCTATCGGTGATCGACGTACTGATCGAGGCTCGACGGCGGGGCGTCGACGGCCACGCTCTACTCAACGCGGACTATCTCGCCAACGCGGGCTAGTCCGCGATCTCGTCTACAGCCTTCGTGAGGACTGCCGGCAGGATGCCGAGCGCTTTAGAAATCCGATGGAGCTGCACGATTGTCGCTGCGCGTTCGCCGCGCTCTAGCCGCCCGATCGTCTTCGGATCGTAACCGGACGCTTTGGCGAGTTGGGCCTGGCTCCACCTCTTGCGAGTGCGTTCCAGCACGAGCGTGTCGCCGAACGCCTTCATCATCGCAATCTCGACCCGGTCGGGGCCATCGCCATCGCCAGGTCTGACCTGTCTGCTGGCGTCTTCGGGCTGCCCGGTGCCCGGGTCCGCTGTGGGGTTCATGTGCCCAGTTTGAGGGCATAACGGGGCTTTTTGCAACCTATTCGGGGTCTGTTTTGGTCAATCGAACAACTGTTCGAAGATAGCTGGGTGATGACCGAAACGGGTTCGATTAGGACCGAAAGAGGTTGCTTGGGGACCGAAAAGGGTTTAATGTCCTTCTCATGGACCCGATCAACGCGGTAGCTGCTCAGGTGGTCCGGGACGCAATTCACGACGCCCGCTTGACACAGCGCAGCGTCCTGCAGGGCGCCCGCATCGCCCCCACTACCTGGCAACACCGGATGCGTGGCGACCGACCCTTCACCCTCCCCGAACTGGCACGCATCGCGAAGCAGCTCGGACTCCCCGGCAGCCGCCTCGCCACCGAGATCCTGGAGCGCGCCGCATGAGCGCCGAACCGGAACTCACGACCCACCCCCTTTCGTACGTCGTCCAGGCGGCAAACGTGCCGTCCGAGGACTGGCTGCGCCGTCGCCTCAACCGCGGCGAAATTCGCGGACGCCGTGCTGGCAAGAAATGGTCCATGACCACGTCCGACATCGCCGCGCTCATCGACTACATGGCCAAGGGCCCCGAGGTCGAGGCCGCCGCGCTGATCGACGACCTGACCCCCACATCCCGGCGCCGACTCAAGAGCGCCTGAAACCTCCCCGGCCAGGCGAGCACCGACGCCGAGCCGAGGACCGCGCCGCCCACGGGATGGACCGCCGAGGTGACCTCCTCACACCTCAGATCCCCACCGGCAGCGCAACCGTCACCAAACCGTCAGACCTCCAACCAGGGAGAACACCATGATGATCACGCCCGACGAAAAGGATTGTGTAGCGCGAGCATTCGGATTCAGCGGCGGCTGGGCCGCGCTGGAAAAGGCCTGCCGCGAAGGCGACCAGCGACGCAAGCTGCGCAAGCAGTATCCGACCGCGGATCCCGCGCTCGTGGCCACCGCGGCCGCCGAAGCTGACGCCGAAGAGCGCGCGATGGCCCTCACGATCGAGCAGCAGCACGCGGCGAAGGCGAAGCGCGACGCGGACCGCAAGGAGATCCAGCGCGCAGCTGGGCTCAAGGGCGTCAAGACCCGGCGCGCGAACGCCGCAGCTCGCGAGTCGGCCGGAGTCGACGCGTGATCACTGTCGTGTGGCTGCTGGTGTGGATCTGCGTAGCCATGATCGCGCTGCCGCACATCGCCAAGTTCTTCACCCGCGACTCCGAAGCGCTCAGCGTCATGGCCGAATTCGCGTTCCTCGCACTGATCGTGCTCGTCGCGATCCTGCTCGGCGTCGCCGCTACCGGGACCGCCCCCATTGCCTGAAACCGTCGACGCCCGGCGGACCAAAGGTCACACCGGGCGTCGTGCCAAACCGTCATCCGACCGAGCAGGCCGCGAACCCGCTCACCAGACAACGAAGGAAATGATACCGATGCCTTCTCTCACTGACCACCAAGCCCTCGCGGGCGTGCAGATCCGGGACGAGTCCATCGCCGAGCTGCGCCAGCTCGCCACCGAATACACGTGGGTCGGCGACCGCAAGCTGTCTGAACAGCTCACCCAGATCGCCGATGAGCTGGAGACCGCCGCTGGGCTGCTGGCCGGTGCGCGATGAGCACGTACATCACCACCTGGGTCCGCAACGACCCTGTCGCCACCTATGACGCGCATGTCGACAGGGTCTCGATCGGCGCCGATTCGGAGGGCGCGACCGTGGGTTTGCTGCTCGATCTGCCAGAGGCGATCGCGTTGCGCGACCAGATGACTGCCGCGATCGAGTTGGCACAGGAGGCCAAGGCCAGGTCAGCGCCGATTGCCGAACTCGGCGATCTGGAGCGACAGTTGCTGGGCGGTGTGCGATGACCGCGCTGAACACGGACGCCGTCGAGACCCTCGCATCTGCGGGACTCACCGTCACCGACTGGGCTCGCCACAACCACATGACCGGTGAGTGGATCGGCGACGCGTGCGGCTGCCCGGATAGCCGGTGCATCGGATTCCATCACGATGGACCCGACGATTGCGCCTGCCTGCCAGCACTTCTCAAAGACGCGGTAGTCACCCCGGCGCCTGCCGTCGAGGCCGGTCAGATCTGGCATGACACGCGAGATCGTTGGCTGCGCGTCGACGAGATCGTCAACGGCAAGGCGGTGATGGTCGTTGTCGCACAGAAGGTCGGCGACCGGGTCATGGCGCCGATGCGTGGTGTGTCTGTCGACGCGGCGAAGGTGCCGAAGCGGATGGTCCTCGTAGACGCGGCGCCCACTCCGACCGGTCCCGACCTCGCGAATCTGACGATCGACTACCGGGACCAGACGATCGTCCTCGGCAACGGGCCGGTGCCGTACTACGTCGGATCCTCCGGGCTCGTGACCGTCACGTTCTACGCCGGAGCAGTTCGCACCATCTACGGCGGTGCGTGATGACAACGACTGTGCCCACACCGACGTTCGTCGAATGCCAGCGCCAGGCCGACGAGATCGCCCGCCTGCGCAAACTGCTCAACAAAGCGAACGCCAAGCTCCGGGCCGCCGAGAGCGCTACCCGGAACGCCCGCGCGCGGGGCGAACGGATCGCGACCGAGCGTGACGAGCTCCGCGAGCAGCTCCACGGAAAGCGGGGTGCCTGATGTCGTGGGATTACTACGGCCAGGTCGTCGGCACCGAGTCGCGCACAATGCGGCTCGGCTACGACGAGGGAGTCCCCTTGGAAGCGCTGCGCGCCTTCGTTTCGGTGTGCGAGGGACTGCCGGGCGCGGCCGACATCAAGGTCGAGATCACGGACGCGCATGTGCGGCTGACCGCCGAGGTCCGCACCTCGCAGGGAATCCCGGTCGACGGGCCGCGGTTGTGCTCGGACTGCGACGGCAGCGGGCTCGCCGCGCACGCCGACGACCCGTGCCCGACCTGCGCGGGCACGGGGGGCCCGTTGCCCGCCGGCGACCCCAGCGACTACCCGACGGCGCGACTGCCGATCATCCCCTCGACCACGGGAGGCCCTCGTGGCTGACACCAAGATGCCCGAACTGGACCATGAGGCCTACTGCCAGAGCCTCGCGTCCGAAGCGGTGGAAATCGCCATTGCGCTGCGCGAAGTCGACCCGAACCGTACCGCGGCGCACCTGACCGCGATCTGTGCTCGTCACCCGCAGCGCGCTGCTCATCTGCTGATGACGCTCGCTGCGTGGGTCGACGTCGAGGGCTCCACGTCCGTGCTCAGCGAGCGGGCGGCGGGAATCGCCGAGGGCCACATCCAGGCGACGGCCCGCCGGTCCGTCCTCGGTACGGCGGTGGCGTGATGGAGGTCGGCACCGCCTTCGACAACCACCGCGGCCAGGTCCCCCTCGATGATCGGGAGAAAGCGCGCCGGACCATCGCCCGACACGCCACCGACGCTGCGGACGCGACCGTGCTGCTCGCGATGCTCGGCCTCGACTCCGACCCGGAGCCCGAAGTGATCGAGACGGGCGACGGACACGCCGGATCACCGTGCATCGACTGCGGCCAACCCACCGTCAGCGCCGCGAATTACGACCCTGAGGGCCCCGCGGCGAAGTACGGCGCCCTCGGCCGGTGCGTGGCCTGCTACAGCGCCCACCGACGCGGCAAGAAGAAGGGCGCATGACCGCGCCGACCGAGCCCGGCGTCTACGCGGGGGTACCCGAGTCGGTGTACCACGGCGATCGAGCCAGCATCTCCTCGTCGCAGGCGCGTCGCCTGCTCGAGGTGACCCCGCATCGGTGGAAGTGGGAGCGCGACAACCCGAAACCGGCGTCCGCCGCGTTCGATCTCGGGACCACCGTCCACACGATCGTCCTCGGTGTCGGCGCGCAACCGGTCGACACCGGTTACGACAGGTGGCAGTCCAACGACGCCAAGGCCGAAGTGAAGAGGATCCGCGACGAGGGCGGCATTCCGCTGCACCCGAAGGACTTCGACGCTGCGCACCAGGCCGCCGCGAACGTTCTCGCACACGAGGGTGCCGCGCAGATCCTCGCCGAGGGTGAGCCGGAACTCTCGGCGTGGGTCCGCGATCCGGAGACAGGCGTGATGCTGCGCTCACGCCCGGACTGGACACGCTGGCTCGACCCGGTCACCGCGATCTGCGACGACTTCAAGACGTCGAGCGAGCCCGGCCCGGACGAGTTCCTGTGGAGCGCGGCGAAGTACGGCTACCACCGGCAGCAGGCGTGGATCAAGCGCGTGATGCGGCTGCTCGGCATCAAGGTCATCGACTTCCGATTCCTCGTCGTGTGCACCGACCCGCCCTACGAGCCCTACATCGTCGACCTTCCCCAGCGCGCCGAAGACCTCGGCGACCGCGACAACCGGCGCGCCATCGACCTCTACGCCGAGTGCCTGCTCACCGACATCTGGCCGACGCACGCCGACGGCATCCACCACATCGACCTGCCCGAGAAGACATACCGCCAAGAGGAATGGATCTCATGACCACCGAAACCGCCATCGCGATGCTCGACGACGGCCCGGCCGCCCTCACGCTCGGCACCGTCGACCCGCTCGACAACCTCATGCGCTACGCCAACGCCATCGAGGTGTCGTACGGATTCGCCGAGAAGATCTGCCGCACGACGATCGTCCCGAAGATCTACCAGGGAAAACCCCAGGACGCCGCGGTCGCGATCCTGCACGGCGCCGAGCTGGGCCTGAATCCGTTGGCCGCGTTGCAGAACGTGTTCCCGGTGCATGGAATGCCGTCCATCTACGCCAAGACCATGGTCGCGCTGCTCAAGTCGAAGGGCTACAAGTTCAAGACCGTCGAGGCAGGACCGGAGAAGGTGACATTCACCGGCTGGTGGCCCGGCGAGGATCCCGAGAAGAGCACGTGGACCATCGAGCGCGCCACCAAGGCCGGGTTCGTGCCCACGATCGACGAGAAGACCGGCGAGTTCGCCCGCAACAAGTGGGACAAGCTCATCGGCAACGAGAAATACTTGCTCCAGCCGGAAGAAATGCTGTGGGCGAAGGCTGCCGCCACGGTCTGTAAGCGTCTCGCCCCGCATATCCTGCTCGGCCTCGCTGTCGCCGAGGACCAGGAGGACCGCGCCGACGAGCCCGAGCCGGTGCGCGTCACCTCCGAGCGGGTTACGCCGGTCGCCTCCGCGACCGCAGTGGCCGCAGGGCCGCCCGTCCAACAATGGCAGCCGCCCGCCGAGGAGCAGACGGCCGACGAATCGGCCTCGCAAGAGGGCGCAAAACCGGACACCGCGCAGGTAGACGAACCGCCCGCCAAGCCCGCGAAGGCATCGACCGGCATCCAGCAGAAGAAGGTCGCGAGGCTGCTCGACGAACGCGGCATCACCGAGGGCCCCGCCAAGCTGGCCACCCTCGGCCTGTTCTTCGAGCGCCCGTTCGCCTCGTCGGCCGAGATGACATGGGACGAGGCCATCCGCCTGCTCGCCCATTTCGACGGCGACCCGATCGCTACGGCCGAGCAGGTCGCCCGGCTCGGCGCGCTGCTCGACGAGAACGGATTGTCCGAGGATGGCGCGGCCGACGAGCGCGCCGAATTCCTCCACGCCAACGTCGACCGTCCGATCGGCAATCTCGGTCACCTCACCGGCCGCGAGGTCGAGGCCATCGAGGCACTCATCCGCAAAACGGGCGACGGTGCGGCCGCCGGTGATGCCCAGTGACCAGCCCGATCGACAACGAGGCGATCCGCGCGGCCTCGGTGCTGTGGGAGACCGGATTCGGGTACCTCACCGACTCCAGCCGGGAGAACACCACCTTTGCCCAGCAGGTCGACGCAGCGCAGCGAGCGGCCGGCCTGTCATCGCCGCCCAGGCGCAGGCATTGATCGGCATCGAGAAGCGCTTCGCCGAGTTCAACGACCTCCAGCGCCAGGCCCTCGCGGTCGCCGCGCTCGGCACCACCGGTGCGATCCGCGGCGAAGCCGAATGGCTCGCCGCCCGCGACATCGTCCAGTCCCTGCTCAACCTCACCCCTGAAACCCCGAAGGAGACATCTTGACCACCCCCGACACCGGTGACGACACAGTCGCCCGGCCGTTCATCGACCTGCTCGCCGAGGTGAAGCGCGGCGCGGTCGCCGCCGAGCTGACGACGAAGCTGCACGACCTGATCGCCGCCGTCACCGCGACCGGGAAGAAAGGCACGCTCACCCTCCAGATCGCGGTCAGCGTGCAGGCGAAGACGGACATGTTGGTCATCGCCGACAACGTCTCCGTCAAGATGCCCGCCCTGGAGCGCGCCCAGTCCCTGTGGTTCGTCGACAAGCAGGGCAACCCGACCAGGCGCGATCCCTCGCAGCTCGAGTTCGAGGGCATCCGCGTCGTTCCCAACACCACCCCCACCGCCGGAGAGGCCAAGAACGCATGAGCACCAACACCACCGAAGCCGCAGCGCTCGCCGATATCGCCCGCGACACCATCCGTTACGGCTCCCACGTCGAGCCGGTCGATGGCCGCGTGTACGTCACCGTCCTGCGTGACGACGAGAACCTCGACGCGCGGTCGCACGAGAAGTTCGCCGAGCTCCCGTACCGTCCGCGTGGCACCTCCCGCGTCACCGACATCGACAGCTTCGTTCGCCTGCTCGCCCGGCCGACCCATGATCCGTCGGTCATCTTCGCCCACGAATCCGCTGCGTCCCTGACCGCGGTTCTGAACTACGACGGCTGGCGCGACCACCGCATCGAGCTGGTGCTGTCCACCTCTGACCAGCTGCAGCGGTGGACCCAGCGCGACGGTCAGCTGTTCCCTCAGAGCACCTTCGCTGAGCTGATCGAGGACGGCCTGGCCGACATCATCGATCCGACCGCCGCCGAAATGCTGGAACTGGCGCAGACCTTCCACGCCACAAAGTCGGTCGCCTTCGAGTCCGGCGTCCGGATCGCCACCGGCGCAGTCCGATTCCAGTACCACGAAGAGATCGACGCGAAGGCCGGGCGAGGCGGCGAGCTGCAGGTGCCGTCCTCGTTCCTGCTCGGTATCCCGATCTACCGGGGCGGCGACCGCATCGAGGTCCGCGCGAACCTGCGCTACCGGATCGGCCGCGATGGACTCCAGCTCGGCTTCAAGCTCGTCGCCCTCGACGACATCATGCGCGCCTCCTTCACCGCCGTCGTCAACGAGGTCACCGGGCGCCTGACCGATACCGATCACGAGGTGGTGGTCGGCCCACAACCTGCGGTCATCTCGCCCCTGCCCTGACGTTCGACCCCGGGTGGGCACCGCGCTGGTGCCCACCCCGTAGTTCCACCCACACCACCGAGAAGGAGGCGGCGCGCACATGGTCCTCGACCCGCGGCTCCACATCCGCGTAACAGCCTCGATGCCAGAGCATCCGAAGGTGGAGACGTTGGGCGACAAGGCATTCCGATGCCTGATAGAGGCATGGTGCTACTGCCGCCGGTCCGGAAACGACGGTTTGATCCCGATGCGCGCGTGGAAGAAGAACTGGACGCCGAAGGCCCGCAACGAAGTGATTGCCGCAGGGCTGGCGCACGTCGAGGGCGACGTGGTCCGGATGCACGACTACCTCGACCATCAGCCGACAGCGGCGGCGCTGAACAGCAAGCTCGCTGCGCGCGCTGAGGCTGGCCGCAGGGGTGGGCAGAAGTCGGGCGAGTCCCGACGCGCGGCAGCTGCTGCGCGCGCGGCCGCGAAAGGCGAACCCCCAGCACCGGATCCGGCCGCGCCGGGCCCGGTGCCGGACGGGCCGCTTAGTCCGGCCGTCGAACCGAGCGCGTGGCGGATGGTGAAAGCCTCGCTCGGCGCTGGCCACAGCCAGGCCGTGATTACGGACCTGTCGCTGCGAGCAGGCGCACTCCTCAAGGAAGGCGTGCCCGAAGTCGATGTCCGTGCGGCGCTGGACATGTGGGCCGCGAAGTCAGGAATCGGCCCTGGCCTGCTGCCCTCCCTCGTCAGCGACGTCGTCAAAGCCCGCGCCCGACCCGCCCAACAGACCGGAAATTCCGGACGGTTGAGCGCTCGCGAGCAGCGCCTGGTCGACGCCGAGCTCCTCAAGGACAGCCCCGATCCCGCGATCCTGCGCAGCGCAGGAATCGAACCCCAACCCCATCTACGTGCCATTCCTGGAGGTGCACCGTGAGCATGACCCGCGACGACATCATCACCGTGCTCCAGACCGCCGGCGCCTACGACAACCGCAAGATCGACCGCGTCATGATCGCCGCCTGGTCCGAGTCCGCGCGCCGCGCAGGCTGGTCCGTAGGCGACGCCGTCGACGCCGTTCACGAGCACTTCGCCAACACCACCGCGTACCTGATGCCCGGACACATCACCGAACGGATCCGCGCCGAGCGTCGCCACGCCCCGCCGATCGCCGAGGTGCGCGCCATCGACCCGCCGCCCCCGGCGAGCGAGGAGAAGCGCGCCGCGGTGATGGAGATGGTGCGCAAGCTCGCCGACAAGAAAGCCGTCTGATGTCTGACGCCGAGGTGATCCCGCTGCGCGGCCGCGGCCCGCGCCCGATCCTGCTCAGCCAGGACGAGTCCGCGATCCGCACCCACGCACTCACCGCGGTCCCGTGCACCTGGTGCGACGCCGGGCCTGGCGAACCCTGCACCCGCACAGACCAACTCGGCAACGTCCACGAAACCCGACTACTCCACCAATGCCGCGTGACCACCGCCCGAAAAGACCTGGAGAACACCTGATGAGCCTCTCGCCACCGCCGTTCGCGCGCCGCAAATGGATCGACGGACGCCCCATCGCCACCGTGCACCTGCCCGACGATGGCACTACCGACCAGGCAGCCCGCATCACCGCCCTGCACGCTGCGGTCACCGGCATCACCGAGGACCGTGACAAGTTCCGTCTCCTCTACGGCAAGGCGGTGTTCGAGAAAGGACTCCTTGAGCGCCGCGAGGTCACCGACCTCGCCGAGCTTGATGCGTTGCCGCGCGGTTCTGCTGTACTCACGCCCAACGGGCGCGTCTGGCAGAAAGCCGTCACCGCGCCGACAGCATGGTGGCCTGCGCTGGGCGGCTGGGAACGGGCAGTCACGTCGGAGCAGCTGCTCGGACTGGGCATCGTCATCGTGCTGCACATCCCGGCAGACGACTGGCTGAGCTTCGCCCCCGCGCTGGCCACCACCTCCGAGGTGTCCGATGGCGAGTGACCGCGACACCCTGACCGACCTGATCTTCTGGGAGTTCGACGGCGGCGAGACCGAGCCCTACGAGCTCGCCGGCGCGCTGCTCGCGAAGGGCGTGCGAGTTCCCGCCCGCGTGGTCACCGATCCCACCGAGATGGACACCTGGCCACTCGGTGCAGTGGTCCGGGGCTACGGCGTCGCCCACCAGAACGTCCCCGGCTACATGCCTGGCGATGTCCCGTTGTGGCTCAAGCCGACCGGCCACCCGCAGACCAGCGCCGAACTGCTCGCCGACTGCCGGGGCGCGGGCGTCACCATCCTGTACCTGCCCGAGGAAGAGGCCGATGATGCAGACCAGTGACCGAGACGCCCTGTGGGATCTGATCGATGATCTGCTGCCCGAACGCGAAGTCAAGATGGTCGACACCGCCGGGCGGATGGTCGACGCCATCGAGGCCGAGGGCTGGCGTCCACCACTTGACGTGATTGACGATCCTGCCGTTCTGGACGCGCTGCCGGGCCGGTCGATCGTCGTCGGCCGAAACGAGGAGGCGTGGCAGCTCACCTCCCACAACGTGATCCCGCACCCCGGCGCGAACTGGGGGAGCCCTTACCTCTTCTCGGACCGGCTGACCTCGCGTCAGCTGCTCGACCATGTCGGCCCCGTAACCGTCGTATTCACCCCCACGAAGGAGGCCGATCGTGGCTGAACACACCGCCGCCGAACAGCTCGCCGCGATCGACATCGTCGCCGCGCTGCTCGATACCGGAGGCACTCACAACGCGCGGGTTGCCGCGAGCCTGAGCACGATTCGCAGACGCATCGAGCAGCGCAGCGAACAGGACCGCGCGGTTGGCGCAGCGTTCAACCCCGAACGATTCGTCGGCACGCCGCCCGAGACGATCGGCGCGGCCATCCGCGCAGCCGTCGAAAAGACCGGCGCAATCATCACCGAGCCGATCGTCGACGCCGAGCTCGCCGAGGATGCCCCCTCATGATCGACGTATTGATCCTGCCCGGAACGGGATTCCCGCGAGGTGACGGCGTCTCGACCGCGTTCGCCGACGCCCTCGACCCGTCCCGCTTCAATCCCCTGATCGTGACGTACCCGGCCGAGTACGGCACCCCGCGGTCGTATGCCGAGTCGCGGCGGATCGGTCGCCGAGCACTGCTCGCCGCGCGCCCGGTCCGCCGACCTTTCGTCCTCGCCGGATACTCGCAAGGCGCTGGGATCGCGGGTGACCTCGCTCGCGAGATCGTCGAGCACATGCCCGGCGCCGTCGCTGACCATCTCGTCGGCTGTGCGCTCATCGCCGACCCGCTGCGCCCGATCACCGGCGGGCAGCCTCACCGGACCCTGGCGGGCGGGTACGGCATCGCGGGGGAGCGACCCATCTACGGCGTGCCGACATGGTGGGCCGCCGCACCCGGCGACCCGATCACCGCGCTGCCCGTCGGCAACCCGCTGCGCAGCATCGCCGACCTGTCCGAGTGGTGGAGCCTCGCCGGGCCCGACGAGATCGCCCGATGGGGCGCTGATCTCGTCGAGAAGTGCCGCGCCGGTACCTATCAGCGGTGGTGGTCACTCGACAACTGGCGGACATGGGCGGGCGCGATGGCCTACGCCCGCGGATACCTGTGGGACGGCCGCCACACCACCGACTACCTCGTGCACGGGCACGTCCAGGCCCTCGCCGACACCGTCAACCGGGAGGTTGGCCGTGGCTGATCCCATCGAGCCTGGCCTGTTCCTGCAGTCCGGGATCTGCAGGGCCTGCGGTGCGTATGTCGCACTGACCGACGTCCACCAGCGATGGCACGAGGACCTGGCGAAGACCTTCGGGACCCATGTGAAGACCTTCGAAAAGATCATCGAGGCTGCCGGACTGCGACCGCGCCGATCGTCGAACCGTGCCGCGACCAAGGCGGCAGACGGTGGGTAGCCCAATCGATCCCGGCCTGTTCGACCCGCCCGAAGGTTGGACACCACCAGAAGACCGAGTGCCCGAAGCCATCTCGCGCGGCGAGAAGCGGCAACGCCTGGTGGAGCGGCGCATTCGCGACGGCATCCACCCGCTCGGCTACATCTCCCTGCACCCACACGCCGCCCGCGAACGCGAAGGCGAAGGCCTGCGCTGCGGCACCTGCCAGTTCCGCCAGCAGCAGGAACACCACAACCGCACCTACCCGAAATGCCTGTACGGCAACGGCAAACGCGTATCCGGGTGCGACTCGTCCGATATCCGCGCGTGGTGGCCCGCCTGCCGCGACTACCAGCCCACCAAGGAGAAGACCAATGCCTGACACCCTGCACACCCTCACGATCTACGGCGCATCAGACGACCTGCTGGAGCTGGAGGGCTACATCAACGAGGAGTACGGCGCCTACCGACGGGCCACGCTCGTACTCAGGGCACCGACCGGCGCCCAGCTCGCGATCACCGCTGAGTTCGAAGGCGCGACACCGATCCCCAGGGAGGGGTGGGTGCTGTCGATCCTGCACTCCGACCCTCAGTGGACCTGGCCGGTACGCCTCGCCGAGCGACCTGACGGCCCTGGCGATCCCGCGATCGTCCTGGAAGTGCCCGAGGGCACCACCATCGAGGAGACCACCCGCGATGCCTGAAACCCGATACACCGATGCCCAGCTGGCGAAGCTGGCCGAGACCCCGTTCACCGGGGGCAGGGGATTGGCAGGCGACCTCGCCGCCGAAATCCTGGAACTGCGCGCGTCCCTGGCTGCGATCAAGGCGGCCGACCCCGACCTGTTCGACCCCACCGGCGGCACCGACCGCGGCGCGGCACACGAGACCTACGGGTCGGCAGGTCACAACCTGCGCGAGAAGTACCTGGCTGCGATCGGGGTGGACCTCGACGCCATCGACGACGAGGAGAAGACCGATGCCTGACCTGATCCGACGTATCCAGGCCATCCGAGCGCGCAGATACCCCTGGTACGACTGGGGTCACCGGCTGATGATCCTCGTTGCACGCGAGGGCGACGACGGGCTGTTCGACGGCATACCGAGGGTGCGCGACCTGTGGTTCCACCAGCCGGACGACAGCCGCCATCTCGTCACCACCCGCGACTACGCGGACGTCCGCGCCAACCCGCGCGCGGCCTGGCGCGTGTTCGATTCGCAGAACGACGGACACGAGATCGTCATAGGCTGGTGGCCGACCGAGTCCGGCAACATCAGCCGAGATGGTCTCGACGGCCGGGCCGAACAGCGACTGTTCGCGCGCTGGTGGATCTGGGACGGCTGGGTCAAGGCCGAATGGTTCGGGCTGCGGCGGTGGCTCTACTTCAAGGCGCTGCACGCCGTCGTTCACGAGCGAATCCCGTTCACCTGCCAGGTGACTCCAGACCGGGACTCCGGCGGGTACGACCATTGGCACTGCCAGCTTCATCGTCGGCATGGCGGCGGCCACCGGTACCGGAACTACACATGGGAGGGACCAGGCACGAAGGTCTTTCACTCGCCCGTGGATTCGAGGGCCACCCGATGACCGACAACTGCGTGTTCTGCCAGATCGTCGCCGGTACGTCCCCGGCCACGATCGTCGCCGAATGGGATGACGCCATCGCGCTGGTCCCGCTCGGCCCGGTAGTCGACGGGCATGTCCTGGTGATCCCACGCCGGCACGTCCAGGATTTCACGTCCTCGCCAACGATCACCGCCGCGGTGATGCACCGTGCCGCCGAGTATGCCGAACATCTCGCCCGCCCAGCGAACGTCATCACCAGCAAAGGCCACGAGGCGACACAGAGCGTGTTCCACCTGCACGTGCATGTTGTCCCGCGTTCAGCCGACGACGGTCTGATGGTGCCGTGGGGGACCATCTACGGCGACGACCCCCAGGCCCCGCATTGGTGCCGAGTGGCGGCGGCCCAGGCTGACCGCATCGCCGAGCTGGAGAACGCGCCGCTCACGAAGCGACTCACGACGTCCGAGCTGGAGAAGGTCGGAGAGCTGGCGCTAGCGAGACTATCTGCTGAGCGTGAGCGCGACGAGGCTCGCACCCGACTCGCCGCGTTAGACGACTCTCGTTGTCAGGCGACAACGGTCGATCCGACCAACGTGTTCCGGCCCAGCTGCGCGTGGTGCGTACTCCCGGCCGGGCACCAAGGAATGCACCGCGCCGAACTGACGCAGGACGCGAAGCCCGCAACCCTCGAATGGCTCGACAGCGCGCCCGGCGCCAGCGAGGTGACCGATCGTGGCTGACGAGATCACCACCCCGACCGAGTTGGACGCGCTCCGCTCCGATTTGATCGCGCAGGCTACGGCCGCGATCGTCACACCCCAACCACCGGAACCACCAGAGCCGATTCCGGTGCGCTGGTGCCCGAATGCGTACACCTCGATCCTGGGCCACATCACGTTCAGCGAGGAGGTTCGCGACGGCGACATAACCCGCTACTCGATCAGCTTCACCGCGGGCCCGCTCCACGGCGAACCGCCGCGCTACGTCATCCGCCTCGACTTCCCGGAGAACGCCCATGCACAACGCAGCTGATTGCAGGCCGGACTTCGTCATCCTCGGCGCCCCCCATCCCGAAGGCGGCGTCATCGTGCTGGCATCGAAAGAGCTCACCCAGGCCGAGCTCAGAACCGAACTGAACGAAGACGAGCTGTTCGGCGGGTATGGATACGACCGGCGGATCGGGTCGGTGCTGCGGGACTACCGCACCACGTTGTCCACCGAACTGCGCGGCTACACCATGGTGCTCGCCGACACCTACGGGCAGGCCATGGCCAACCTGTTTGAGCAGTGGACACCACCGGAACCCGCTGGGCGCCAGTCGATCGGCGCCGCGGTGCGCCAGCTCGACGGCGAGCGCCTGGCCCTCGAAGGAGGCATCGAATGATCGCCCTCACCAGCTGGAACGACCGGCCGATCTACGTGGACCCCCACGAAATCGCCATCATCGAACCCGCCTCATCAGACCCCGTGTTCATCGCCAGCCCCGTGGAATTCCCCCTCGACGGATCGGTCATTACGTTCGCCGCGGGCAGGACCGTGATCGTCAAGGAGGAGACCGACGCGATCTACGCCCTGATCAGGCCAGTGATCGAGGCTTCCCCCGACCGCACTGGCAAGGCGTGACCAGCCGCAACTCTGCCGTTCCACCGCCGAGAATGCTCGGCCGCGAGATCGTCGATGTGGTCGCCGCCTTCGGCCGCCAGTTCCCCGACGTTTCCCTCCCGCTGTTCCACGCCGCAGACGTTCTGCCGCTACTCGCCGCCGATGACCGCGCCTTCGCCGCGGCGTCCGCGCTGCTCGACGCCGAACGCGTCTACTACCCGGAAGGAACACCGGAGTGATCCTGCCCCTGCCCTGGTCCTGCCCGCCGCTGTCAATGAACCAGCGTGGTGCGTCTCGCGGGGCAGCGTTCGCGCGCGCCCAGAAGATCCGCGAAGTCCGTGCCACCACAGTGCAGCTCGCCCGCGCCGCCCACCTCCCGAAGGACCTCGCCCACGTCACGGTCCAGCTGCACTACCGGCCACGCGACCGCGGCCGCCGCGACACCGACAACCTGATCGCGACGCTCAAACCGATCTGTGACGCCCTCACCCCTGGACGGCCCGCGCGGCTCACCCGCGCGGGCAAGCCCGCGCCCGCGCTGATCGGCTACGGCCTGGTGCCCGACGACACCCCGCAGTACATGGCGAAACCGGAGCCGATCATCCACCCCGCCGAAAAGGGCATACCCGGCTCGATGTGGATCGAACTCACATGGACAGGAGCCTGATCTGTGCCTACCGCACCCTGCTCGCGCTGCGCCCGCCCCGTCAGCGACGGCCTGGCACTGTGCACCGAATGCGTCGCCCAGCTCGTCGACGCGCTCAACTCAGTCCCCGCGCTCGTAGCCGAACTCGGCATCACGCGCGCCGGCCTTTCCCGTAGCAGCGCGGCCCGCGCCGGTGGACGCTCCAGCGAGACACCGATCCCGGTGCGCGCCAACCGGCGCGGCCGCGGCATCCACATCGCCGGAGACCGCGTCCTGGCCGCGCTCGACCTCGTCCTGATCGGGTGGGCCCGCGTACTTGCCGAAGACCTCGCCGTGTCCCCAGCGGTGCATGGCCCGCACCTGGTGCAGCTCGTCCAGGACCACCGCAAGGCCGCACCGGGTGATCCAACCGCCCTCGGCGATCCCGCCACCATCGGCGAGCAATGCGCGATCTGGCTCGCCCAACATCGCAGGCAGCTGCGCACCCACGCCGCCGTCGGAGACTTGCTCGACGAGCTCGAGGACGCGATGGGCCAAATACGCGCCATCATCGACCCGGGCCCGCGGCGACCGGTCGGATCCTGCACCGCCGAGATCAACGGTGTCGTCTGCGCTGCCGAACTATTCGCGAGCGAGGACAGCAACTGGATCCGGTGCCCGCAGTGCCGAACCCAGCACGACGTCCACGACATCGAACGGGCCGCGAAAGAGGGCGCCCAGGACATGCGATACACCCTCTACGAAGCCGTCCGCGTCACCGCCGAACTCGGCACCCCCATCGCGCAGTCCACGCTGTACCGGTGGGCAGCCGAAGGCCGCATCCGGCCCGGCGGATACCAGCACGTCGCCGAGACCGGTATCCGGATCACCGACCACAAGATCCACCCCGCCGACCGGCCCGTCTACCGGCTCGGCGACATCACCGCGGTCGCCGCAGCCGCGAAGCAACAGCAGAAGGAAGGATCGACAGCATGAGGAACCGAATCGGCGCGACCATGCGCCGGTGGGCAGACCGAATCGACCCCGACGGAGCACCGCGGTCAATCGGCTGGTCGTTCACCTTCGAAACGGGCAAAGGCCTCGTTTGGCGCGAAACCCGAAACCAGGGCTGTCCTGTGTGGGTCCTCGGCATGCGCGACTACGACCGTGCGCACGACGAAGCTGACTCGGCCGCCGAAGAGGAAGCGCAGCAGCGCCGTCGCGCACTACTCCACATCGCGATGACAGAACCCGATCCCCACGTGGCGGGCGCGGCCGCCGCCGAACTCCGAGCGGGGTGGACCCTGTGAACATCGAGGAGTTCATCGAGGCAACCATGCCCCCGGCATGACCCACCTGTGACAACACGTAGCACCGTTCTGTGACCGTAGGCACTGACAAGCACTATTCAGCACTGCTAGCCTGTTCCCAGGAGTTCCCACCCAGGAATCCGACTAGCCTTCGACCCCGCCCCGGCGGGGTCGTCGTGCATCTAGGGTCGCCACAAGTAGCGCGAGTACGTCAACGGCTGCACCGTGTCCCACAGCATCTCATTGGCCTTCTTGGCCCGCTCATCGGTGATCGGTACCCGGTTCATCCGATAGTGCAGGTACGACACCAGGTCGGCGGCCTGAACCAATCGGCTATCGCACGACGGCGCGAAGTGGATCGTGTCCGCTACGTGCGTCAGCTTCTTGCCCCAGTACCCGCCGGTGCCGAGGTGCTGGTACTCCCACAGGCTCTTGCGGTGCGTGTCCTGCCCACTCACCTCGTCCGCGATCACCATGACGGGTTTGCCCTGCTGCCCGGCGTAGGTGTTGATGCGCTGCAGGATGTGCTCCAGCACGACGGTGTGGGGATGGTTCGGGCTCGTGTATCGCCCCTCCAGCCGCTTGCGGTCGACTCCCTGATAGAAGGTCTTCACCCCCGGGGTCGCGGCAATCGCCTGCAACGACTGGTGATAGACGCCGATCCGAGCACGGATCATTGGCTTCATCCCGGACCAGCCGCGTTCTCCGTGAACCAGCTCCTTCCCATGCAATTCGGCGCGCGCGTCCACGGGATAGGCGGCGGCGGCATCGGACACCACAGCGTCTAGCGCGGCACCTAACTGCAGCAGCCCTTCGGATGGGCAGACCACAGCGGATATCCAGTATTGGTCCTTGTCATAGGACTCATCGAGGTATGCCAACAGCACTCGTCGAGTATCCCCCACGGTTCCGACCGAATTCCAACCTGCCATTGTGAATAGGCGGGTTTCCAAAGCCTTGTCTCGGCGTCGTTGACGTGTCGTACCGTCGGCGTACCCTGCCGCTGGGCAGGCTCATCGGTCTGAGGCTCCAGAGCACACTCTGTTAGGTCAGGGCCTGGAGAACGGTGGTTCGATTCCACCCCCGCCCCGGCGTACTTCCCACGCCGATACTGTGCCCGCCCCGGGTGTGATCGGGGCGGGCACAGTGCGTTTCAGCGTCCCTTCGGCTGGACCGCGCTGTGCGATTCCGTGCGAATTCTGATCGAAAACGGCACGATTTTTGTGCGACGATCCGCGCGCGAACCATCGCACGAAAAACGTGCAGAAATCGACCTGTTTCGAGCCGTCTGGATCGCTCCGGACGCGCCCGCCGGCGCTCATCCGAAACGCTCTGAGCTGCACTGATACTCCATTGGTACCCGTGACTGACCCACTTCAGACCCCGGTCACACGCGAACCAATTGCTTCGCCCTTTGCTTCGGTTTTGCTCAAGCAAAACGCGAACTCAAACGAACCAGACTAAGACTAAGAGATATACGTGCCCCGCCTATGGGGGCAGCTCACCTACGTAACGCGTGCGCGCGAACCGCGCCGTCGGACACGGTGGGCCACTAGCACTTCCAGGCCAGAACGTGGACGTCCGACACGAACCTAGTGGCTTCAACAGACCACCTGGTCGGTGTATGGTGGGAATACCTACCGCTGCTGACGACCCGACCCCAAAACCGGGAATCGCAGCGGTTTTCTTATGCCCGAGACCATTCCGGGCCCACCGACTCGCAGCGCGTCAAACCGGCGTCAGGTCCGGCAAGCCAGCCAAGATCCCGAACTCGCGCCGTCCTGCGGTCGACGCGAACCGGGGGAGTGATGCTGCGCGCTGCGTCTATCCACAAACCATCCCCAACCTCAACCGAAGTTGGGGATAACTCCCAAGGAGCCCACCATGATCAGCGTCATCCTCGACACCCTGTCCGCTGCTGCCAACGAAATCGACCTGGAGCGCCTCGCCCTGGCCGCCGTCGACGTCGTCGGCGCCATCGTCAGCGTCCTGCTGTGAACACCATCGTCGACGTCGTGGTCAACGCCATGGAGCAGCTGTGCCTGATGCTGGGAATCGGCCTCGATCGAGCCGCCATCGACAAACTCCTTGAGCCGCTGGCCGACGACATCCAGCTCGCCTACACCCACTGGGTGGCGTTCTCATGATCGAACTCCTCGTCCTGTTCTTCGGGTGCGGGCACCTCCAGCTCCGAACCCTTGAACTGCCGATGACCGTGCCGACGGGTCACTGGCCCCTCTAACCCACCAAGACACCCACCGCAGTGGGTCTGTGGCATCGGGGCACTGCGGAAGGCCCCGATGTCCGAACACCTGGAGGCCGGCGCATGGCGCACACACCCGACACCATCAAGGTCGACATCCTCATGCGCGCCCATGGTGGAGATCAGGTCCATCACCTTGCCACCGTCGACCTACCGGTCCAGATCGTCCACACAGGCCTAGGCCCGGTACGCGCATACGATCCCAGCCCCATCGGCGACGCAGGCAGGGCAATAGCCGAAGCCCTGCGCAAGCTGTCCGATGAACCTGCCTGACTGGCTCGACGAGCTCTTCGTCAAGACCATCCACTGGGTCATCGAGAAGACCGGAATAGGCCAACACTGGCCATGACCACCAGGGGTGAGCCCAATGCCTGCATGGGGCACTGAACGAGGCTCAGGACACCGCGCATGGGTGCGTGCAGTGCTCAAACGCGACGGCCACCAATGCGTCCAATGCCACTTCCAAGGCATCCCAGGACGCAAACAGGTCCACGCCGACCACATCATCCCGCTCTACCTCGACGGCAAAACCGTCCTCGAGAACGGCCAAACGCTCTGTGTGGACTGCCACGACCGCAAATCACGCGCCGAGGCAGCCGACGCACGCCGTCGGCGAGCCGCCCGCGGCCGCATCCCAGCCGAGAAGCATCCAGGCCTGATCTGAGCCCCCAGGGGGAGCCCCCTCCCCGGGGCCTGCGCCCCACCCAAGGGCATACGCGCTCAGGCTGGCTACGGGTCTGGGGCTCGAAACGCCCAGGTCAGGACATAGGCCCGATCGGACCGATCGGGCCTGGTTTGTATCGACCGATGAGCGCGATGCATTAGCCCAGTTAGAGGGCGAATAACGTAACGAATCGGGTATGCTGGTGGCATGCCTAGTCAGTGCGCCCGCTGCGGATCCCCGCTCGACCCGACCCGGTCGAAGCGCCCCGCCGTCTACTGCACCTCCGCCTGCCGTCAGGCCGCCTACCGCGCGCGAGCAACTCGTCGGCCGCCGGCCGCGCCTTCCCTGCCCGCTGAGCTGCTCGAGCTGGACCGCTGGGTGACGTGGATGCCGGTGTTGCGCAAGGACCGCTGGACCAAGATGCCGCTGTCGGCCCGCACGGGTCGCGCTGCCTCGTCCACCAACCCGGCCACCTGGTCCTCGCACGCGGACGTGAAGCAGTTCCTGCGTCGCGGTTTCGTCGTCGGCGAGGGCATCGGATGCATCGACCTTGACCACTGCCTTGTCGACGGCGTACCGACCTCGGCGGCCGCCGCGTACCTGGCGAAGCTGCCCGCCACCTACATCGAGGTGTCGCCGTCGGGCGATGGCTTGCATGTGTGGGGCCTGATGCCCGAACAGCACGGCCGCCGTCGTGTTCTCGACGGCCTGTCGGTGGAGACCTATAGCCGCGAGCGGTACATCACCGTGACCGGCAAGCCGTTCGCCGGTGCCGTCGCGCACCTGGCTGACCTGAGCGAGTTCGCAGCCTGACCACCGTTCTCCGGCGGGCTGCCGGAGGAGGTGGTCGGTGTGGCTGGTCGTGGCCCTGCTCCGAAGGACCCGAATCGTCGGGCGCGCACGAACAAGGACCCGGTTGCGCTGCGTGTGATCACCGCGGAGCCGGTGCCGCAGCCGGAGCTGCCGGAGTTCGACTTGCAGGTCAACGTCGACGGCAAGATGGTCTCCCAGCGGTTCGAATGGCCGGCGCGCACGCGCGACTGGTGGCAGATGTGGGCGGAGTCCCCGTTGTCTGCGGAGTTCACCAGCACTGACTGGTCTGAGCTTCTCGATACCGCGGTTCTGCACGCGCGCTACTGGAGTGGCGATGTGAAGCTCGCGGCCGAGATCCGGCTGCGCACGGCGAAGTTCGGCGCGACTCCTGAGGACCGCGCCCGGCTTCGGATCCAGTTCGCTGCGGCGGAAGAGGCCGAGGACAAGCGTGGCCGACCGCCGGGTGGGTCGGCGCGCGATCGCCGGGGACCGCTCAAGGCGCTGTAGTGCCGTGGAAACCGTCCACTGCTGGTGAGGTCCCGACGCTGGGGTACCAGGCGATCGACTGGATGGTCGAGAACCTGGCCGCCCCCGGCAAGGCTGACTACGAGCCGTTCACTCCGTACCTGGAGCAGGAAGACTTCATCCTGCGGTGGTACGAGATCGACCCGGTAACGGGACGATTTCGGCATCATCGAGGGCTGCTCGGCCGCCCGCGCGGGTGGGGCAAGTCCCCGCTGCTCGCGTCGCTGGCGATCTTCGAGGCGCTCGGCGATTGCCTGTTCGACGGGTGGGACGCCGACGGGCAGCCGGTGGGCCGCCCGTGGTCGACGATCCGGACACCGCTGGTCCACATCGCCGCGGTCAGCGAGGAGCAGACGAAGAACACCTGGCAGCCGCTGCTGGAGATGCTGCGCGAAGGCCCGGTGCTTGACAACTACGGCGTGGACGCACTGGACACGGTCGTGTTCCTGCCGCGCGGGAAGATCGAGCAGATCACCGCGAGCGCGCGCAGTACGAAGGGCGCGCCGATCGTGTTCGCGACGTTGGACCAGACCGAGGAATGGGTGCCGTCGAACGGTGGCCCGAAGCTCGCGCAGGCGATCCGGACGAACGCCGCCAAGAACGGCGGCCGCACGCTGGAGTCGCCGAACGCGTTCATTCCAGGCGAGATGTCGGTAGCCGAGTCCTCGGCCGCATACGCCTCGGCGATCCGAGAAGGCCGCTCGCGCAGCAAGGGCTTGCTGTGGGACCACCGCGAAGCTGCACCCGACACCGACATGTCCGACCGTGACTCGCTCGTCGCAGGCCTGCGCATGGCCTACGGCGACAGCTCCGGACACCCAGACGGGTGCGTCATCCACGATCCACCGTGCCCACCAGGGCACTCCGACCTCGACGCGCTGGTCGACCAGGTATGGGATCCGGCGTCCGATGTGCAGCAGCTGCGTAGCGACCTGCTGAACCAAATCACACACGCCAGCGACTCGTGGCTGACTCAGCCGCAGCTCAAGGCCTGCGAATCCACCGAATCGCCGCTGGTCGCCGGTGACACGATCGTGCTCGGCTTCGACGGCTCGATGGGTCGCAAGAAGGGCAAGGCCGACGCGACCGCGCTGATCGGTGTTCGGGTCCACGACGGACACATGTTCGAAGTGATCATCGAAGAAGCTGGGCCGACCGATGGCCAGTCCTGGACGCCGAGCACCGCGAAGGTCGACGCCGCGGTGCACGCCACCTTCGCCCACTTCCGGGTGATCGGCTTCTACGCGGACCCGACTGGCTGGACCGAATGGACCACGCAGTGGGCTGCCCGGTACAAACGCCGACTCAAGGTCAAGGGGTCGGGCACGAACCCGATCCATGCGTGGCCGCGAGGCAAGGACAGCCGCATCGAGCACTACGTGGAGCAGCTGCGCCTGGCCGTCGTCAATCGAGAGATGACCCACAACGGCTCGCCTGGGTTGTTTCGGCACATGCTCAACGCCCGGCGGCGGCCCACGAAGACCGGCTACCTGCTGTTCAAGCAGTACCCGGACAGCCCGAACAAGATCGACGGCGCATACGCGGGAACGCTCGCCTGGAAAGCCCGATCCGACGCTGTCGCACAAGGTTTCGGCAGACGCCGCCGTACCGCCAAGAAGGGGGTGATCGCGTGACCGCACCCGTGGCCGTGTCGTTGACCAAACTGACGCTGACCGACGACGAGCAGCGCGAGGTCGGCAAGCTGCGCGCCCAGCTCGCGAAGTACGAGAAGGTCAACGCCCTCAAATCGGCGTACTACGAAGGCGAATACCAGCCGCGGCAGTTGAACATCTCGGTGCCGCCGTCGCTGGCCGATATCGAGATCGCAAACGGCTGGCCGCAGGTGGTGGTCGACGCCAACGCCGAGCTGCACGCCTGCCACGGGTGGACGGCGGCGAAAAAGGACGACCTGATGGGCCTCGACGAGGTCTTCGAGGACGCCCAGCTCGAGTCCGAGCAGTCGATGACGGCCACCGAGTCGATCCTGACCGGTGTCGGCTGGAACATCGTCGGCCGTGGCGAAGACGACGAGCCCGACATCATCGTGACCTCGGAATCGTCGATGGACACCACTGGTGTCTGGGACCGGCGTCGGCGCCGGTGCTCCTCGGCGTACTCGCGCACCGTCGAGGACGGGAAGGTCGTCCTGGAGACTCTCTACCTCCCTGGTTCGACAATCTCGTTCGCAAAGTCGGCGCGTGGGGGCATGACGGTCGTCGACCGCGACGACCATGGTCTTGGTCGCGTGCCTGTCATCCGATTCCCGAACAGATCTCGCCCGTCTGATGTGCACGGGAAGTCCGAGATCACCAGAGCAGTCCGGTATTTGACCGATGCCGCCCTGCGCACCCTGCTCGGCATGGAGATCAACCGCGAGTTCTACACCGCGCCCTCGCGCGCGGTGCTCGGCGCTGACCCGGAGCAGCTGGGCTTCGACGACGACATGAACCGCGAGGAGCGCGTGCGCGCTGGCTGGTCGGTCATGATGGGCCGGCTGAATATCATCCCGCGCGACGATGACGGCGAGATCGCAACGCTCCACGAATACAAGCCCGCGCCGCCGACGCCATACGTCGAGCAGATGCGCGGGTACGCGCTCGCGTTGTCGACCGCAACCGCGATCCCTGCTGCCTCGCTGGGTGTGCACACCGACAATCCCGCGGCTGCGGACGCGATCGCGCGCGAGGAGAAGCGTCTGGTCGGCCGCGCTGAGCTGCGTAACCGGCAGTGGACGCGCGACATGATGGAGCTCGCCTATGTCGCGCTGCTGTGGCGTGACCAGAAGGTCGACACCGATCGCCTGCGCCGCGTAACAGTGGATTGGGCGAACCCAGCGACCCCGACGCGCTCGGCCGAAGCCGACTACGCCTCGAAGCTCGTGTCGACCAAGGTGCTGCCGCCCGATTCGTCGGTGACCTACAAGCGAATCGGCCTGTCCAAGGCCGAGATCGAGCAGATTACCGAGGACAAGCGCCGCGGTGGAATGTCTGAACTGCTGGCGCGCCTGCCTGGTAGCGCTGGTGCCGAGCAGTAGCGAAACCCGTGCGCTGCAGCAGATCCTGCAGGATCTGCGCGCCGCGGCGACGGGCGATCTGACGGCACTGTGGCGGTTGATGGTCGGAAAGGGCCCGATCGAGGCCGCTGAACTGATGGTTGAAGCGTTCGTGCAGATCATCGGCCAGTTCATGAGTTCAGCGGCTCAGGTCTCAGCCGTCTGGTACGACGACCTGTCGCCGGAATCTGAATACCGGGCGCGCCCGTCGACGGCTATCAGTGAAGAGCAACTGCGACGCAGTGCCCGGTGGGCGATGTCGCCGATGTTCACCCGCGCACCTCAACCTTCCGATGCCTTCGAGCGTGCCTTCGCCGCGGCTGAGGAATTCGAGCGTGGTGTCGCCGAATCCAGAGCCCGACAGGTGCAGGAAGCCGCCGATGCCGTCGACGCTGCCGTTGCCGAGCGGGCAGCGCGGGCCGCTGAGGCGTCCGAACAGGAGACCTTCGAGCCTGCATTCGCACCTGGCGACGAAGGCACCGGGTCGCCGCTGGAACGCTTGATCGGCGCGGGTGAACGGCACATCAACAACGCTTCTCGGCAGACGATCACGGAAAACGCTGACGAGGAAGGCGTCCGTTGGGCACGTCACGCCGAGCCGGACGCATGCGCGTTCTGCCGGATGCTGGCGACTCGCGGCGCAATCTACCTATCGGAGGCAGACGCCAGCCGGGTAACCGGTGGTGCCGATCAACGTGTGCGTGGAAATCAGAAACTGGGCGAGGCGTATCACGACCGCTGCAACTGTATGGCCGTGCCCGATCGTCCAGGCAGCCCATACGTGCCGCCGGACTACGTCGACGGCTGGATCGACGAGTACGAGCAGGCCGCGTCGTCGACCAACGGCACCACCGAAGCGATCCTGCGCGAGATGCGTCGCAATGACGTGGCGCGCAATGCCAACGACACAACCGAAGATGACGTGGAAACGCCTATCGAACCGGCCGTCGAAGACTCGGCGCCGAACGCCGACGTTGAGATCGACAACCAGGCTCCTGTGCCCGTCGATCCGTTTGACGGTCTGGCGTTCCCGAACATCTACTACTTCCCCAGCCAGGACAACTCGCTATTGTCCGACGAGGAACGGCGCGCTCTGTGGAGCTACGCATCCGGAGGGCATCGCCGTACCAACGAAGTGATGCGCGGAAACGCGGACGCGGCCGAGAACATCGAAGAGCACATCGGCCTCATCGACTCCGCGATGCAGCGGTACACCCTGCCCCAGACCTACCGTGTGACACGGTCTGTAGAAGCGTCAGACATCGGCCTGTCATCCTCGGCCGATGCGGAAAGTCTTCTGCAGGAATACCTTCACGACCGGGCATTTCTGTCGACCAGCGGATTCCGGAACCCGCCGTTCATCGCCCAGCGCAGCGACCCCGTTGTGCTGGACATCATCGTTCCTGAGGGGTCTCACGCCATCCTCATGAACGAAGGGCTGTCACCGGTCTTCGAACAGGAACGCGAACTGCTCTTACCAGGTCGGAGCCGCCTGCAGGTCATCGGAGTCCGATATGATGACTCTGACGGCGTCAAGGCATGGCGCCTGGCAGCGATCGTTCGGGCCGCAAGCGAGGACGAGGATGGTGACAATGGGCGCGCTACGTGACGGAGTGCAGATGACCCGCACCCCCGTTCCACCGCTGGAGATGACCGAAGGGCGCCGCGAAGCCGCCAAGCTGGCCGGCGTCAAGATCCCGCCTTCGGCGAAAGAGATCGACGCCTACAAGGCCGCGGGCCTGGAACCTCCGACCGAATAGATAAGACCACTACCGAAACCCCAAGTCCACGGCTTGGGGTTTCGTCGTATCTGGGCCCGCTGATCGGGCACTGAATCGTCCCGTCCACACAGTGGCGGGGTCGCGCCCACGTCCGGCGCTCAACGGACGGATGCCGACGGGCTACGGGAGAAAACCATGCAAGACACCACGATTCTGCCTGTCCACCCAGTCACCAGGCTGCAGGCAATCGGAATGACGCGCCGCGGGCCGATCTGGCCGGTATGGGGCGGATCCGGCGAAGGCGACAAGCCGCCGTCGGGAGACGACTCCGGAAAGACATTCACCCAGGCCGATCTCGATCGGATCGTGGGGGAACGGCTCACCCGGCAGAAGGAAACGCTGACTGCCGACTTCGCGGACTTCGACACCTACAAGGCGGCTGCCGAAGAGCTCTCGAAGCTCAAGGATGCCGAGAAGTCCGAGCTGGATCGTGCGAACGGCAAGGCCGACGAGCTCACCGGCCAGCTCACCCAGAAGGACGCCGAACTGGTTGCCGCGAATCTGCGTCTGCGCCAGCTCGACATCGCCGCCGAGGAACAGCTGACCGATCCGAAGCTCATCAAGCGGATCAAGGGCGGCACCGACGACGAGATCCGCGCCGACGTCAAGGAGCTCAAGGAGCTGCAAGACGCCGCCGGACCCGGACCTCGCGTGCCGCGCCCGAACGGTCAGCAGGGCACCACCTCCACGGGGACGCCCTCATCGATGGCCGCCGGTCGCGAGCGCTACGAAGCGCGCCACAACAAGAAGTAACCGCGCAGGCAGTTGCCTGCGCCGACACAAAGGAGATGACCATGCAGCTTTCGCCGCGGGTCGAAACCTGGAGCGCAGGCAATCTGTCCTGGCTCGGGTCCGCGCACGGCACCGATGCCGCGCGCACCATCACGATCAACGTCACGGCCGCCGCCGCGAAGATCGTCAACGGCTACATCAAGTCCGGTGAACCGCTGGCGATCGTGTCCGGCCTGGCTGTGCCGTACAACTCGGGCGGCTCGGGCGGCACGGAAATCCTCGCGGGCTTCCTGCTCAACGACGTCCCGGTGGTCGCCGGTGCGGGCAACGCCGTCGGCGCGCTGCAGGATCACGGCCGAATTGTCCTGTCCAAGCTGCCGTCGGCTGTCCTCGCTACCGCGACGACCACCGGCCAGTTCGTGTTCGTCTGAGAGGGGCTGACCAATGGCACTGTGGACTGATCTCATCACCCCCGCCGAGCTGACCGGCTACGCCCGTGCGTCGCTGGAAGCCTACGAGCGGGCCAAGGGCGGGTCGCTGGCACGCTGGCTGCCCAACCGCACCACGCCCGACATCGTCGTGCGCCTGGTCGTCGGCCAGGAAGGTCTCGTGCCTGCGGCCGAGTACCGCAGCTACGACGCCGAGACCCCGATCGGCGACCTGCCCGGCGGGCAGCGCAAGACCGTCGAGCTTCCCCCGCTCGGTCGCAAGATCCGCATCGGCGAGTACGAGCAGCTGCGTGCGCGCGGCAACGCCGACGCTCAGATGATCATCTCGGCCGAACGGGTCACCGACCGCGTGGTCAAGGCGGTCGCGAACCGGCTCGAGGTGGCTCGTGGGCAGGCGATCGAGACTGCCGCGCTGTCGATCTCGGAGAACGGGTTCGTGCAGACCGGCAGCTGGGCGCGCAGCGGTTCGCATACCGCGACGGCTGCGGTCCTGTGGTCGGTGTCGGCGACGGCCAAGCCGCTCGATGACCTGCTGGCCTACCGGTCTACCTACGTCGACTCCACTGGCGAGGAGCCGGGCGCCATCGCGATGAGTTCTCGCGTGATCGCTGCCCTGCAGCGCACCGCGGAGTTCCGCGCACTGGCGGCGTCGATCGCGGGCACCCCCAGCATCGTCTCCCTGGACGCGGTGCAGCAGGTGCTGCAGGTGCACAACCTGCCGCCGATCTACCCGTACGACCGGAAGATCAACGTTGCTGGCACTCCCACCAAGGTGCTGTCGGACAACAAGATCTTCCTGCTTCCCGCGCCGGTCGATCCCGACGACGCCGAGGGCACTGACCTCGGGTCCACCGTCTGGGGCCAGACCCTGGAGTCCTCGGAGCCCGGCTGGGACATCGCCGAGGAAGACCGTCCCGGCATCGTGGTCGGCCTGACCAAGACCGACGACCCGATCGCCGCGTGGGTTCGCTCGGCCGCGATCGGCCTGCCGGTCCTGGCCAACGCCGACCTGTCGTTCGTGGGCACGGTGCTCTGATGGCAGCGACTCCGCAGCGGATCCGCAGGGATCTCGAAGGTGTTGTGTACCTGCAGCATCGCGGTAAGACCGTGATGCTGCAGGCGGGTGACCGCGTGCCCACTGGCGCGCAGGTGGGCGACCACCTGATCGACACCGGCAAGACCGAACCGGTCCAGCCGAACGGTGATCAGGGGGTCGGTGACCAGAGCGATCTGGGCACTGGTGACCAGGGCACTGGCGACTCGGGCGATCAGGGCACCGGCAGCCCCGACACGGCTGCCGTAGTCACGGCCAAGAAGTAGGCCACGGTGACGTACGCGCAGCAAGACGACGTCAAGAAGAGACTTCGTCGTGAGCTCACAGAAGACGAAATCCTCTGGCTGCCAGGGCTGCTCGAGGAGGCCGACGAGCTGATCGACGCCTACCTCGAAGAGCGCGGTGGCGCCGTACCCGACCCGGTCCCCACCGGTGTGGTGCTGGTGGCGTCGCGAATGGCTGCGCGTGTACTCCAGGCCGGGGATTCCGTTCCCGGCCTGGAGTCGTCCACCATGACCGCGGGCCCGTACGCGCGGACACACGCGTACAGCGCCGGTACCACCGAAGGCGGGCCTTGGCTGTCGAAAAACGATAAGGCGCTGCTGGATCGGTATTGCAAGGTCAACCGCCGCATCGTCAATGTGGCGATGATCTGATGGGCTTTCCGACCCCGTACACCGTCGGCTGGCATGCCCGTATCTCCGGTGGTGCGGATCCGTTCATGGATCCGCCGACTTTCACCCCGCCGAAGGACGAGCCGGGCACCGCGGTGCCGGTGCACGGCTGGCACGTTCCCTCCACGGCAGCCAATGCCGAGCCGAAGATGGCCGGCCACCCCGAACGAGTCGTTGTCGACATCGAACTGTTCGCCCCGGTGGTCTTTCAGCCCGGCCCGCACGACCTGGTCGACCTGCCGACCGGGCAGTACGAGGTCCTCGGCGAAACCGAAAGCTATGCCACGGGCCCGTGGGAATGGGCTGCGGGCGTGGTGATCAACCTCCGAAAGGTAGATGGCTGATGGCTCCCCGAATCGCATGGCGTCCCGGTGTTTTCGCTGAGATCCGGCGCCTCGAATCTCTCAAGCAGCTGGAGTACGACTACGCGAAGAAGGGCGCCAACGCTGCGGGTGATGGTTTCCTCGCCCGTGCGGCAGACCGCCCGACTCGCGCCCGTGCCGCGGTCATCGCTGCGACCATGCGGGCCCGCCATCGCAACGCCCGTGACCACACCCTGATGGGCCCGGTCATCGACGCAATGCGGGCACCGTGAGGTTCACCAAACCGGTCGCGTTCGCTCCGGTCGAGGTCCACCTGGCGCCGAAGCTGGCGACAGCGTTGACCGCTCGCGGCATCACGATTCCCGTGGTGCTGGCAGTCCCCGCGACCCGGCCGCCGAAGTTCGTGCGGTTGGTTCGCGTCGGCGGCGAAACGCTCAGCGCGGTAACCGATCGCGCCCGCATCGTCGCTGAATGCTGGGACACCTCCGGTCTGGGCGCGGCGAACCTGGCCGCGCTGGTTCGTGCGGAGATCGGTGCGACGGCTCAGACCAAGGTCGGCCCTGCATGGGTCGATCGCGTGGTGGATGTGGGGTTGGCGTTCATCCCTGACCCCGGCACCAACCTGCCCCGCTACATCGTCACCGCCGAGCTGTACGTCCGCGGCGACGAGCTGGCTTAACCCACAACTTCATACCTCCCCAGGGCCTGCGCAAATCCCAAGGGAGACAACATCATGGCACTGCCATCCACCCTCAAGGTCAGCGCAGGCACGTTCAATGCCGCGACCGGCGGCGTCCTCGCCGCACCGTTGGGCACCACGCTGCCGACCACCGCTGCGGGCACCATCGGCGCCGCGTTTAAGCCTCTCGGCTACGTGTCCGAAGACGGCCTGGAGGCTCAGGGCGAGCGGTCGGTGAACGCGATCAAGGACTGGAACGGCGACATCATCGCCCAGCTCCAGACCGAGCACTCCGTGCGGTTCGCACTCACCCTGTACGCGGCCTACGACGCTGACACCCTCGCCGAGGTCTTCGGCACGGGCAACGTCACCATCACCGCACCGACCGTGTCGACCGGCAC
Source organism: Nocardia sp. NPDC055050 (assembly GCF_053608345.1). Classification (NCBI taxonomy): domain Bacteria; kingdom Bacillati; phylum Actinomycetota; class Actinomycetes; order Mycobacteriales; family Nocardiaceae; genus Nocardia; species Nocardia sp. NPDC055050. Next base: position 321,884 of record NZ_JBSGVG010000001.1, read on the forward strand.
GCTGATCAAGGTCACCGAGACCGGTGCTGTGCTGCCCACACGCGCCTACATCTTCGACATGCTCAACGACGTGCGGAAGCTGCGCATCGTGCTGCCTGTCGCCAAGATCTCCGAGGTCTCGGAGAACGCGTTCGTCGCCGGTGAGCTCATGGGTTTCCAGGTCACCGTCGAAGCGTTCAAGGACGCGACCGGCGTGAAGGCCTACCGCTACTACGACGACGGAGTCTTCTCCGCCTAACAGACTCGGTGGCCGGTCCGACCCGCGCAGGCCCGCCGGCCACCGGGCCCTTCGGGGCCGAACCCTCTGCCTGCGCAAACCCCCATGAAAGAGAGGCCTGCGCCATGCCCCCTCGTGCGCGTCAAATCGCTACCACCGACACCGATTCGAAGGTCGTCAAGGACGACTTCACTCGGGAGGTCGACGGCGTCGAGATCATCTTGCCGTCGCTGACGTATCTCAAGCCCGGCCTGATTCGTAAGGTCCGCCGCCTCGGCGACGTCGACGCGATGTACACCCTTCTCGAGCTGACGCTGTCGCCCGCCCAGCTGGCGGCCATCGACGACATGGACCCCGACGAGTACTCGAAGCTGCTCGAGGATTGGCGCGATCACTCCGGTGTTTCGCTGGGGGAATCCGACGCCTCGACGAGCTGATCGAGGCGTACCCCACCGCTATCGCCGCAGACCTGATCGAACGCGGTCTGCGGCTGCGGGACCTCGGGACTGACGATCTCACCTGGGGCGACCTCGCCGCCATCATCGAGCACCTGCCGATGGGGTCTGCGTTCGACCGGACCGTGCGCGGTGCCGACGCGAGCTGGCAGCTCTCGGAGCTGCTGCTCGCCGCGGCGGTGGACAGCTTGCACTGGCTGGTGTGGTCGAAGACCAAGGGCGCCAAGCGCGGAACCGGACAGCCCGACCCCATTCCCCGCCCGGGCGTGAAGGCGCGGCGCGAACGGATCGGCACCCCCGCCTCGATCGACAAGATCGACCAACTCCTGGGATGGAGGTGACCTTGTGGCCGAACCCGGACCAGGTGACGCGATAGAGCTTGCTGTCACGTACATCAGCATTGTCGGCGAGACCAGCAAGATCCCGCGCGCCGTCAAGAACGCGATGCTGGAGTCGCAGCTCTACGTCAACCGCAACCCGCTCACCATCACCGCGCGGGTGGACGTCCAGAACCTGACCGGCCACACCATCCAGGCCGACGTCGTGCCCGATTTCGAGCACTTCGCCGACCGGATGCGGTTGGGCCTGGCCATGGAAATGGCGCGGCACAACTGGTCCATTCCGGTCGGTGTCGACATCGACGCAGCCAGTGCGATGGCCGCATTCGAGGCGCTGCACTCGGCATTGCAGGCCGCGGCAACGCCGATCACCCAGCGCGTCGATGTCGACGTGGACCGCAACGCCTCCGGGTCGATCACCTCGGTCAGCAGCGCAATCGGGTCGCTGACCAAGGGTGTCGCCTACGCATCGGCAGGAGCCGCGGCGATCTCGGCGATCACCGGCGCGGCAGGCGCGGCGGCGGGCGCGGTCGGGGTGCTCGGCGTCGGCCTGGCCGCGCTCGGCCCCGCGGCCGCCGCTGCTGGTGCCACCGTCGCGGTCGGCCTGTCTGGAATCAAGGACACCTTCTCGGCGCTCAAGTCCGCGCAGGATTCCGCCGGCGCGGACAGTAAGGCGCAGGCGTCGGCGATCGCGGCCGCGCAGAAGCAGGTCGAGTCCGCGATGAAGGGCGTCGAGTCCGCGAGCAAGGATCTCGAGGACGCGAACAAGGACCTGGAGGATTCGCAGAAGGATCTGAACTCGTCCTACAAGGACGCCGCCGACAACCTCGAAGACCTCAAGATGGCCGCGGCCGACGCGGCGCTGTCGGAGAAGGAGGCCGCGCAGGCGCTCAAAGAGGCCAATCAGGATCTGGCGGACGCGAAGACGCCGAAGGAGCGCGAGAAGGCGCTACTGCGGATCGAGCGTGCTCAGCTGAACCTGGCCAAGGCGCAGGAAGCGAACCGCGACGCCCAAGACGAGAACCGCGAGGCCGAAGAGAAAGGCATCGAGAACTCCGATGCCGTCACGTCCGCGAAGGACAAGGTCGCCTCCGCGACCGACCGCGTATCCCAGGCCGAGCAGAAACTCAGCGACGCGCACTCGACCGTCACCGAAGCGCAGAAGGCGCTCCAGGACGCCACGAACAAGACCTCGGCCGCGCAGGACAAGGCAGCCAAGGCACTCGCCGCGCTGTCGCCGAACGCACGCGAATGGGTGCTGGCGATCCAGAGCATGGCTCCCGCCTGGAAAGAGGTGAAGACCGCCACCCAAGACGCGCTATTCGCTGACTCTGCCACGGGCATCAAGGACCTCGCCAAAGCAGCGCTGCCGACGCTCAAGGCGGGACTGGTCGACGTCGCAGGCTCGATGAACGGCCTGACCAAGCAGTTCGCCGCGTTCTGGTCCGCGCCACAGAACCTCGCTGGTGTCGAGGCGATCTTCAAGGGCACCGCAGACTTCATCGACGGCATGGGTCCTGGCCTGCAGCAGATGACCCAGGGCTTTTTGTCGATCGGTACCGCGTTCGCGCCGGTCGCCAATCAGGTCGGCGCGCAGTTCGCCGGCATGCTCGGCCAGATCGGTCAGGCGTTCACCGACACGATGAACAACGGGCAACTGACCCAGCTGTTCTCCACCTTCGGTGATGTCCTTGCTGGCCTCGGCGCAGGTCTGAACCCGTTGATCCAGGGCCTCATTCAGATCGGCAATATTGTCGGGCCGACCCTCGGCCCGCTGTTCCAGTCCCTTGGCGAAGCCATCAAATCCATGGCGCCCGCGCTGGGCCAGATCGGCGCCGTTTTCGCGGAAACGCTGACCGCGATCATGCCGCAGCTCGCTGACTTCATCTCCCAGCTCGCCATCGGCCTGGCGCCGGTACTGCCGGTCATCGGAACTCTGCTGTCGTCGATGATGGACGCGCTGACCCCGATGATCGGTCCGCTTTCGCAGATCGCACAGGTCGTTGGAAACACTCTGGCGCAGGCCTTTACAGCGCTGCAGCCTGCGATCGGGCCGCTCTCGACGGCGATCGTTTCGCTGATCACCGCCATCGCCCCGATCATCCCGGTCGTCGCCGAAGTCGTGGCCGGCCTGATCACCGCGCTCGCGCCCGCCCTGACGACGATCTTCGACGCACTGTCGCCGGTGATCAAGCAGATCGCGGACTCGATGATGCCCGTCTTCAAGCAGCTCCAGCCGATCCTGGCCGACGTTGCCACCAAGATCGGCAACGCCCTGGCGAAAGCTCTGGAGCAGATCGCGCCGTACATCCCGCAGATGGCGCAGGCCTTCGGCGATCTGGTGCTCGCGATCGCGCCGATGATCCCGCAGCTCGTAGAGATCGCGCTCAGCTTGCTGCCGCCGTTCCTCGATGTCGTGATCGCGATCCTGCCGCAGGTCTTGAAGTTCATTGAGGTGCTGACCTGGTTGATCGAGAAGGTCGTTATCCCGCTGGTCATTCCGTACATCAAGCAAATGACCGACGGAATCAAGACCGGCCTGGAGACGGTCGCCACGGTCATCACCACAGTGCGCGAAAAGATCGGCACCGCGATCGACCGGATGAAGAACTTCTTCGGAGACCTCAGCAAGACGGTCGACGAAAAATGGGATGGCATCGTCAAGAAGATCGCCGGATCGGTCAAGAAGATCGGCGAGCTTCTCAAGAAGGTCCCCTCCATTCCGGGAATCAGTTCGGGCATCGCCGAGACGGGCAAGGAACTGATCCGGTGGGCTGAGGCGAACGGTGCGGCTCGTGGCGGATTCGCCACCGGGACGGGAGTGGCGCGCCCACAGGGCGGCGGCCGCAAGGTAGTCGGCCCCGGCACTGGCACATCGGATTCGGTGCTGGCGATGCTCGGCGGCAAGCCGATTGCACTGTCCAACGGCGAGTTCATCTCGACCGAGCAGGCGTACCAGAACGGCGCGCCGCTGCTGTGGGCGCTGAATCAGGGCTGGGTGCCTTCGCCAGAGTTCCTGTCCGCCATGGTCGGCGGGGTACCCGGCTTTGCCAAGGGCGGCGTCCCGGGCAAGGCGTTCGCCGAGTCGATGGATCCCGCCAGCTACCTGATGGGTGGATTCTCGCGGTCCTCGATCGACTGCTCCGGCATGGTCTCGGCCGTCGTCAATGACGCACTGGGTTTGGACGCATTCGATTCGCGCATGTCGACGGTCTCGGAGGGATCCTGGCTCAAGAACAAGGGCGCAAAGTCCGGCCTCGGCGGCGCGGGCGACATCAGCATCGGCTGGTACGACCAGGGCGGCGGGGCGAACGGCCACACCGCGATGACGCTGGGCGACGGCACCAACGTCGAAAGCCGCGGTACTGACGGCGTCGTGGTCGGCGCGAACGCGCGCGGAGCCGCTGACTCCATGTTCGATCACTTCATGCACCTGCCCGAAGCTCTGCTCCAGGGTGGCGACGGAGGCAAGAAGGGAGCGACCAGCGGCGGCCGACCCGCGAAGCTGGGCGGCAGCAACGGATCCGGCGGAACTGGTGGCAGTTCCGGCGGATCTGGAGGCTCCGGCGGGACGGGTGGTACGGGCGGCAACAGTTCGGCGGGCAGCGACGCGATCAACGCGTTCATCACGAACTGGCCCGCCGAATTCGGCGTCGGCACCGGTGGTCCGGCAGCGACGTCGACAACCGGACTGACGACGAGTCCGAACAGCGACGTGGACGTCTCACAAATCCCGGTGACGACGACCCCACAAAGCACGCTCACCGCCGACACGAGCACTCACCCGCTCTCTGGAGCGCCGCTTACCGGTGAGCTGTTCAACGGGTCCAGCCCTTGGTACATGGCGAGTTCACCCGAGCAGGCATTCACCAACCTGCAGAGCCAGGCGACCACGCAGCTGGAATCGACTGTCTCCGACGTGCAGTCGTTCTTTACCGACAACTGGCAAGAAATGGTCGAGACCGGGGCCGGTGTCCTCGGTATGGGTGCGATGAGCGGTGGCACCACGGTGAACGTCACCAACAACGGCATGTCGCCCGAAGGTGCGGCGCGCGCGGTCGAGCGGCAGATGCGACGCACGAACCTGGCGACGATGCGATCGGGAGGTTTCGGTCGATGAACCCACTGCTGATGCACGAATCCACGAAGACCATCGGCTGGGATATCCACGGCCGGTGCTGGCACCTGCACGGTGCTGGCGCCGGCCGCGAGGGTGTTCGCATCACCGCGCAGACCGGGCACATGTTCGCGCCGACCTCGCTACTCGTCTCCGAGGGCGCCCGCCAGGACGGCGCCACCTTCCTGCGATCTGTGCGCTCGAAAAAGGAATGGGACTTCAACATCTTCCTCCAGGCCGATACAGTGCGCGGATTTCACGCCGTGCACGACGCTTGGTTCCGCGGCTGGTCCACGGACAAGCCGTTCAAAGTCGGCACTTTCACCCGGCACCAGGGCTGGCGCTACCAGCTCTGGCAGCTCGACGGCCCGCCAGAGCCGCTCGGCGACATCGACCCCACGGTCAACGCTGCCATCGCGTATCAGATGTCGGCCGTAGCGATGGACCCGCTGGAGTACCACCTCGAGGAGTCTCAGACCTGGGTCAACGGCAACGCTTTCGGAGAAGGCGTGCTGATGGCGCGCAATGCCGCCGACCAACCCGCGTGGCCCCGCTACACCATGAACGGGCCAGGGCGCTGGCGCATCGGCGACCCGTTGACCAGTGACCCGACCCGCATTGTGGAGACGCCGATCATCGAGGCGGGGGAGACGCTCCGGATCGACTCGCACCCCCGCCATCGAACGGCCCGCGTCTACTCCGGCGCCGAGCCGTCTGGGCGCAACGTCTGGGGCCAGCTGGCTGGCCGCCGTTGGTTCCGGAGCGTGGATCCGTGGTCGGCCCTGCCGATCACCGTGGTCGTGTCCGACGGCGGCACAACTGAATCGGAGATCACCGTGTCGGTTACCCCTCGATCCTCGCGGCCGTTCTGATGACGTGGGATTCAGCGGTCGAGGTCCGGCGGATGGACCTGGCCGAGCGCCAGGACCAGGAGTACCGCGCCGACCAGAGCGTCACGGTCAGGTACTGGGACCGGTTCATGCAGGAGGTGGGGGAGGAGGGCCGCTATCTCGACCTGCAGTTCACCTACTCTCGCAACGCTGCGGGCGGACTGAAAATGCGGGTTGCCCGTGACACCGTCCACTTCGACCATCTGTTCCGCGTCGATGAGGACGGCATCCGGCCCGAGAATCGGACTGCGCCGATCACCGTGGACACCAAGGCGTTTCGATGGGATGGGTACATCACGCGGTGCGCGATCGTGCGCGAGGACGACGGCACCGAGTACATCGACATCGAGGCCATTCACTGCTGGCAGCACATCGCCACCACCGCGCTGTGGGCCAGCCCGTTCGCGCCGATCTTGGCGCAGTGGCCCAGGCACATGGTCCTTTTCGGCCCGACGGAGTCTCTGATCGGGATCTACATGTCCTGCAACCTGATCCGGCAACAGTCCTCGGCCTACCCGGGCCAATGGTCGGACGCGCCGGAATGGGTACGCGCTGGCGATTCCCTGTGGCCGATCGCCATGGTGCCCGTCTGGATCCTCACCGACACCTCGAAATGGGCTGCGGGCACAGCGCGGTTCGACATGGCAGACGCGTTCTTCTCGAACTGGCTCGACGACTCCGGCGTGATCCTGGAGGCGAAGTTCTTCATCCCCGGCGAGGACGAACAGCCCGCACCGGAGTGGTTCTACCTCGACAAACCGACCGTCGTGCTGTGGACCACCGACAAGTCCGGTGTCACCGGCCCGACCGGCACACTCATCGACGGGCTCGTCAGCTGGTTCGAGGACTTTGTCGACGACACGACCCCGGTCCGATACCCGAATTTCAACGCTCAGAGCGAATACGAATCGGTCTACGCGAACAGCGGCCCTTTCGGCTCGATCCGGAATTTGCCGCATGTCTGGTACCTCGAAGGCGAGTACTCCGGCATCGGCGCATCCGAAGTAGCCGTACACAAACCGCTCGCGACCTCGGTGATCGTCGGCGGCAAGAGCCCGGGGTGGGTCAACGCGGGCATCGAGATCGCGATGAAAAATCTGTTGTCGTGGGTCGGCTTGCTGATCGGCGTTCCCGGTCTGGACTCGCTGTATCAAGGCCAACTCGATGATGTCTTCCTGGCCTGGATGTCCTACAGCAATAGCGAAAGGACTAGGGAGGCAGGCCCTTTCGCTTTCAAAGAGCACGTGGTGGCGAACAGCACCAAGGCCTTCACTCTCGACGGTGTGATGGCGGGTCGCGCGGGCCTGTATCAAACCCGGGGCTACACCTCGAAGAAGGTCAGCGTCGGCGACGGTGCCCCGTACCTGCTCGGCCGCGACTTCACCCTCGGCGACCAGATCGGCTTCGGCCTCGGCGACCAGATCTTCACGGACTTCGTCCACGAAATGGCCTTCACCGACACCCGTGACGCCGGTGCCCGTTGGGAACTCACGATCGGCGACGGAGCCGACGAACAGGACACCGTCACCAAGGCGTGGTCGCGGCTCGGCCAGCTCGCCACCGCGGTGCAGTCCATCGCGACCGACGTCGGTGCCGACCTCGACCTGATCATCTTCTAGGAGGCACCGATGCCCGATATTCAGATCTCCGCGCGCCTGGTCGTCACCGAAGAAGTCGACCTCGACGGGCTGCCGATCCTCACCGCGACGGTTACCCCGACAGAGGAAGCGGCCGCACTGCCGTTGCCTCCAGGCCCGACCGGTCTGCCGGGCCCGCGCGGTGCACCGCAGACGACCTTCGCCAAGCAGGGCACCATCGCGAACGCTGGCGCGCGCCCGGTCGGCCTCGGCCTGGCCGACCGCGGCCAGTGGTGGCATCGCCTCGACACCGATGGCATGGACTTCTGGGACGGGTCGGTGTGGATTCACTCGCCCGGTGCCGTCGGTGCCCAGGGCTCGGTTGCCCCCGGCAATTCCGTCACGGTGACAACCACGCACGATCCGGCGCTCGTCGGCGCCGCGCTGCGGATCACCGGATCGACTGCAGCGCAGGCAGTACAAGCCACCGTGCCAGCGGGCTTACCCGGTCCGCCCGGTCCGGCCGGCGCATCCGGAGCGATCACCGCGGCCACCGACTGGGACACCACCGTGGGCCCGGTGAACCGCAGTTCCTTCGCGCTGACTTCGTCCGGCCGTCGGTGGCAGGCCACCCAGCCGCCCAACGGGTTCGGGCCCTGGGGGTGGTGGGACGCCGAGTTCTCCGCCGATCACGAGGAGGCGATCCCCGCGTACACCGCGGCGGTCTTCACCGTTCCCGCGCTGCCGTTTCAGTGGCGCCCGATGTGCTGGGGGAACATGCACGCCTACATGGAGCAGGGCAGCGAGGCCCGCGTGGAGCTGCGTATCCGGCTCAATTCGGCGAACGGTGTGATGGTCGCGAGCGGCGCCGGCCACCGCATCAGCACCGCGACGGCTCACCTGCCGCTCTCCTGGTCGCCCGCCTACGGCGACGAGGGCACCAAGGCGTTGTCGCCGTCGAGCACATACGCGACCGTCCCCGCCGGGCAGTCGGCAACGCTGCACGTTTGCGTGGAGCGCGTCGGCAACGGCACCGGCTACAAAATCGGACATTCCAAAGTCGGCGCAGCCCTGACGGTGTGGGCCCAACCAGTTCCAGAGGCGGTGTCGTAATGCCCACAGTCGGCGAGTACTTCGAGCAGACCCAGATCCGAGGAATCAACGAAGGCATCGGCGAACCCAGTGTCGTGCAGTCCTTCGGTGGTACCCCGCGCAACGGCACGCTGGAACTGCCCACCGGTTCACCGGGCGCGACCGGACCGCAGGGCCCGCCCGCGCACCGATTCCGGTGGGAAGGCGACATCAGCGACCCCACCGCGCTGGCCGCGCTCTCCGAGACCCTCGGCCCTGCGCACGCGGGCCGGGCGTGGCGCGTGGAGTCGACCAACACGCTGATGTACTGGAACGGAGCATCTTTCGATTCCTTCGCGGAGGCCTTCGGCGGGCACGGCCCGACCGGTGAGCTCAACGAGCTGGCGATCGGCACGGTTACTACCGGCGCGGTGGGTAGCGATCTGGAGATCACGATCACCGGCACCCCGCCGAACCAGACGCTGAACATCGTGGTGCCGCGTGGCGTGGCTGGTGTGCAGGGCCCGATCGGTTCACCGGGCCCGCTGCGCGAAGCCACCGACTACGACGACACCACCCCGCCCGTCAACGGTGCTGTGCCGCTGTGGTCCTCGGCGACGAGCAAGTGGACACCCACCCCCTGGCCCGGATGGCGTGGACCATGGACCGTTCACGAGGACCAGGCATGGGACGGCGCCGCAGGTTTCGCGGCGACCCAGAGCGGAGTGTCGACCACCCCGAACACGGTGTGCAACATCAACATCCCGGCGCAGGACGTCGCGTGGCGCCCGCTCGTCTTCGGCGGCATCTTCCTGCGCCCGGCAGACGGCACCCGCATGGACGTGGAGGCCCGGATCACCAACGCATCCGGTCAGGTCGTCGGCTACGGCCCGGGAACGCAATTCGCGCTCGACTCCTTCACCGAGCTGTACCCGCAGTTCAACACGGCCTCGATGACCCCGGCGTCATCGGTCGGCGTGATCGCTGCAGGAGTGCCCGCCGTGATCGCGATCGTGCTCCGCCGCAATTTCGGCTCCGGCACCTACATCTACAACCGCGGCACCGCACACGCCACCGTGTGGGCGGTCCCAGTGACGGGAGCGCCATGACCGTCGTCTTCGACGCCGACATCACGCTCACTCTGCGCGGGGTCACCGACCCCGTCGGTCTTCCCTACACGGTGAACCCGCTCGAGCTGGTGGACCGCGAGGGATTGCTGGAGATCCGCGAGGGTGCCACCGGCGGTCCGGGCCCGCAGGGCGATCCGGAATGGCCATGGCAGTGGATGGGCGACATCGCCGATCTCGCCACGCTGCAGGCCCTCGGCCTGGGGGAGGCGCAAGCTCGACGCGCCTGGCGAGTGCTCGACGAGAACTCGGTGATCCTGTGGACCGGCATGAACTTCGTGCGCTTCGAGATTGCGTTCCAGCACGCCGGACGCCAAGGGCCTCCGACCGTTCTGTCTGGTGTGGCGACGATCGGCGCGGCAGGCAGCTCGGCAACGGCGGCGATCACCGGCACTCCGCCCACCCAGGTCCTCGAAGTCCAGTTCCCCCGCGGTGCCACCGGCGCCGCAGGGGACCCCGGCGAGGCCGGCGCGATCTCGGACGCCGAGGACGTCGGTGACCTGACCACCGCTCGCCAGGGCGCGGTCCTCGCGTGGAGCACCGCGACGTCGGAGTGGCTGCCGATCCCCGCGCCACGTCTCGGTGGTCCGTGGGCGATCGCCGGATCCCAGTTCACCGGCGGATCGAACCTCTCACAGTCGCCGAAAACGATCGCGACCATGACGATCCCGGCGCAGCCGATCCCATGGCGGCCGATCGTCCTCAGCGGGTCGATCGGCCTGCAGGCCCATGTGTCGACCGTCAATGAGTCTCGGCCCGACGTCGAGATCCGACTGGGTGCCGCTGACGGCCCGCTGATTGGTTTCGGAGGCGGGGCACCGGCCGCGAACCACACGCAGGCCCAGTTCATTCCGAGGTGGGAGGCCCCCATTGGGCCGTCGTCCACGCACGCCACCGTCGCAGCGAATCAGACCGCGCAGATCTACGTCATCGTCCGCCGAGCGACCGGCACCAAGAACTATTCCGTGATCACCACCGGCGCGCAGCTGATCATCGGCGCCCAACCCCTGGAGGGCCAACCGTGAGCGACATCGTCGAAGAGGTCACGACCCCGGCGGGACGTGACCAGGAAGAGCTTCGCTACCACGCCACCGGCAAGGAAGGCGTGCAGGTCACGGAGAAGATGCGCCAGTTCCTCGGCCACATGGTCAACGGCACCCTGCCGACCATGGACGTGCCCGAGGTAGCGCCCGAGGTTCGCGAACTCGCCGAGGAGCTGGCGGTGCTGCACCTGCCGGAGTGGAAGAACCCGGCCGGAAGAAAGCTCGCCGAACCGGCTGCGATCCAGGTTGCGCAGGCGCCGCGCATCGCCGACTACCTCATCCAGCGCGGATGGCGGCGAGACCCCGAGCTTGAGGTGGTGCGCTGGTCGCCCACCCCGGGCGGCCTGCCCGGACCGTACGACACCGGCCTGCACTACGGGCGCGACGAGAACGGCGAATGGCCGGAGGATCCCGATCCGGAGCGGTTCTGGGATGTCGACGATGTCACCACCGCACAGCTGCCCGACGGCACCTGGAAAGCCGAGCACCCGCGTGGTGTGGCCTTTCAAGCTGCGACGAAATCCGACGCGCTCGCTGGGGTCATCGACACCATCCGCGAGCGCATCGCCGCGGCGAAGGAACAGGCCGAGTGACCGCGCCGCGGTGCTGGCCGCTCGGTGCTGGCCGTGACATCACCTCAGCGTTCGGCCAGCGCGCTGGAGAGTTCCACTGGGGCGTCGACTTCGGCCGCTCCGGCGGATCCGCCGGAATGCCGGTCCACGCAGTCCAAGGCGGCTTCGTCGACCGCGTCGGTTCAGCAACAGGATTCGGCCGATGGGTGTGCGTTGACCATCCCGATGCGGACGGCGGCGGATACAGCGTCTACGGCCACGTCATTCCCGAAGTGACATTGCATCAGCGCGTCGAGGCTGGCCAACGCATCGCCCGCATCGACCCGGACCCCTGGACCAACGGAAACGTGGCCCCGCACCTACACCTCGAAATCCATCGCAGCCTCTGGGCCCCTCCTGGGCCTGACCGGCTGGACCCACTTCTCTGGCTCGTCGATGCCCGCGAGCCGGACCACCTCGAAGAAGGAGAGCCGATGAGCTGGACCGGAGATCCCGTCTGGCTGGCTGACGTGCTGCGCGCCGCTGGCCTGCCCGTCATCGAGCACGAAGGTTGGCGCGATCGCGGTCACGGAGACTTCCGTGACGTGCGCGGCGTGCTCTGCCACCACACCGCCGGCGGCGGCGCGAACGACTGGCGCATCGTCCAGAACGGCCGCCCGGACCTGCCCGGCCCGCTCGCCCAGCTCGTCCTCGAGCGCGACGGCACGTTCCGCGTGATCGCGGTCGGTGTCTGCTGGCACGCGGGCCGCGGCTCGTGGCCAGGCTGGCCCACCGACAACGCGAACTACCACGTGATCGGCATCGAGGCCGTCAGCCGCGGCGACGGATCCGACTGGACCCCTGCACAACTCGACGCCTACAAGCGCGGCTGCGCGGCCATCCTGGCCCGCATCGGTCGCGATTCCCGCTCGTGCGTGGCACACCGCGAGTACAGCAGCGAGGGAAAGATCGACCCCGCTGGCATCGACATGGACGCATTCCGCCGGGACGTCCAGACCTTCATCGACCGCCCGCAGGCCGGGCCCAATCCAGGAGCGCCCATGAGCGACCAGCAGATCGCCGAAATTCACAACCAGGTAGGTGTGTCGCACTCTGTGCGGCAGGTTTTCCAGAAAACCTTCTACAACATCCGGGACGGCAAGTTCTGGACTCGCGCGGGGCTCGCCGACATCTGGAACGAAACGGTGTGGGACGGGTACGTCAACCCGATCGACCTGCTCGACGACAAGGAAGACCCCGACCTGCACCCGACGTCACCGAACCAGGCGCGCCGGTCGTCGCTGATCGGGTACGTGCTCGCAACCTATCGCGAAGCCACGCTCGCCCGGCGCAACACCGACAAGATCCTCGAGCTGCTCACCGAGGGCGGTGCGCGATGATCACGCGCCTGCTCCGGCTGGAGCCCGCTGTCGTTCGCGGTCTGCTGGTCGCGATCACCGCGATCATCGCAGCGGCCATCGGCCGTGAGGTCGACCCGGGGTGGGTCGACACCATCATGAGCGGCTACATGCTGGCGGCTCCGCTGATCGCTGGCCTGCTGATCCGTCGCAAGGTCACCTCGGTGGCACGCCTGCAGGACCTCGGCTTCGGGCTACCCCCGGTCGGCAAGCACTACGGGGAGAGTGCATGACCGCCGAGCAGATCAACGCAGTCGGCGGCATCATCGTCGCGATGCTGGGCGCCTGGACCGCCTGGCAGGGCAAGAAGGTCAGCGAGCTCCAGGCCCGTGTCGACAAGCTCGAAGATGAGCTCGCGCACTGGCAGACGCTCGGCATCGAGGCGATGAAGTACATCAGGCGTTTCTGGGTGTGGTCGGACCGTCGCGACCTGGCCCACGAGCGCGGCGAACCGCCACCCACCCAGCCCGAGCTGCCAGCCGTCCTCAAAGACCAGCTATGAACGGGAGCATCTGATGGCTGAGTTGCCACCGCTCAAATACGGCAAGGTCGTCGGCCGGTTCCTCGCCAATACCAGCGACGGCCCCGACATCGACCGGACCCCCGAGTTTTACCCGCTCACCGGCACGATCACGTTCGCTGCCGAGGCCCCGAAGATCCTGGTGGCCGAAGGCGTTCCGGCACCAGCCACCTACGTGCAGCTGCCGCAGCATTACATCGCGTCGCTCGATGAGTTCGGCTACCTGACGTGGCGCGGTGACCGCGGCATTTTCCTCGTCGCGCCGAGCGCGGACACCAACCCGTCCGAGTGGACCTGGCGGGTGTCGTTCGACCTGGAGTACGACGGCGACGCGGTGGTCATCGAGCCGTTCAGTTTCGACGTCCCCGAGTACCTGCCTGGTCCTGACGAGGAGGACCCCGACACCGGATCGACCGGCCTGGTCGACCTCACCGTGGTGTCGCCGGTCCCCGCGTCGTCCGGCAACGCGGTGGTCCGGGGCCCGCAGGGCGAGGGCATCCAGGTGGACCGCAGGGTCGCGACTTACGCCGCGCTGCCCGGCACCCCGCCCGAGGGCGACGGCGCGCAGTACGTCGTCGCTGCCGATGGGCTGCTGTACATCTACCGCACCGGCGATGGGTGGATGGCCAATGGCCAGGGCGTCGTCATCCGCGGACCGCAGGGCACTACCGGCGCGACTGGCGCAACTGGTCCGGCGAACTCGCTCACGATCGGTTCGGTCGTGACCGGCACCCCCGGCAGCTCGGCGGGCGCGCTGGTCACCGGCACTCCGCCCAATCAGGTCCTCGACCTGACGATCCCGCGCGGCGACACGGGCTCGCCGGGCCCGGCCGCTCCGGACGCGACCACCTCAGCGAAGGGCATCGTGCAGCTGGGCGGCGTGCTCGCAGGCACGGCTTCGTCGCCAGCGTTCAGCGCTTCGGCGTTCGGCACGTCCAGCTCGACGGCGTGCGTCGGCAACGACTCGCGGTTGTCCAACGCCCGCACACCCGCGGTTGGCACCACGCCCTACGACGTGTCCCTTCCGGCTTTCGGCAAGGACACTGTTCGCAGCACCTCGCCCGGCACCGGCGACTTCCCGTTCGGCATCAAGCTGCAGCGCGACGTCACCTTCACCTCGGTGACGTACCGCGGTGCGACGCCGGACGCGTCGGGCAACCTGGTCGTCGAGCTCCGCAAGAACGGCACGACGATGACGGGCAGTTCGGCCACGATCGCCGCGGGATCCCAGGTAGCGGGCGGCACGGCAACAGGCACCTACGCCTACAGCGCGGGGGACATTCTGACCGTGCAGGTGACCGGTGTTGGCACCACGCCGGGCAAGGGGCTGATCGCAGATATCCGGGGGCTGGCCTGATGCCGTGCATCGTGATCGCCCCGACTGCCAATCTGTTCCTGCCTTCCGGGATGTTCAAGAACGGCGACTCATCAGGCCTGACCACCACTTTCGCGCTGATTCCGACGTGGACCGCAGACACCACCCCCTACCCGGGCAGCACCGTGGTCAGCAACGGACTGATCGTCCAGAGCACGCGCGGCGGCGTCCTCATCGCCGCGAACATCCTGATGTCCAACGCCGCTGCGGGTGCCGTGACCGGCACTGTGCAGCTCAAGCAAGGCGCTACGGTCATCGCGACCAGCTCGCCGGTTTCCCTCGGCGCCTTCGGCGGCACGGGTACGGCAACCTGCTCGGCCACCGTCGACGTCACCGCTGGTGATTCGATCACCCTCGAAGCGCGGTGCAGCGGCGGCAGCGTCGTAGTGAAGTCAGGCACCGCGAACAGCTGGGTCCGCGTGACCGGCTGACAGCCAGAACACGAACGCGCCCCACCGGATTCTTCCGGTGGGGCGCGTTTCGTCGTTCCGGTCAGCTCTCGCCGATCCAGTTGTAGACCGTCTGCCGGGCGACGCCGGTTTCCATAATGATGGACTGCGGCGCGACCGGGCCGTCCTGCGCGGTGCCGCGGTGCGCGGCTGCACTGGCGGCTGCCATGTATCGCAGGATGTGCCGCTCAAGCTCGCGAGCGCCCCGCAGGTCGTCGGCGAGCAGCTGCAGAGTCATCAGGGCGTCGACTTCGGTTTCGAACTCGAACTGGGGATCAACTGTGTAGCCGACGCTTGCGGCGCCCTCGGTGTAGAGGTCTTCGGGGCCGGTGATGGTGCGCTGTTCCATGATGTTCCCTCCGAGTGACTGTCTAGTGATAGACACTCTACGACGCCACCACGCTATCTGTCTAGTGGTAGACACATATGGGACTATGGTCCAGGAGTCCACACCGCGCTATCGCGATCACCAGTGCAGACCAGGGTCTGACCGGATGGCGACTCGGCCACGCCATCGTCATAGCTGCACGGTGATCCCGGCTGCCGCGTGCCGATCAGCGGAGCGGAGTTCACCCACTTCGGTGTGGGCCCACCGGCATACGCGCATTTCAGCTGACCGCCGCTGGCGTCAATGCCCCAGTTGTCGACGCTCGGATCGCACGCCACACCAGCCGCGGGCGCTGCCTTCGGCGGTGCGGTCCGCGTTGGTGTGACCACCTGAGGGGAGGGCGTTTCGGCGGAAGTGGTGGCCGGCGCTGGTACTGCGATCGCATCCGCGGTCGGCAGGGGATTGGGCAGGGGGATCGTCGCAGACAGCGGTGCCGGTTTCACGAACTCCCAGTTCTGCAGGCTGGCGTTCTCGCTCGCGACGAGTGGTGTGTACTGCAGCGCAGTCGGATTCGGCTGGACTTGCAGGATCACCCACTGAATCGTCTTTCTGCCCACCGCGGCCGATGCGCCTTCCGGCCACTGCGGCTGACAGGCGCTGGTCACCACGCCATTCTCCGTCGGCTGCGTGACCCCGCCCGCGTCCAGCGTGGTGGTCGAATACATGTCCGGCGTGGACAGCGCCACCGTTCCAACGTTGTCGATCTCGACCTGAATCGCCAAGCCCTGCGTCCCCTGGACCGGGTCGATCATGCACTCGGTCGGCACCGTCACCGCGGCGCGCACTGCGATTGTGCCGATCTTGGCGCCGGTGTCAGACCGTTTGAACTCGATGTCGCCGCCGAATCCAACGGGTGCGGCTGTAGCTGTGGATGTCGTAGCCGCGGTGCTCGTGTCTCGGTCCGAGAGCATCATGGCGCCCAGCACTACGACACCGACGAGGGCCAGCACTCCGAGGATGACGACCGCCGCGATCCATAGGCCCCGGTGGGGGAGTTCGTTGGGCGGCTTGGCATGTGGCGGCTGTGTCACGGACGTCCCCTTCAACGATGCGGTATCTGCTCGCTGCTGAATCGGCGGGCGCACGCCGATTGATACAGAAGCGCCCCGCCGGAAGGGGATCGGCGGGGCGCTTCACAACGGTACTGCGGAGGTCAGCTGTTGCGCTGGTCGATCGCGCTGATGCCGGCACTCTTGGGGGAGCGCCAGCCGCCGGGCCCGAATGCGATTTCCAGGCGAGCAGCATTCGCGACGGAGCTGCCGCCCGAGTTGCCCTTGACTCCTGAATTACCGTCCGGGCCCGAGATTGCGAGATCCACGATCAATTCCTCTCTGAACTGTCGTCAATCACGGCGAGGACTTCCCACCGTGAGCGAGCGGCCGACGGATTGTCGACCGGTATGACATCGGCGGCGCGGACTAGACGTAGAGGCACCACGCCACCGAAGAAATGGGCGAAGCTCGGCACAACAACGGCCTCGGCGCCGGTTGCGCGGATCAAGGTGATGAGCTGATCGATCGGGTCGACGACCTGATCGGCTGGGTCGCCCGCCCCGTGGCTGGTGACCATCGTCTTCATGACCGAGTAGCCGAGTTTCGCGCCGGTCGATCGGATCAACTGCTCATCCCATTTGCGACGTGGTCCGGACTCTTCGGCGACGAGGTACCCGAGCGCGGGCACGCGCTGCCGGAGCTTGAGCAGACCACCGAACCAGCCGCTGACGGCGGGTCTCATGACGCCTTTTCCAGGGCCGCTTCGTCTGAGGCATCCTTTTTCAACACGGCGGTGGTGTATCTCTGACCTTTGGCCGTGGGCCACCACACATAGCCGAGATTGCTTGATCGCCTCGCCACCATGTCCCGGTTGTGTAGTCGTTCGAGCGGGGCAGTGACGCTGCGTTCCGTGAGACCCATTCGTGCCGCCAGCTCGCCCGCGGTGGCGGTGTCGGTGTCGAAAAGGACGAGGGAGTCGAGGGTCCACTGGTCGACCTTGCCCAGCGTGATCGGGAGGCGCTTAGACGACATGGCGCGCCTCCGTTGTGCTGTAGACCTGCCACTTATTCCGCCAGCTGTCCAGGCGGATGTAGCCACGGCGGCGCAGCGATTGGGCGGCAAGGTGTACTCGCCACGGCGCCCGATTGACGACGCGGGCAAGAGCTTTCGTGTTGAGCTGGCCGCCGTTGCGGAGTGCGCGAAGGACGGCCGCCTCGGTGTTGGTCATGAGGACCCCCGGTGCGTGTGGTTTGGCTACGGGCGCCCGGTGCCGATGCTCCTGGGCAAATGGATCGGGGCCTCGGACACCGGACGCAACACCGACGTTAACGCTGGGTGACGGGGGTCTATGTTCCTTCTACGTTCCGAATTTCGATGCTACGGTGGCGGCGTGAAGGAATCAGACTCAGTCGGCGCGCGCATCGCCAAATACCGAAAGCTCAAGGGCTGGCTTACGTCCGAGCTCGCCGAACGTGCTGGCGTTGGCGACTCCACGATCCGCAAGGTCGAGGCTGGAATCGTCGGCCCGTCCACGTTCTGGGTCGGCAAGGTCGCCGACGCTCTCGGCATCGATAAGAAGAAACTCGATGCCGAGGAAACCGAGGATATCCAGACTCTCGATATCGTGCCGGTCATACGCCGTACGTTGGCCGCCGTAGACCTGATGGACGACGACCTGGAGCCCCTGCCAGTTGCCTCGCTCGCGCCACAGGTTGCCAAGCTCGGCGACTGGCGCCGCGGTGCTCGGTACCGGCGTATCAGCGAGGCGCTGCCCGGCCTGGTTGATCAGCTGCTGGTGTCCGCTGATGAGTACGGCGAGCCGGTCTATGGCCTGCTCACCAATGCCTACAGGGCCGCGAACACATTGGCGCACAAGTACGGACACCCCGATCTCGGCATGACCGCGACCGAACGGATGCTCTGGGCCGCAGGGAAGTCGGGCGATCCGCTGCGTGTCGCAAGCGTCGAGTACCTCAAGGCGGCGACCTTGGCGCGAATCGGTGCGCAGCGCCAGGCGATGCGACTGCTCGACCGATCCATCGCCGACATCGAGCCGCTCGCCGAAGCCGACCGCACCGCCGCCGCCGTGCTTTCCACCCTGCACATGCGGGCAGGCACGGTATCGGCAACCATCGGCCAGGCCGACGTCTCCCGAATGCACCTGGACGAGGCCGAGCGCCTGGCCATCGACATCCCGGATGGCGCGATCGTGCTGGATACCGTCGTCGGCGCGACCAACGTCCAACTCCACCGGATCGCCGCCGAGGTCGACTTGGGCGCAGCAGGCAAGGCGCTGAATATCGCGAGCAAGGTCCGCCCTCCGAAGGGCTTCGCCAAGGAGCGCATGACCTACTACTGGGTCGACACCGCCCGCGCGCACTTGCTGGCCGGTGATCCTGACGCCGCCATGGAGGCGCTGTTGGAGTCCCGCGAGGTCGCTCCGGAGCACTACCGCGCATCCGGCACCGTCAAGAACACCGTGCATGCGACGGCCGCCCAGCAGCGCCGCGCATCCAGCACGCTGCGGTCGCTGGCCATCTCAGCCGGGATCGAGGACTGATGGCCGGCACGGATGGACTACGGACGCCTGGCGAGTTCGATCAGGTCGCCGTCGCTGCCCTTGTCGAGGCCGGACACACGACCGACGCAGCGGCCAGTGTGGTCGCGACGCTGCGCGCGGCCGGGGTCATGCGCTCCAATCTCGAGGTCACACCGGCCGGTATCCGGCTGGCAGGCAACCGTGCCGACATCACCCTGACCAACGGGTGGGAGGTCTCTGGAAGGGTGACGCGCAACGGTGAGCCGCTCGTTCCGGACACGGTCGACTGGATGCCCAATCCCTGAAAACCGAAGCCGCCCTGACCGATCTGGTCAGGGCGGTTTTTCATGTCTGACCAGGGCCTTCGGGTCGGGATCGGGTTGAGGGTTGCGCAAGTAAACCCTAGGGTTTACTCTAGTGTCATCACCAAGGCACACCAACCGAAAGGCCCGAAAATGAACGCCACCGCAGCCAACATCATCGCCACCGAGAACCGCGAAGCACACTGGATCCTCAAGGGCATGGGCTACGACCTCGCCGAAGCCGAGATCATCATCAACACCGCCCGCAAGATGGGCGAATCCCTTGGCGATGACAAGGCGCTCGCGATGTGGGGCCGCATCAAGATCGGCCGCTAGAACATCAGCGGGCCGGGGTAGCTGATGACTACCCCGGCCCGCTGGCCACCCTACCTACCCAGATCGGAGCGCACGCCATGAACATCGACCGCATCGCCGACCTCGTTGAGGCATCGACTGGCATCGCCCCTGTGCACGAGGTCCAGGACGAGGCCAAGCTTGGCGACCTCGTCGCCGCCATCCGCGAGAACGGCTGGACGGGCGCACCTCTCGTCGCCGACGGAGATCAGGGCATCACCGGCGCCCATCGCTTCCACGCCGTCGTAGCCCTGCGTGCCGAGGGGATCTTCATAGAGTTGCCCGTCGTCCAGGTGGCCGACCTCGCCGACGAGTTCGACATCGACTGGGACACCATCCGCGCGGAGTACACCGAGTACGACCGCTACATCGAGTTCATCGACCGGCTGCCCGCCGACGTTGTCGACTACCTCGGTCTCGACCTCCACTAAGGGGAAATATGTCTGACCGGATTCGATCGCCGTGGGCCGACCTCGCCGCGCAGGCGCGCGCACTGGCCGACCTCGCCGACCAGTGCGCCGCCAAGAGTGCCGGCGAACTCGCGCCCGGCGATCAGGGCAACCCGCTCGCCGACCTGGATGCCAGTGCGCTCGCCGTGCGCGGTGTTGTCGCTGCGTGCCGTCGAGCAACCTGGCAGGCGCTCCACGACGACGGCGCGACCTATGCCGAGATCGGCGAACTGTGGCACGTCAGCAAGCAGGCTGTCCGCCAGGCGCTCGTGGCGCAGGACCGCCCGCGCTGATCCGGATCGGCTCGGATCCTGTGGACGCGGTCCACATTCGGGCCGTAGGCTGATCCCGCCCCGTGCACCGTAATTCATCTAGATTCATGTAGCCGCAGGTAAACCCGCTGGTCACGTTCTGATCAGGGCCTCGATAGGGGTTCGATTCCCCTAGGCTCCACATCTGTGAATTCCTCGGTATTCGATTTTCTTCTCACCACCACTCCCGCCGACGCCGTTTCGGCTGATTTCGCGGCGGACTGGGCGCGACACCGCACCAGGACAGCCGGGTTCGCGAGTTCGCTCGATCGGGCCGCGATCGCCGGATTCGACGGTGCGGGAACAGGTCCCGCCTTCCTCGGTGGCTATCAGGAAGCCCTGCACGCGCTGGTTCCCTCGCTCGATCCCGCCGAGCTCTCCTCGATGTGCGCGACCGAGGGCGCCGGTGCGCGACCGTCGACGATGACGACAACAGTGCGCGAGGACGGCACCGTCAGCGGCACCAAATCCTTCGCCACGCTGGGCGCGTTCGCCGATCGGTTCCTGGTGATCGCCCGCTCCGGCACCCAGCCCGACGGCAGACCGCTGCTGCGCGCCGTGCTCGTCGGCGCCGGTGCGTCCGCCGCGGTGACGCCGCTGCCCACGCTGCCGTTCGCGCCGGAGATCCCACACGCGGAAGTCGTCTTCGATGCCGCGCCGGGCGAGCTGCTGCCCGGTGACGGCTACGCCGACTACCTGAAGCCGTTCCGGACGGTCGAGGACCTGCATGTGCTGGCCGCTGTGCTCGGTCAGCTCATTCGGGTCGCCCGGCTAGCGCAGTGGCCCGCGGAGCCCGTAGAACAGCTGCTGGCGCTGTTTGCGGCGGTGCGTGGGGTCGGTGCCGAGGACCCGAGCTCCCCGGGTGTGCACATCGCGCTCGGCGGCATCTTCGATCGGCTGACCGGTCTGCGTACCGAACTGGAGCCGCTGTGGACGCCGGTGGATCCGGAGGTCAGGAAGCGCTGGGAGCGTGATGCGCCGCTGCTCGGGGTCGCGGGCAAGGTGCGGGCGGCGCGGCTGGCGACCGCGTGGCGCACGCTCGCCTGATCGACCGGTTCCGGTGCTGTGTCACTCGCTCTGGTGCTGCGTCACTTCGTTCTGGTGAACGTGCCGAGACCGCTCTCGTCGAAGTAGTCGATGGTCAGTGTGCCGTCGGCGAACCGTGCCGAGGTGACGCTGCCGGGCGGGGCGTTCTCGCCGCTCAGGTCGAAGGCGAAGGTGTCGCCGTCCCAGTGCCGGAGTTGATAGGTCCGCTGCTCGGGGCCGATGGTCAGGCGCAAGCCGCTATCGGTCGCGACGATCGTGGCGGGTCCCCAATAGGCGCTGTCGTAGATGCCCTCGTAGGTCGGTAGCGGCTGTGCGGGGGCAGGATTCGCCGGGGCGGGCCGACCGGACAGGGCACCTTCCGGATCGTCGATGGCGGCGAAAGCGTCGCGGTACAGGCCGCGCCAGTCCTCGCGCACCTCGCCGAACTGCACCAGATCGGCGAACTCGGCGGTCAACGTCTCCGGGATGCCGAGCGGTGCGGCGTTCGTCAGCGCGACGATGGCCACGTCGGCGGACGGGATCACCAGGAAGTTGGTGGCCGCGCCGAGGCCGAAGGCGCCGGAATGACTGGTGGCGGTGCGCCCGGCCGCGGAGACCGACACATTGAAGCCGTACCCGTAGCTGCCCGCCCGCGCGGTGGGGGAGGCGGGCGGCGCCGAGACGATCTGAGGTGTGACGGCGGGCAGCAGCGCTTCGGGCGGGGCGATGGTTGTCGCGCCCGCCGTGCCGTTACCGAGCAGCATCGTGAGCCAGCGGGCCATATCGTTCACCGAGGAGCTCGCCCCGCCGGCGGGGGACTGGGGGTCGGGGTCGCGCACGTAGCGGGCCACCCAGTCGCCGTCGATGTTCACGTGTCCCACCGCGTGATTCGGCCGGGCGAGGAAGTCGTCGAAGCGAGAGCTGGTGTCGCGCATGCCGAGTGGCGTGTAGAGGGCATCCGACGAGAGTTGGGCCCAATCCTTCCCGGCCGCCGCGGCCACGGCTTCGGCGCCGGCGGTGAGCCCGAAGTTGGTGTAGTGATAGGTGATCCGGAAGGGGTCGAGGGGCTCGAGGCGCAGCTTGTCGAAGATCGCGGCCTGGTCGTAGCCGAGGTCTTCGAGCCGGTCGCCCGCGTGATCTGGCAGGCCGCTGCGGTGCGCGAACAGGTCGCCGACGGTGAGCTGGGCGGTGGTGGCGGGATCGGCCAGCGCGAACGACGGGAGGTGGGCGACCACCGGGGTCGTCCACTCGATCGTGTCCGCGCCGACCTGGTTGGCCACGACGGTCGCGGCGAGCGACTTCGACACCGAGGCGAGTTGGAAGACGGTGTCGGCGTCGACCTTGTCGGGTGTGCCTGCCGCGCGAACACCGAAACCCTTGGCGTACACGGTCTTTCCGCCATGGACCACCGCGACGGCCATGCCGGGAATGCGGCTGGAGTCCATCAGCGAGCCCACCAGTTCGTCGAGCTGCCCGACGGCTTTGCCGACCGCGTCGGCGGGCAGGGCGACGCCTGCGACTTGATTCGGGGGGAGCTCGGCGGTGGTCGTCGTGGTGGTGTGCGTGTCGTCGGTGGATCCGCTACAACCAACGAGGATCGTCATCGAGAGGACGACCCCGGCGATCGCACCGCGACCAGGCACCATGGGCCGACGATAACCCTGGTTGCCGGGTGATCGCCGGAACGTGGCCGGACTGTGACGCCCGGCGTTGCGGTGCGCTTCGGCTGATCTACCGAGCTGCGACCTTGCCGGAAAATGGGGAGCGGGCCTCGGCGAAGGGGGGGAGTTAGCCGAGGCCCGCGTAGGGTCGGCCCGGGGGGGAGGGGCCGACCTGAACGATCCTACGCGATACGCGCGGAATTCGTGTACGCGCACCGGGCGAGTTCACGAGATTTTTCGGGTGCCGGTGCGGGTGTCGGCGGTGGTCCGGGGTGCGGCGATCGGCCGGTGCGCGCTCCCGGTACCTGTCAGGTGTCTTACGAACATCGGAATCGGCTGGTACGCAAGGTTTTACGCGGAATCGCCGGTGAACATGTTCTCGTCTCGCGTGTGGCGACCGTCCAGCGAACAGGCGCTCTTGTTCGTGTCGGGAGACAGAAAATCAGTCCGATTCGCCGCGTGTCGCGACACGTCGGCATGTCGAACAATTGTGTACATCTGACTTGCGGTCGCGCGGAAATTTGGGATGCGACTTGTCGGTGGGTGGGGCAATACTGGGCACAGCATCGCCAACCACGACTTCAGGAGAATCATGCCCGACGCAATCGTCGCCGAGGGTCTGGTCAAACGGTACGGGCAGCTCGTCGCCCTCGACGGACTCGACCTGTCCGTTCCGGAAGGTACCGTCACCGCGCTTCTCGGCCCCAACGGCGCGGGAAAGACCACGACTGTTCGCGTTCTCACCACGCTGCTGGTACCCGACGAGGGCACCGCCACCGTCGCCGGTATCGACGTGCTCGGCAACCCACAGGCCCTGCGCTCGCGCATCGGTGCCTCCGGCCAGTATTCCGCCGTCGACGAATACCTCACCGGTTTCGAGAACCTCGAAATGGTCGGCAGGCTCTACCACCTCGGCACCCAGCGAAGTAAGGAGCGGGCCCGCGAACTGCTCGACCGCTTCCGCCTCAGCGACGCCGCCGACCGGCCGGTGAAGGGTTACTCGGGCGGTATGCGCAGGCGCCTCGACCTGGCAGGCGCCCTCGTGGCCAACCCGCCGGTGCTGTTCCTCGACGAACCGACCACGGGTCTGGACCCGCGTGCCCGGCTCGACCTGTGGGACGTCATCGAGGAGCTGGTCGCCGGCGGCACCACCCTGCTGCTCACCACCCAGTACATGGACGAGGCCGACCGCCTCGCCGATTCGATCGCGGTGATCGACCACGGCAAGGTGATCGCCCGCGGCACCGCCGACGAACTCAAGGCCCTCGTCGGCGGCGACCGGATCGAACTCACCGTCGGCGCCGCCGACCAGCTCGCCGTCGCCCAGCAGGTGCTCAGCGGGCTCGCCGACGGCGAGATCCATCTCGAACCCGGCCTGCGCAAGCTCATCGTGCCGGTCGCCGACGGGTCACAGGACCTGGTCACCGCCATCGGCAGGCTCACCGAGCACAAGGTGGACATCAACGATGTCGCCCTGCGCAGACCCTCGCTCGACGACGTCTTCCTGACGCTCACCGGGCACGAGGCCGAAGAACTCGTCAACGGCGATCGCGAGTCGGAGACCGTGGGCGCCGCGGAAGGAAAGAACCGATGACCGTCGCACTCGACAAGGCCGAGCTGCATCCTCCCAGCCTCGGCGAACGACTGTCGATGGTGGTGAGCGACAGCATCACCATCGCCAAACGCAACGTCATCAAGATCAAGCGCGTACCCGACGTGCTGATCTTCACGACGCTGTCGCCCATCATGTTCGTGCTGCTGTTCGCCTACGTCTTCGGCTCGGCGATCTCGATCCCCGGGCTCGAAGGTGGCTATCGGGAGTTCTTGATCGCCGGCATCTTCGCCCAGACCGTGGTGTTCGGCGCCACCTTCACCGGTGCGGGCCTGGCCGAAGACATGCAGAAGGGCATCATCGACCGGTTCCGGTCGCTGCCGATGGCGCCGTCGGCCGTGCTGGTCGGGCGCACGATCAGCGATGTGGTGATCAACGTGGTCAGCCTGGTGGTGATGTCGCTGACCGGTCTGGTCGTCGGCTGGCGGATCCGCGGATCGTTCCTCGACGCGGTGCTCGCGTACGCGCTGATGCTGCTGTTCGCCTACGCGCTGTCGTGGATGATGGCCGTGGTCGGCCTGATCGTGCGCGCGCCGGAGGTGTTCAACAACGCCAGCTTCATGGTGATCTTCCCGCTGACGTTCCTGTCCAACGCGTTCGTTCCGCTCGACAACATGCCTGCTCCGCTGCGGGTCTTCGCCGAATGGAACCCGGTCTCGGCGCTCACCCAGGCGGTGCGTGACCTGTTCGGCAACGTCAACCCGATGGCGCCGCCCTCGGACGCGTGGCCGATGCAGCATCCAGTGACCACCACGCTGATGTGGATCGTGGTGATCCTGATCGTCTTCGTGCCGCTGGCTCAGATCCAGTACAAGAAGTCGGTCAGTCGCTGAACAACAGCCGGAACTAGTGCGCCGAGCCGTTGCGGGAATACCCCAGACGCGGCGGCTCGGCGGCCGGTTCCGGCAGTTGTGGACGCTTGGCACGGGCCAGGTAGGCCAGGGCGCCCGCCCCGGCGAGCGCGATCGACGCGAGCAGCGGATTACGAAGCTTCATTCGACCACTGTGGCACAAACAGATTCGACGTGTCGCGTGGCACCATAACTGCGTGACCTCACCCAACCAGACGGCCGTGGCAACTCTGCACACCAACCACGGCGATATCAGGATCGCGCTTTTCGGTAACCACGCCCCGAAGACGGTGCGCAACTTCGTCGGTCTCGCCGACGGCACCGCGCCGTACTCCACCGTCAATGCCGGTGGGACGGAAAGTGGCCCGTTCTACGACGGCGCCGTCTTTCACCGGATCATTCCGGGGTTCATGATCCAGGGCGGCGATCCGACAGGCACCGGCCGTGGTGGGCCGGGCTTCGAGTTCGCCGACGAGTTCCACCCGGATCTGCGCTTCGACCGGGGCTATCTGCTCGCGATGGCGAATGCGGGCGCCGGCACCGAGACCAACGGTTCGCAGTTCTTCATCACCGTCGGCGCGCAGCCGCACCTCAACCGCAAGCATTCGATCTTCGGGGAGGTGGTCGACCCCGATTCGCGCAAGGTCGTCGACGCTATCGCCTCGGTGAAGACCGATCGCAATGATCGCCCCGACGAGCCGGTCATCATCTCGGCCGTCACGATCGACTGATCAAGGCCACACACAGAACTCCCCGCCGCGGACCGTCGCGGCGGGGAGTTCTCTTTGCTTCACGTGAAACAACGTCAGTCCGAAGTCACCGAGGCGAAGCCGTTGACGACCAGAGCGTCGTACACGTCGTGGGGATTGGTGCCGAGGTCCCAGCGGCCGAAGATCAGCAATCGCTCGGTGTCCTCGTGGCGCACGTCGACCTCGAGCATCGCGGATTTGCGGCCGATGCGGCGGTAAGAGACCATCCGGATCCGGTCGATCCGGTCGAGTGGGTAGTCCTTCGGGCCGGTGAGCGTGCCGACCACCAGGCGCGGCGCGGGGCCGGGAACCATGGTGAGCCGAGGGCGCTGCCGGATGCCGAGTGCGGACATCGCCAGCACGGCGACGGCGGCGATGCCGATGAGCAGCCTGCTCGGGCCGTCCTGGGCGAGGACTGCCAGCACGGCCAGCAGGATCCCGCCACCGCTGATGGCGAGCAGACCTGCGACAGGGGTGGACCACGAGACGGGTTGTGCATCGTTCACGCGGTTGTACGCCCCTCTATCCTCGAGTTGTGCACAGGGTTATCCACAGGTGTGCATGAATAACACCGGTGTAATCCGCTGCGATCAGCGCCATCGCATGGTCATGACCAGGCCGATGACCATCAGGCCGAACCCGATCAGGAAGTTCCAGGCGCCCAGATCGAGCATGAAGCCGATGTGGTCCTGCGCCAGGTAGTAGACGATCAGCCACACCAAGCCGGCGAGCATGAAGCCCAGCATGATCGCGACGTACCAGACCGGCGACGGCCCCGCTTTCACCTTCACCGGCGTGCGGCTGGCGGGGCTCGGGGTGTAGTCGGCCTTCTTGCGGACCTTGGACTTGGGCATGACGTCCTCGAATTCGGAGTACAGGTAACTCCTAGGCTATCGCAACTCCCGTACCCTCGACGCATGCGTGTATTGGTCGTCGACAACTACGACAGCTTCGTGTTCAACCTGGTGCAGTACCTCGGCCAGCTTGGTGCCGACGTCGTGGTCTGGCGCAATGATGACCCCCGCCTCGACGATCTGGACACCCTGCTCACCGTCGGGGACGAGGGTGGAGCGTTCGACGGCGTGCTGGTGAGCCCCGGCCCAGGCAGTCCCGACCGGGCGGGCGCGAGCATCCCGCTCGTGCACGCGGCGGCCCGGCACAACAAGCCGCTGCTCGGCGTGTGCCTCGGGCACCAGGCGATCGGCGAGGCGTTCGGCGGCACCGTCGACCGGGCGCCCGAATTGCTGCACGGCAAGACCAGTGATGTTTTCCATCTCGGGTCCGGCGTGTTGGCCGGCCTGCCCGACCCGTTCACCGCCACCCGATACCACTCGCTGACGGTTCTCCCGGAAACCATTCCCGAGGAGCTGGTGGTGGTCGGCCACACCGAGAGCGGCATCGTGATGGCGATGCGTCACCGCACGCTGCCCATCCACGGCGTGCAGTTCCACCCCGAGTCCGTGCTCACCCAAGGCGGCCACCGGATGCTCGCCAACTGGCTCGAGGTCTGCGGCGAACGTCCGTCCGAGGCACTCGTCTCCGCGCTCGAGGCGGAGGTCGCCGCGCTGGTCACGCAGTGAGGCCGTGGGTGCGGTTGTCGGTGGCGGCGAGTCTGGACGGCTATATCGACGACGCGAGCGCACAGCGCCTGCTGCTGTCGAACACTGCCGACTTCGACCGGGTCGACCAGATCCGTGCCGAATCCGACGCGATCCTGATCGGTGCGCACACGCTGCGCACCGACAACCCCCGCCTGCTGGTGAACAGCGCCGAGCGCCGGGCCGCTCGGGTGGCGGCGGGCGAACCGGAGTTCCCGGTGAAGGTGACCGTCACCGATTCCGGTGATCTCGATCCGGGGCTGCGCTTCTGGCACACCGGCGGCGACAAACTCGTCTACACCTCCGATGCGGGTGCCGGGAGGCTGGGCGACCGGCTCGACGGACTCGCCGAGGTGGTCAGCCTCGGCGAGCGTCTCGCGCTCCCGGCCCTTGTCGCCGACCTCGGCGCGCGAGGTATCCACAGGCTGATGGTCGAAGGGGGTACCGGCATGCACACCGGCTTCCTCGCGGCCGATCTGGTCGACGAGATCCGGCTGGCGATCGCGCCGATCCTGGTCGGCGATCCGGCGGCGCCGCGCTTCGTCGGACCGGCGCAGTTCCCCGGCGGGGCCGGTCGCAGGTTGCACCTGGCGGGTGTGGAACAACTTGGGGATGTCGCTGTGCTGAACTACCTGGTCAGCCCCGATCCACAGCCCCGCAACTAACTGATACCGCGAACAGAATCACTGCATTGACCTGGGAAAATTCAGCTGTCCACAGTTCACGGACAACTTTGCTCCACACCTGAACATGACCGATTCCACATCACGCGAGAGTTGTGGATAACTCGCCGACCACAGGGAAACGACATGAGCCACGACGACACCGACCACCGGTTCATGCACAGGGCGATAGCGCTCGCCAAGAACTGTCCGCCCAGCGAGACGGCCTATTCGGTCGGCGCCGTGATCGTCGCCGACGGGGTGGAGATCGCGACCGGCTTCTCTCGCGAAACCGACGAGAAGGTGCACGCCGAGGAGTCCGCGCTCAACAAGCTCGACCCCGACGACCCCCGCCTGACCAGGGCCACGATCTACAGCACCCTCGAACCGTGCTCCACCCGCGCCACCGCCACCCGGCTGCCGTGCACCGATCGCATCCTGGCCGCCGGCATCCCCACGGTGGTGATCGCCTGGCGCGAGCCGAGCCTGTTCGTCGCCGCCTGCGAGGGTGTGGACAAACTCCGCACCCATGGCGTGCGCGTGGTGGAGCTCACCGACCTGGCCGCGGAAGCCAAGTCGATGAACACCCACCTCGACCTCAGTTAGCTCAGGGCCGCCCGTAGATGGCGGTCACGAATTCGCCGAGCTGATTGTCATCGAGGTGCCGAGCCAGATCGGCCTCGCTGATCATCCCGACCAGGCGCTTGTTCTCGATCACCGGCATCCGCTTCACGCGGTGCGATTCCATCTGGTCGAGCACGTCTTCCACATCGGCGTCCGCGCTGACCCACCGCGGCGTCGACTCGCAGAGTTCCGCCGCTGTCGTCAGATCAGGTGACAGACCGAGCGCGACGCACTTCACCACGATGTCGCGGTCGGTGATGATGCCGCACATGCGCTCGTCGTCATCGGCGACGACGATCGATCCGACCCCGAGATCGGCCATCGCCGTCGCCGCGGTCGTCACGGTGTCACCACGGGTGATCCACTGCGCACCGGGCTTCATGATGTCCCTGGCTGTCGTCATAGGGGGCTACCTCCTCGTCAGCAACGCTGGATGGGATGAAAGCAGCCTCATTCTGCGCCCGCGCGGACGCGGCGGGCGTGTTCGCCATCCAATCGAGACCTCATCGCGGAATCGGCGACGCTCCCACGTGCAGCACCACATTGCCGTTGATCGTCACTGCCGAACCGGCCGCCGGATTCTGCCCGACGACCTTGCCCGAGGCATTGCCGTCGAGCGTGATCACCGTGGTCTGGCTGAGCTGACCGGTCCACCCGAGCCCGCGCAACGTCTCCTGCGCCTGCACCGGCGTGAGCCCGGTCAGATCGGGGACGGTGATCCGGTCACCGGCGGAGACCTGGACCGTGATGGTCGAGCCCTTCTCCGCGTTGCTGCCGCCGGCCGGGTTGGTGGCGAGCACCTGGCCCTTGGGCAGCGAGGACTTCACTTCCTGGATCTCGACCTTGAAACCGGCGGAGGCGACCAGGTTCGGCTGAGCGATGGAGATGTCCTGGCCCACCACGGTCGGCACACGCACCTCTTCCGGCCCGCCGCCGATGGTGACGACGATCGGCCGG
This sequence comes from Nocardia sp. NPDC055050, assembly GCF_053608345.1. Classification (NCBI taxonomy): domain Bacteria; kingdom Bacillati; phylum Actinomycetota; class Actinomycetes; order Mycobacteriales; family Nocardiaceae; genus Nocardia; species Nocardia sp. NPDC055050. Next base: position 352,107 of record NZ_JBSGVG010000001.1, read on the forward strand.
TCGATGTCCACCCGCACACCCGCGCTCGGGTCCTGGGCGATCACCTTGTCGGTCTCGGCGGTGCTCGACGGTTTGCGCACCACATTCGGATCCAGTTGCAGACCGAGCGAATTCAGCTTCTGCTCGGCATCGGCCTGACTCATCCCGATCAGCCGCGGCAACTGCACCTGCGTGGGCCCGGTCGAGACCTGCAACGTCACCGTGCTGCCCTTGTCGATGCGCGAACCGCCGAGTGGCTGGGTCGCGATCACATTGCCCGGCGCCACCTTGCCGTCCGGCTTCTCCAGCCTGGCCACGTGGAAACCGGCCTGCTGGAGGTCGTCCTGTGCCTGCTGCGCGGGCTTGCCCGACAGATCGGGGACGGCAACTTGATCGGCCCGGCTACCTGGACCGACCAGCACCCAGAACAGGCCGAACGCCACAGCGAGCGCGGCCGCGACACCGAGTGCGATCAGCCCGGTGCGGTTACGTTCCTCGCCGTCGGGCCCGACCACGGGATGCTCGGAGGTGTCGTCGCGGCGGTCGTGGAAACTCCGCGGCCCCGGTTCGTCGTCGTAATCGGTGCGGTCTTCCTCGTTCATCACCATCGGCGCGCTGGGCTTCTGCCCGCCGAGCACCCGGATCAGGTCGGCGCGCATCTCCGCTGCCGTCTGGTAGCGGTTGGCCGGGTTCTTGGCCATCGCCTTGAGGATCACCGAATCGAGCTCACGCGGCACGCCGGGATTGACCGACGACGGTAGCGGCGGATCCTCCTTCACATGCTGGTAGGCGACCGCGACCGGCGAGTCACCGGTGAACGGCGGCTGCCCGGTGAGGATCTCGAAGAGCACGCAGCCCACCGAGTACACGTCCGAGCGCGCGTCGACGGTCTCGCCGCGCGCTTGCTCGGGCGAGAGGTACTGGGCGGTGCCGATCACCGCGGCGGTCTGGGTCATCGGGTTGGCGCTGTCGGCGATCGCGCGCGCGATGCCGAAGTCCATCACCTTCACCGCACCGGCGCGGTTGATCATGATGTTGGCCGGCTTCATATCGCGGTGCACGATCCCGGCTTTATGGCTGAAGTCGAGCGCGGCGCACACGTCGGCCACGACTTCCATCGCCTTGCGCGGCGCGAGCGGTCCCTTGCCGCGCACGATGTCGCGCAGGGTGTCGCCCTCGACGTATTCCATGACGATGTAGGGCAGCGGCCCGCCGTCGACGGTGGCTTCGCCGGTGTCGTACACGGCCACGATGGCCGGGTGGTTCAGCGCGGCCGCGTTCTGGGCTTCGCGCTTGAACCGCAGGTAGAACGTGGGATCGCGGGCCAGATCGGCCCGCAGCACCTTGATCGCCACGTCACGCGACAGCCGCACGTCGCGGGCGCGGTGCACCTCCGACATGCCGCCGAACCCGATGATCTCGCCCAGCTCGTACCGCGAGGAGAGGTTCTTCGGGGTCGTCATGGTTGTCCTATGGTCGGGCCTACCGCCGTGTCGCCATCGGGGAACGGCAGGTCGAAGGTGGGCAGCCGGGGACGACCGACGGTGGTGGTGCCCGCGGCCGGCGCCGTGGTGGTCGGCTCCGGTTTGGTCGGCTTCGGTGTGGTCGTCGGCTTGGTCTTGGTCGTGGTGGTCGGCGGCACCGTCGTGGTGGTCGGCGGCTCTGTGGTCGTCGTCGGCGGCTCGGTGGTCGTCGTCGGACGTTGCGTGGTGGTCGGCGGTTCCTCGGTGGTCACCGGCGGCGGCGGGACCGGCCGGGTGGTGGTCACCGGCGGAGGCAGCGGTTTGGTGGTCTGCACGGTGGTGGTCGTGGTCCCCGAATCCCGGTTCGGTTCACCGCCGAACAGCAGCCACAGCACACCACCGCCGAGCAGCAGCGCGCCGACACCGAGCGCGATCAGCCACTTCTGGTTGTTCTTGGCGTTGCTCGCGGGTACCGGCGCGGGCGCGGAAGCCTGGGTGGCCGGACCGCCGTAACCGCCGGTGGGCGGACCGACCGGACCGCCGGGCTGATGGCCGAAGCGCATGGTCGCGCCGTCGTAGTCCGCCGCGGCCGCGGCTGCCGCGGCGGCGGGGAGCACCACGGTCGGGCCGGGCGGAAGTACCCGGGTGGCCCCGGTCATCGACGGACCGGTGGCGCCACCGGGGAGCGGCGGCATGTGCCCGGCACGCACCGCGGCCACGGCATCAGCGAACTCGCCGCCGCTGCGGTAGCGCTGCAGCGGGTCCTTGGCCATGGTGATGGCGATCAGTTCGTGCACGTTCGCGGGCAGGTCGTCGGGCATCGGCGGCGGTGCGTCGCGTACGTGCTTCATCGCGACGGTGATCGCGCCCTCACCGGTGAACGGGCGGACGCCGGCCAGTGCTTCGTAGCCGACGATGCCGAGGGAGTAGACGTCCGACGCCGCGGTGGCGTCCTCGCCGACGGCCTGTTCGGGTGCGATGTACTGGGCGGTGCCCATCACCATGCCGGTCTTGGTCACCGGTGAGGCGTCGACCGCCTTGGCGATGCCGAAGTCGGTGATCTTCACCTGTCCGGTCGGCGTCACCAGGATGTTGCCCGGCTTCACGTCACGGTGCACCACCCCGGCCGCGTGGGCGACCTCGAGCGCGCGCCCGGTCTGCTCGAGCATGTCGAGACCCTGGACGACCGAGAGCCTGCCCATCCGGTTGAGCACCGCGTTGAGCGGTTCGCCCTGCACGAGCTCCATCACCAGGTAGGCGGTCTCGCCGCCCGACGGGTCGGTGGTCTCGCCGTAGTCGTAGATGCCCGCGATCCCGGGCGCGTTGAGCTGCGCGGTGGTCCGCGCCTCGACGCGGAACCGCGCACGGAAGGTCGGGTCGGCGGAGAACTCGGTCTTGAGGACCTTGACCGCCACCCGGCGATCGAGCCGGGTGTCCATCGCCTCCCACACCTGACCCATACCGCCCGTGGCGATGAGCCGCTGCAGGCGGTAGCGGTCGGCGATCATGGCGCCGTTGTTCAGCATCGGGGCCCCCGTGTTGTCACTCGCACACTCATTTCGTTCAGCCCCCTGCCAGGCCCGCGTCCAGTACCGACCTGGCGATCGGCGCGGCTACCGAACCTCCGGTGGCCGCCAGGGCCCGATCGCCGCCGTTCTCGACGATCACCGCGATGGCGATCTTCGGGTTCTGCGCGGGCGCGAAGGCCATATACCAGGCGTGTGGCGGGGTGTTACGGGGATTACTGCCGTGTTCGGCGGTTCCGGTCTTGGACGCGATCTGGTACGGCGACCGTCCGCCGCCCGCGGTATTGGCTTCCGAGGCGACCATCAGATCCGTCAGGGTCGACGCTACCTGGGGGCTCACCGCCTGCCCGACGCTGACCGGCTTGGTCTTGCTGAGCTCTGACAGATCGGGCGCTTGGGTTTGATCGACCAGATACGGCTGCATCCTGGTGCCGCCGTTGGCGATGGTCGCGGCGATCACCGCGACATTGAGCGGCGTCACCGACACATCGCGCTGGCCGATGCTCGACTGGCCGAGCGCGGCGTTGTCCGGGATCGGGCCGACGGTCGATTCGGCGACCGGGATCGGCACACCGGGCGGATCCTCGACTCCGATGCCGAACGCGGCGGCCTCGTCCTTGAGCTTCGCCGCGCCGACCTTCACGCCGAGTTCGACGAACGCGGTGTTGCACGAACGCCGGAACGCGTCGTAGAGGCTGGCCGTCGGCTGGTCGCCGCAGGTGCTGCCGTTGTAGTTCTCCAGCGTGGTGCTGGTTCCGGGCAGGGTGATGTTGGGCGCGGCGGTGAACTGGTCGTTCGGACCGGCGACGCCGTTGGACAGTGCGGCCGCGGTGACGACGGTCTTGAACGTCGACCCCGGCGGATAGGTCTGCGAGACGGCGCGATTGAGCATCGGCTGACTCGGATCGGTGCTCAGTCGTTCCCAGGCGGCGCGACCCGCCGCGCCGTCGTGGCCCGACAGCTCGTTGGGGTCGTAGCTGGGCGTGGAGACCATGGTCAAGATCTTGCCGGTGCTCGGCTCGATCGCCACGACGGCGCCGGTGTAGCCCTTCGACGTCATCTGTTCGTAGGCGACCTGCTGCATCATCGGATTCAGCGTGGTGAGCACGTTCGCGCCGCGCGGATCGCGTCCGGAGAACATGTCGATGAGCCGGCGGCCGAACAGGCTCGAATCGTTGCCGGAGAGCAGCGGATCCGCGGCCAGCTCGAGCCCGGTCTTGCCGTACTGCATCGAGTAGAAACCGGTGACCGGCGCGTACGCCGAGGGGTCGGAGGGGTATTCGCGCAGGTACTTGTACCGGTCGTCGGTCGCGACGGAGCCGGCGAGCACGGTGCCGCCCGCGGAGATCTGACCGCGCTGGCGTGAGTACTCGTCGAGCAGCACCCGCGAGTTGCGCGGATCGCTGCGCAGGTCGTCGGCCTTGACCACCTGCAGGTAGGTCGCGTTCACGAGCAACGCCACCACCATCACCATCACGGCGACGGCGACGCGACGCAGAGGTGTGTTCATTCGCTCACCCTGCTTTCCGGCCTGCGGACCAGTTCGGTGGCCGCGTCCGCGATCGGGGCGGGCGCGCGCCTACGGGCCGGTGCCGGTGCGCGGGCCGCATCGGAGATCTTGATCAACAGCCCGAGCAGCGCGTAGTTCGCCAGCAGCGACGAACCACCATAGGAGATGAACGGCGTGGTCAGACCGGTGAGTGGAATCAGTTTGGTGACACCGCCGACGACCACGAAGATCTGGATCGCGATGGTGAACGACAGGCCCGCCGCGAGCAACTTGCCGAAGCTGTCCCGCACGGCCAGCGCGGTGCGCAACCCGCGGACGATGAAGATCAGGAACAGCATCAGCACCGCGGTGAGCCCGATCAGGCCGAGTTCCTCGCCGATGGTGGTGACGATGAAGTCGGTCTTGGCGAAGGGCACCTGCTGGGGCCGTCCGCTGCCGAGGCCGGTGCCTGCGAGTCCGCCGGTGGCGAAGCCGAACATCGACTGCGAGATCTGGTAGCCGGTGTTGTGGTAGTCGTCGAACGGGTGCAGCCAGGTGTCCACGCGCACGCGCACGTGCCCGAACAGTTCGTAGGCGAACACGAATCCGAGCGCGAGCAGGCCGCCACCGATGATCAGCCAGCCCACCCGTTCGGTGGCGATGTAGATCATCACCAGCACCGTGCCGAAGATGAGCAGCGAAGTACCGAGGTCTTTTTCGAGCACGAGCACGCCGATGCAGACGATCCACACGATCAGGATCGGGCCCATATCGCGCGGTCGCGGCCATTCCATGCCGAGGAAGTGCTTGCCCGCCGCGGTGAACAGGTCACGCTTGGCCACCAGCACGCCCGCGAAGAAGATGATCAGCAGGATCTTCGCGAATTCGCCCGGCTGCATGCTGAATCCGGGCAGCCGGATCCAGATCTTGGCGCCGTTGACTTCAGAGAACCGGCTCGGCAACAGTGCCGGAATCGCCAGCGCGACCAGCCCTACCAGGCCTAGTGTGTAGGTGTAGCGCGCCAGCGTGCGGTAGTCCCGCAAGACGATGAGCAGGCTGATGAACACCACGATGCCGAGGCCGGTCCACATGATCTGCTGGTTGGCGTCGGGGGAGGGGACCGATGTCGCGTCGTACGCCGCCTTCTGCGCTTCGGCGAGATCGAGCCGGTGGATCAGCACCAGCCCCAATCCGTTGAGCAGCGCCACAATCGGTAGTAGGAGCGGGTCCGCGAACGGCGCGAACCGGCGCACCGCGAGATGCGCGATCCCGAACAGCGCGAGGAAAGCCACCCCGTACTTGGCGATGTCGGTGGTGATCGACTGTTCCTGGCTCGCCTCGACGATGAACAACGACACCGTGGTGATGCCCGCCGCGCCCGCCAGCAGCAGCAACTCCTGGTTGCGTCGCGTCGACGGCGGCGGCGCCGGCGCGAATCCACCAGGGGGACTGGGGAACGCCCCAGCCGACGGCGGTGGCGGTGCGGACATCAGTCCGTCACCCGGCAGTTCTCCCCTGAGATCTGCGGGGTTGTCGGGGGGACGGTGGTGGTGGTCGGGGCAGGCGTGGTCGTGGTCGGTGTCGCGGGCTGGTCGGGGCCGGGAGTCGGTGCGCCGCCGGGGATCACCGGGGTCTGCTCGGGCGGCAGCACGCCGGGCTGCGGTACCGATTCCTTCTTCGGGCACGGCGGCAGGAGCTCGTTCTGCGCCAGCACCTTCATGCTGCCGCGCGCCTTGTCCAGCGAATCCGGCGGCAGGCCCTTCTGCACTTGGTCGCGCCCGGTCTGCTTCAGGTCACTGACCAGCAGCGGCTTGCACCCACTCGGCGCGGACTTGCCGACCTCGACGAGGGTGAGCTCGCTCTTGCTGTTCACACAGCCCGTCAGCTCCACATCGTGGATCGAGTAGCCGAGGATCGAACCGGGCAGGCCGCGCATCACGACCACCTTGTCGTTGTCGGCGCCCACGTAGTAGTTGCTGCGAATCATCTTGTAGCCCACCACGAGTCCGACGGCGACCGCGGCAATCAACGCCAGCGACAGCAGCAGCCAGCGCAGCTTGTGCGACTTCGTCTCCGGCGGCGGTGGTGCGGCGGCTGCCCGGCGCGGTTGCGCCCGCGGCGGACGCATCGCGGCGGCACGCCCTGCCGCGGTGTTCGGCGGCGGGGAGTCTTCCTCCTCCTCGGTGGAGGCGGCGCCCGCGAGAATCGGGTGGCTCTGGCCGTAGTCGAGGTCGATCACATCGGCGACGACAACGGTCACATTGTCGGGCCCACCACTGCGCAGCGCCAATTCGATGAGCCGGTCGGCGCACTCGTCGGTGTTGCCCTCGCGCATGGTGTTGCCGATGGTCTCGTCGCTCACCACGTCCGAAAGTCCGTCGGAGCACAGCAGATAACGATCACCGGCGCGGGCTTCGCGCATGATCAGCGTCGGCTCGATCTCGTTGCCGGTGAGGGCACGCATGATCAGCGAACGCTGGGGATGGGTGTGCGCCTGTTCGGCGGTGATCCGGCCCTCGTCGACGAGCGACTGCACGAACGTGTCGTCGCGGGTGATCTGGGCGAGTTCGCTGTCGCGCAGCAGGTAGGCACGCGAGTCGCCGATGTGGACCAGGCCGAGTTTGCGGCCCGCGAACAGGATGGCGGTGAGCGTGGTGCCCATGCCGTCGAGTTCGGGTTCGGCCTCGACGTGGTCGGCGATGGCGGCGTTGCCGGAATGCGTGGCGTGGTCGAGCTTGCCGAGGATGTCGTCGCCGGGCTCGTCGTCGTCGAGATGCGCCAGCGCGGCGATCATCAACTGGGAGGCCACTTCTCCGGCGGCGTGCCCACCCATGCCGTCGGCCAGCGCTAGCAGGCGTGCGCCCGCGTAGACCGAATCTTCGTTGTTGCCCCGGACGAGTCCGCGGTCGCTTCGCGCGGTGTAGCGCAGAACAAGTGTCACGATCGCAGCTCGATCACTGTTTTGCCGACTCGCACAGGAGTGCCGAGCGGAACACGGACGGCGGTGGTGACTTTCGCGCGGTCTAGATATGTGCCGTTGGTGGAACCGAGGTCTTCCACGTACCAGTCGTCACCACGCTGAGACAGTCGCGCGTGCCTGGTCGAGGCGTAGTCGTCGGTGAGTACCAGCGTGGAATCGTCGGCGCGTCCGATGAGGACCGGTTGCGTGCCGAGGGTGATTCGAGTGCCGGCGAGTGAACCATGAGTCACCACTAGATACTTGGCGCCCTTCTGGCTTCGGCTGAAGGAGGGCAGACCGATGGATCCGCGATTTCCGCGGGTTGCCCTCGGCTGTATCCGTATGCCGGATGCCGCGTAGATATCGCTGCGCAAGGTCCGCAGAACGGCCCAGACGAACAACCAGAGCAGCAGCAGGAACCCCGCGCGGGTCAATTGCAGGATCAATCCCTGCACGGCGTTCCACCTCCTGTTCGCCCGGGTACGTCGGTACGGCAGGTGCGGGGCGAACCACCCCCACCAGCGTGCTGGCTTGCGGGCCCCGAGGTCGGGACCGTGCGTGTAATGGCAGCATCATAGAGCCGACAGCGTCGACTCGTGACGTGCACCGCGCAGCTTACGGGATCAGACGATCCGGATCAGGATCTCGGAATGTCCGGCCCGGATGACGTCGCCATCGGCGAGCTGCCAATCCTGCACGGGGGAACCGTTGACGAGCGTTCCGTTGGTGGAACCCAGGTCGGAGAGCATGGCCGTCTGGCCGTCCCAGCGCACCTCGATATGGCGACGCGACACCCCCGTGTCGGGTAGCCGGAAGTGGGCGTCCTGGCCGCGGCCGATGATGTTGGAACCCTCGCGCAGCGCGTAGGTGCGGCCGCTGCCGTCGTCGAGCTGGAGCGTGGCCGAGTAGCTCGACTGGGCGGCGCCGTAGCCCGCGCCCTGCTGCTGGCCGTAGCCCTGCTGGCCGTAACCGGCGGCGGGCTGGGCGTAGCCGCCCTGCTCCTCCTGGCCGTAGGCGGGCTCGGCGTAACCGGGCTGCGCGCCGTATCCCTGCTGGCCGTAGCCCTGCTGCTGGGGTTCGGCGTAGCCCTGCTGGCCGTAGCCGCCCTGCTGGTCGTAGCCCGGGTCGGCGTAGCCCTGCTGGCCGTACCCACCCTGCTGGCCGTAGCCCTGCTGCTGGGGTTCGGCGTAGCCCTGCTGGCCGTAGCCGCCCTGCTGGTCGTAGCCCGGGTCGGCGTAACCGGCCTGGCCGCCCTGCGCGCCGTAGCCGCCCTGCTGGCTGTAGGCCTGCTGGCCGTAGCCGCCCTGCTGGTCGTAGCCGGGCTCGCCGTACGCGGGCGCGGCGCCGTAGCCACCCTGCTGGCCGTAGCCCTGCTGGGCGGGCGCGGCGGGGTCGTAGCCGTTCTGGTATTCGCCGCCCTGCTGGCCGTATGCGTCGCCGTATCCGGGCTGCGCCTCGGGCGCGCCGTAGCCGCCACCGCGGCCGTAATCGTCGGCCGGGTAGGAAGCCCCTGGTGCGCCGGCGGGCGGCGGTGCGTACCCGCGGTTGCGTGGATCGGACTCCGCGGGCTCTCGGCCGGGCTCGTAGCCTGAGTTATGCGTCATGGGGCCAGCTCCTGGTTGCGGGTGTGCGGGTCGTTGTGGCGGTCCGGGGCGAGGTGGGGCCGTCCCACGACCGGCGTCGGGGTCGACGCGGCCGCTCGCTCTGAACATTCCGGTGTGCAGCGTAGGTGATGCCTCGAACGCCACGTGTACTTCGCCGTAGGTCTGCCAGCCCTGCTCGCGGATGTAATCCTGCAGATGTTTGGCGAACGCTTTGGTTGTCAGGTCGTGATCGGCGTCGAGCTTGCCGTGATCGGTCTCGTTGATCGTGATCACGTAACTGTTCGGCGCGAGACGGTGCCCGCCTTCCAGATCCTGGATCTGATCTGCGGCTTCCTGCTGCAGCGCGGCCTCCACTTCCTGGGGAACCACACTGCCGCCGAACACCCTCGCGAACACGTCACCGACAGCGCCCTGCAAGCGACGTTCGAATCTCGACACGATGCCCATCACAGCCCTCCCTTCGGTGCGCGTGTCCGCCCTCCTCGACACGCTGGTTACGGCGTGTCCGGACCCGACCACGTTCCTTGCATGATATCCACGATCCTCTACCTGGGTAACTCCCGGCGGCGTGACCCAGTTCCCGCGCCCTTTCAATCGACATCGCCGCAGGTCAGGGAATCGATTTTATTTTCGGCCGCGGGGCATGTTAGATTTTTCCAGTCGCTCGGGCGAGTGGCGGAATGGCAGACGCGCTGGCTTCAGGTGCCAGTGTCCGTAAGGACGTGGGGGTTCAAGTCCCCCTTCGCCCACAACGAAATAGCAGGTCAGGGGCATAATCTTCGGATTGTGCCCCTTCTGCGTCCACAACGCGGTCCACAGTGAACCTGAGGGGGTTCGGCTGAGGCAAGGACTCGCGCGCCATGGCGACCACTCCCCGCATCCGCATTCGCACCGACGGCAGCACCTATTCGCAGGTGCGGTACCGCATCACCCGGCCCGGTCACAGCAAGCCGGTGCAGACCTCCCAATCGTTCGACGACCACGCCGCGGCGATCCGCTGGGCGAAGCTGCTCGACCGTGTCGGCCCCATCGAGGCCGAGCGCGTGCTCGCCGCCCAGCTCGCCGCGGCTGCGTCCGAGTCCGCCGTCGTCACATTGAAAGAGTGGCTTCACCGGTACGTCGACAGCCTCGGCAAAAGCGTCGACGACGAGACCAAGCGGAAATACCGCCGGATGATTGACCGCGATATGGTCCCGTTCTTCGGCGAGCACCTGCCCGTCGATGCCCTGACACCCGAGCTCGACGCCGCGTGGATCGACTGGCTCGAGACCGAGTTCGACAACGGACCGAAAACCGTGCGCAATAAGCACGGGTTGCTCTGCGCGGCAATGGGTGCCGCCGCCCGCAAGCGCCCGACGCCGCTCATCCCATGGAATCCCTGCGCCGAGACCCGCCTACCGAAGTGCTTGGCGCGCGAGGTCGACCACCTCGACGAGCTCGAGTACGAGCTCGTCGAGCAACTGCTCGCGCCATGCTGGCGCGATTGGTGGGAATTCGCCGTGATGTCGATGGCGCGCCCCGGCGAGCAGGGAGCGCTCAAGGTCGGCGACATCAATCAGCAGACGGGCGGCGTCTCGATCGTCCGCGCGTGGAAGTGGGCAAACGGCCGTCTCAAGCTCGGCGACCCGAAGACCTTGCGCGGCATTCGGACGACGTTCGTGCCGTTGGAGACCGTCGCCCGGCTCGACCTCGACCGCGACGCGGACGAGTGGCTGTTCCTCACCCCGACCGGCGTGCCCGTGACCTCGGTCCGATTCTGGCAACAGGGATGGGCGCCGATGCTCGAGCGCCTCGACGCGCTGATCAAGGGCGACCGGACGCCGTTCACCGGCGCGGCCGGGTGGGGCGGCCTGTCGTTCGACGAGCTGTGCAAGCGATACGGACACATCGCCGCGCGCCTGCGGACCAAGCGTCTCGTCCCGTACATGTCGCGGCACACGGGCATTTCGTGGCGCCTGCAAGACGGCGAGCCCATCTGGGTAGTGAGCCGCGACGCCGGGCACTCGTCGATCACGATTACCGACCGCCGGTACGGGCACAACTCGACCGCGGCCTCGGCGGCGAGCGCGCAAGTCATCGCCGGGCGCCTGCCTCGTCTGCGTAGCAAGGTGGTCGGCATCGAGCAGGCCCGGAGGAGACGCCTCGTGCAGCTCGGCCGCCTCGGCGAAATCGAGCGCGTCGGCAACGGATTCGAGGCGGTGTGGATGGACGCCGACGGCGTCGTGCAGTCGCAGGTGTTCAGCACCTACGACGCCGCGGTCGAGCACGTCGCCGAGCACGAGGCCGGCGACCTGCTCGCCGACGCCGCGTGACCGCGAAATCCATTTCATATCAGGTGCAATGAAATGAAATTCACCGCAGGTAAATGCAGGTTTCCGACCGGTCCCGACTCGGCGTGTGGCGCGCCCGTGCCGCCGCGCGCCGGGCCGGGGCGCCCGGCCGCTTACTGTGCCGATCCCGATCACAACCCGGTTCGCGCACACCGCGCAGCGAAGAAGCTCGCCGAGGCCGCGGCGGCGGGCGAGCAGACGGACGCCGGGCGCCTGGCCGACGAGCTCGCGCGGGCTCGCGCGCTCATCGTCGCGGCCGAACGCGCCCGGCACCGCGCCGAGGTCGGCGCACACGCCGCGCGCCGGGAGCGCGACGCGGCGCTCGAACTACGCGACCTCGCCGTCGAGGACGCGGCCGACGCGAGAGACTCAGCGGCCGAGGCGGTCTCACGAATGCGTCACGATTGCGACCGCGAGGTCGCCGCAGTGGCGGCCGTCGCCGACGCCGAAATCGCCCGCGCACACACTGCGCACACCCGCGACGAACGCTCGATTCTGCGATCTGCCTAGACCCGTTGACCAACACTGCCGGGGCGTATCCCCTTGATACGCCCCGGTTTTGCTATTCCTAAATCTTCCGCGTGGTAACGATTCCGTGATTTCGGAAATCGGACAGACCGGCCACCATGATCCTGGCTACGCTGGCGTTACCCATTGGTCCTACGACTCCGGGCGGGCGGCATCGGCACACAATGCGAGGGTTGCCAGACCCGGTAGTATCGAACAGGTGTTCGAACGAGGCGTCGGGGCTCGTGATCGGTGGCGTTTCAAAACGAGGCGATCGAGGGTGGCGATATGGGGCAAGCGAACCGGGACGAGGTCGATAGGTCAACGAGCGTGGCGAGCTTGATCCGAGCCGCGAATCGTCAAGGAGTGAGCGCTAGTCGTCTACTCCGAAGGCATCGACTTCTGCGCGGCGTCGACGAACTCGCCCGGATCGACGCCGAGCCCGCGAGCGATTGCCAACAACTGCGTGACTGACATCTCGCGTTCCTGAGTCTCTAGGCGCGAGATCGTGTTCGTGCTCAGGTTCGAGCGCTTCGCGAGCTCCGACTGTTTGAGATCCGCGCGGGCGCGCTCTGCCCTCAAATGCGCGGCGAGCGCCCGAGTCTCGGGATCGTCGTATTTTGGGCGGCCCGCTTTGTGGTCACCATCTGTGCTCATTGGGTGATTGTCACCCCCAATTGGGTGTTGAGGCAACCCTTCCATTTGTGATCCTGTCGGCCGGGCGTGTCCGCAGCGATCTAGTTAACACGCACCCAATCGGAGTTGACGCACACCCAATCGGGTGTATCGTCCTCCAGTATGGACAGCGACAATGCAGGGCGGATAGCGGCACCGCTGCGCGCCGCCCGCGCACGCCGGGGGCTGACACAAGAGCAGCTCGCGAAGTTGTCGGGATTCGCCCCGCAAACCATTTCCCGGTTCGAGACCGGCGACCGTGACCCGCGCGTCGGGCAGCTGATGCGCCTCGCCGCGGCTCTGGACGTATCGCCGTCGGCACTGCTGGCCGAGGCCGTCGCCGTCGAGGCCGTCGCATGAGCGCCGTCGACCTCGAGTTCGAGACGTTCTCGCTCGAGGAAGTGGGCGAGATGCACGGCGTATCGGCCGATTGGCTGCGACGCCGCATAACCAACGGCGAGACGCCCGCCGTTCTGGGGACGCACTGGCGGATGACCCGCTCGGATATCGCGACGCTCGTCGAGCAGATGCGCGAGGCCGCACAGCGCAAGGTCGCCGAGCTCGCCGACGGCACCGACGGCCGCGCCAAGCGCCGCGCCGCTGCCAAGTCCACCACCGACGCCGAGCCGACCACCGATGCCGGGCTGAGTCCGCGCACCGCCGCCCGAATGAAACGCCGCAAGACCGACGCGGCCTGACTTCCCGCGGCGGCGCGCCGAACGCCGCCGCGGGGGAGCGGGACCGACCGACGGACCGCCGGGTGCACCCCCTCACACCCGAACCCGGTCGGCCCCGCACAACCAACCAGCACGAGCAGATAGGAGACCCGAGATGAGCTGGGTCGAGGTTCACGAGCAAGCCGCCGAGCGAGCGCAGCAGCGCCGCCTCGACGACGCGCTCGGCGATCCGCCGCCCGGCGTCGACGCCGAAGAGTGGCACCGGCTATGCGAGGCGATCGACGCCTCGGGCTGGGTGTCTGGCCGGATGCTCGCGCCCCGCGCCATCCGAGAAATCGCGCACGCCGCCGTCGCGGTGCTGCGTCCCCCGACCAACCCCTGACAAGGGGCTGCCCCGACCGATTGCGACTCGGCCGGGGCGGTTGATCCCCACATCCGAAGGAATCAAGGAGATGCTACCCATGCAATTCCGTACCCCCAACGTAGACCGCACATTCGGGCGCCGCCCCCGGCACGCCCGAGGCGAGACCGTTTACCGCCCCCGGCACGCGCTCGGCGTGACCGCGTTCCTCACCGTGGTGGCGGTCGCCGCCAAGCTGGCCGCCGAGCGCCGCCGCCGTAGCGCCGTCCCGGCCGTTACGTGGCAGGCCCCGGCCGACGCGATCCGCGCCGCGGTCGTCGTCTGCGACGGCGCGATCGTTCCGACACCCCGCCCAGCGCCGCCCGCGGTCCCGTCCGACCCGACCCCGACATTGCCGCTTACCCGCGCCGAGCTCGCCGAGGTGGTCGAGGTCGACGGCGGGCGTCCGATGCACGACCTCGACCACGTGCAGCGCGCCTGCCGTCACGCAGACAGCATGTACGGCCGGTGCGCCGATTGCGGCATGACCTGGGGCGAGCAGGCCGCCGCGATGGGCGGTGCGCGATGAGTGCCCCGGTCGAGATCTCGCATGTCTACGCCGTCACCCGCGCATACCTCGCCGAGCTCGTCGAGGCGAGGGCGACCAGCGGCGAGACCGACGACCAGTTCGTGTCGCTCTGCCTCGACCTGCGCGGCGCGAACCCCGACAACCTCGCCCAACTGCTCGCCGGTGCCGTGCTTCGACTCGCCGCCGCCGAGCGTGAACGCGGGCAGCACCTCGACGAAATCGCCCGCTTGCGCGCCGAGCTCGAGACCGAGCAGGCCCGGGCCGAGCACACCAAGACGAGGCTTCGTCGCCGCATCCATCGCGCGAATCGGGGCCGTGCGGCCCTGCGCACACCCATCATCCGGCAGGAGGCCGCCGCATCATGAGGCACAACGACGCCGACAAAAAGGCCAAGTTCGACCAGGCACACAAGGGCATCCGCGAGCAGCTCGACGAGATGCTGCACCAAGTGCGAACCCGCCCCGGCAAGTGCGGGTGTGGCGCACACATCGACGACACGGAACACCTGATGGTCCTCGTCGAGTGGCTCAATCTGCGCACGACGCCCGCCGTCCGAACAGAGCTGCTCGCCGAAGCGATTACCCGAATCGCGACCGGTGCGGCCACCACTGAACCCCGGGTCGTGAGCGGCGTAGGGCCACTGCCGAACACGCCGACAAAGTCGGGCGAGAGCTGGGAAGTGGTCGAGACGACGCGAGCGAAAGCCACGCGCCATATCGACGACCTGATCGACTCTGTTGTCGCCTGCGATTGCGGGCACGCGCCCGACGGCCTCAAGCATTACGACGCGGTGCACGCGATCGCAAACGCCCGATACATGTACGCCCCCGGCGTTTTCCCATCCATGCTCGCCGAGGCTGTGACCCGGCTCGCCGCGATCAAGGCAGGCGCCCGGTGACCCCGCTCGCGCACGTCGTGCAGGTCGCCATCGTCGGCGGCGCGCTCGTCGGTGTGTTCGTGCTGCTCGGCGGGACGGCCGCCGTCGACTACCTCAAAGCCAAGGCCCGAGCGGCGTCGGTCGAGGTGTGCGGGTGGTGCGCCGGTGGCGGGTGCGACGAGTGCGACCCCGACCGGCGGCACGAGCCCGACGAGCCGGGACCGTGCGCGTGGCACTGGACGGCCGACGGCGCGCCGTGCGGATGCGATCCCGAGCACGAGGAGCACCTCGACATCCTCGACGACGAGGTCGACCTACCCGAGCAGGCCGAGCCCGATTTCGGCGCCGAGTGGGACCGGGCCCGCGACCGAGACCTCGACTACCGGGCGGGGGTCGCCTGATGAACGACCGGAACCTGAGCGGCGTCGAGTCGCTCGGCGAGGTCGGCGAGAACACCGGCGACGAGCGGCACGCGGCGGCACTCGCCGTGTGCCGCGCAGCGACCGACCGCACGGACGCGGCCGAGCTGCTCGCCATGCTCGGCCTCACCGACGTGAGGCCGACCAGGATCGCCGACAAGTGCCGAAAGTGCCTGCGCCCCATGAGCAACCTCGCCCTACTCGGGCACGCTCGCCGGGCAAGCAAGGGCATGTGCACCTCGTGCTACCAGCGCACCCGGCGCGAGCCGGTCGCCGGTCGGCAGGCCGTCGTCGCCGTCGTCGACATCACGACCCCGCTCGGCGTCGTCGCGCAGGGCGCCGAGCTATCGGCTACGCCGTCCGGCGATTCGTGGCTGCTGCACTTCCCGGGTAGCCGTCGGACGGTCACCGTTGCGGCCGACGCCGTGCGGCCCGCCAAGGCGGCGAGCGCATGACGCTGGCGCTCATCGAGCCGGGGCTGTACCCGGATATCCCCGACGAGGAGTACCACGCGGATAACACCGCGCTGTCCTCGTCGGGGGCGCGCACGATCGTGTTCGAGTCGCCCGCCGACTACCGGCACACGCCGCGAGTAGACAAGGCCGAGTACGACTTTGGGCACGCGGCACACCTGTACGTCCTCGGCAAGGGCGCGCAGATTCGCATCGTCGAGGCCGACGACTGGCGCACCGACAAGGCCAAAGCCAAGCGGGCAGAGCTGCGCGCCGCCGGGCTCGTCCCGCTGTTGCCGAAGGAAGACCAGCAAGCCCGCGACATGGCGGCCGTTGCCCTCGAGCACGAACTCGCGGGCGCGCTGTTCGCCGTAGGCGAGGCCGAGCTGTCGGGTTGGTGGATCGACCCCGAGACCGGCGCGCGCTGCCGGTTCCGGCTCGATTGGATCACCCGTCTGCCGGACGGCCGTCTGGTGATCGTCGACTACAAGACATCCAAGGGCGCGGGTCGAGCCGCGTTCGCGAAGTCGGTCGGCGAGTACGGCTATTTCGCACAGCAGCCGTTCTATGTCGACGGCGCGGCGGCGCTCGGCGTGCACGTCGACGACTTCCTGTTCGTCTCCCAGTGCAAGACCTACCCGTATCGGGTGACCGTCGGCCGCGTCGACCCGCTCGACGTTGACCTCGGCCGCCGCATCAATCGGCAGGCGATACGCACGTTCGCCGAGTGCATGGCCGCCGATCACTGGCCGGACAACAGCGGCGAAATCTACGCCGCGTCCATTCCCGCATATACCCGCTATCGCGCAGAGGAGCTGCTCGCATCATGACCAACGCCCGTTATCAACCGCTCGCCCCGGCCGCCGGCACTCGGATCGACCTCGCTAGTCAGGCGACCGCGATCGAGCAGTCGCGCGCCGTCGCCGAGGTGCAAGCCGCGGTGCTCGTCGCACAGTCTCGCCCCCGCAACAGGATGGCCGCCGTCGAGGAGATGCGAGACGCGACCGCGCAGACCAGCGTCGCCGAGCGCGCGTTCTTCCGATACAACCGCGGGGAGGGCGCAATCACCGGCGTCTCGATCTACCTCGCCAAAGAGCTCGCCCGCTGCTGGGGAAACATCGACTACGGCATCAAGGAACTGAGCCGCGACGACGACCAAGGATCGTCGGAGATGCTCGCCCACGCATGGGACATGCAAACGAACTCGCGCAGCTCGACGACGTTCATCGTTCCGCACATCCGCGACACCCGGAACGGGTCGCGCAAACTCACCGAGACCCGCGACATCTACGAGAACAACGCCAACAACGGCGCGAGGCGGTTGCGCGAGCAGATCCTCAATGTGTTGCCGGACTGGCTCGTTGAGGAGGCGAAAGCCAACTGCCACGCCACCTTGCAGCGCGGCGACGGCGATCCGCTCGAGCAGCGCCGCACCAACGCAATCCAGGGGTTCGCCGGTATCGGCGTCACCCTCGCGCAGCTCGAAACCAAGGTCGGCGCGAAGTCGGCCGAGTGGGGCGGCGAGCACCTCGGACAACTCGCCGTGATCTTCAAGTCGATTCAGCGCGGCGAGATCAACACGGCCGAGGAATTCCCGCCGGGCGAGGTCGGGACCGAGGCCGGGGTGTCGGCGGCCGAGATCACCGGCACCGGCCGGAAGAAGCGCGCACCCCGCCGCGTGCCTGCGAGCGAGTCGAAACCGGACGAGAAGCCCGCCGACGCCCCGGCGGAACCGGTCGAGCAACCGGCCACCGGTCCGGCTACCGACGCACAAGTCGCGCGGCTCGACGAACTGCTGAACGAGGTCGGCCTCGTCGACGACCCGGCCGAGGCGGGTCGCTGGGAACTGCTGTCGCATCACGCTGGCCGCGAGATCACCGTGTTACAGCACCTCACCGAGGCCGACGCCGACCAAGTCATCGCGCTGTTGGTCGACAAACTCTCGGGCCCGCCCGCCGACGCCGCCGACGAGACCGCCGGGGGTGCCCAGTGACCGCGACTACTGATACCCCCCGGGCCGAGTACGAGCCCGGCACCCGCGACACGGCCGTGCTGCTCATCAAAGCGGCGGCCGTCGCTGTGGCCGACCTCGACAAGGAAGCAACCAGCGACGCGGACGCGGCGGCGGGCCTGGTCGCAATCGACCACGTAGTTCGCATGGCCGGGGTGCACGCGGCGCTCGCCATCGAGGCCCGCCTCGGCGAAATCGCCGAGCTGCTGCGCCCCCGGTCGGTCGACCTCGGCTCGGCCGGGATCGTGTACAACCCGCACGGCCTGACCCCCGAGGACATCGCCGAGGTCTACGACCGCGCCGCGGCAATGGCGACGGCCCGGCAGACCGGGGGCCGGTGATGTACTCGACCGTCATCGTCGGTACGGGCGATTTCCGGCAGGCACTGAGCGCGGTCAAGGTACACGCCAGCACCGACAAGGAATCACCCGCGACGCACCGTGTGCGCCTGCAATTCGGTCGCCAGCACGTCACCGTGTCGGCGACGGACCGATACACGGGCGCGCTCGCCATCGTGTCCCTATGGGGCGACGCGCCCCCCGGCGGGTACGGCCTGGTCGCCGTCGAGCTGCTGCCCGACGACGTGAACAAGCTGCTCGGTGTCTTCAAGGGCGGCAAGGAATCGGGCGCCGACGGCGTCTCGCCCGAGAACCTGCTGCGCCTCGAGGTGCTCGACGACCGCCTACGGATCACCGATTGCTCGGGCATGATCGACGGTCGCGCGCTACAGATTCCGCGGCTGTCGGCCGACGACTCGGCGCTGTTCGCCGTCGTGAAGAACGTCGAGATGATGCAGCGGTCGCAGGCGACTGGCATCGAGGGCATGGCGGTGTCGGGCGACATGATCGCCCGGTTCCGCGAGGCGTCCAAGACCTACGGCGGCGCACTGCAATTCGAGGGCTATGGCCGCGACTCGCTATTCGTCCGGTGCGGCGAGTCGTTCCTCGGCTACTGCTCGACACGGACGCTCAGCAAGGACCGGCGCGAGCGTGTCGACGAGTTCTCGCGCGACTGGTCGTACCGGCTGCCGGGCCTGCTCGACGAGGCGAACCGGATCGAAAACAACGTGTTCACCTCGGACGGCGAGCCGTGACCGTGCCAGAGCCGATGCCGGACGAACAGGCCCGGCGGGTGCTGCGCGACGCGGCCCGGTACACAGCCGTCGTGCTGCTCGTCGGGCACGACCCCGACCGGCCCGGCGCCGTGTTCATCGACGAGGTACGCAACCCGGCGCGCGAGCTCGCCGACCGCGACCTAGTGCGGGCCCTGCGCGAGCTCGCCGACCGCGTCGAGGGCCGGATCAATGGATGAGAGGTGGTGCCGTGGACGAGAGCACGGGCGCACAGGTGCGCGAGTTGATGCCGTGCGACTCGTTCGAGTGGCAACGAATCGTCCGGCGGGTGCAAATGCATTGCACCACAATGTGTTTGGCGCTGACGATGTCGACGTACGCGAACGCGGACGGAACGCACATTGTCGCGGGGGTCGAGCGGCTCGCGCGCGTGATGTGCGTGTCCGAGCCGACGGTCAAACGCGCCATGGCCGACCTACGCCGCATGGGCCTGGTCGAACGTGTGAAGCAAGGCAATCGGTGGGCGAAGAAGTCCGACGAGTACCGGCTCACGATGCCGTCGGACGTGCTCGATTTGCCGATGCTCGACCCGGACGAGCGGGCGGTGTCTGGGGATCACTCGTGATCCGTGGATACCGCAGCCCCGCTGGAAATCTGGGGATCACGGGCGAGACCCGGAGTGTTCCGGACGGCGAAAGTCTGGGGATCACAAGCGATCCCAATCCCACGGTCGCCCGGAAAAGTCTGGGGATCATCCAGAGAAAGTCTGGGGATCATCCAGAGCATGTCTGGGGATCACGGGTGATCTACCACCAACCCATACCAACCATTACCAACCAAACCCGCGTGGCTGAGTACCCAACGCAACTCACCACCGCGCGCCCGGGGGTGTGGATTCCATGACCCTCGATCGCACCGGCGCAGAGCTCGAACCCGCGGACGAGTCGGCGCCCTGGCACGACCCCCGGTGCCGGAACCGCTGGCTCGGCGAGGACGACGAGGGCCGTCCGATCCCGTGCCCCCAGTGCAAGCCACACACAGTGCGCCGCGTCGACATCGACGAACCACGCCCGAGCCTGCGAGCACAGCAGGCAATCGCAGCAGCAGAACGCAAGGAGCAGAACCGATGACCGAGACCGCCGAGCAGACCACGCTCGAATTCACCACGACCAAGGGCCGCACGGTCCGCGTCGGCGACCACTATCGCGACAACCGCGCCAGCAACGTGCGCGACCTGATCGTCGACTTGCTCGGCGTCTATCAGCCCTCCGAGTACGGCGGCGTCCAGAAACCGCCGGTCTGCTCGGTCACCTGCAAGGTGAGCCGTACCCGCGGCGAGGTCGTCGAGCTCATGAAGCCAACCACGATGGACGCGGGCAGGATCACCGGCCGCGACTTCGTGCTCGTCACCGACGAGGGCACCCGATGACCCGCACGTTCGAGTTCCAGCGCGACCGCGACCTCACCGGCGTGAGCGGGACCGGCGTCGTCGCCGACGGCGCAGTGTTCGACGACGGTACGACCGTGGTCCGCTGGCGCGGCGAGCGCCGGTCAACCGTGGTGTGGTCCTCGGTCGAGGAAGCCGTCGCCGTGCACGGACACGACGGCGCGACCCGCCTCGTGTGGACCGACCACGTCGAGCCGGGCCTCGCCGGGCGCATCGTCATCGACAAGGCCGCCGGGGTGCTGACCATCGACGACCGCGAATTCCCGTGGATCATGGCCGCCGACGGGCCTCGCCTCACCCACGACCGCCCCGGCGAAATCGTCGTGTGGGTGCCGATCCTCGCCGACGCGGCCGAGAACATCCCCGCCGGGGGACGGGCGGCACTCACGGCCAACCTGACCGCGAACGCTCGGTGCCGGTCGTGCCGCGCGCCGATTGCGTGGCGCCGCACGGTCGGCGTGCAGCGAATGCCGCTCGACCTCGCACCCGCCGATACCGGGAACATCGCGCTCGCCTACGGCGGCACGGTCGCCGTCACGCTCACCGCGGCCGAGGTCGACGCCGCCGATACGAGCGTGCCGCGGTACGTCTCGCATTTCGCGACGTGCCCGGACGCCGGCGCCTGGCGCAGCAAGGGGGCCGACCGTGGCTAACCACACCGCGGCCGAGGTACTCGCCGCGATCGACATCGTCACCGGGCTACCTGACACCGGCCGCTTGCGGGCCGCCCTGGCGAACCTGCGCGACCGCATCGAGCAGCGCGCAGAACACGACCAGGCGATCGGGCACGCATTCCTCGACCGGTACGGCGCGATGGTCGCCGCCGGGCCGGATGCTGTCCCGGCCGAGGTCGGCGCGCTCATCCGCGCGGCCGTCGAGAAGACCGGTTCCACCATCACCGAGCCGACGGTCGCCGACGAGGCCGCCGACGGCACCTACAGGGAGGCGTGATGGATGTGTGGATTTGGGCCGCGCTCGTCGTCGGCTACCTCATCGGTGCACTGACCACGCGGGGGAGACGATGACGGCTAAGTGCACATCGACGACCAGTGTGTCGGACAGGCTGTGTGAAGGCGTCGCAGGCGAGATCGCTTGCGAGCAATTCGGCGAGCACGACACGCATTTCAACCGGTCGCACTGCCGAGTCGGGCACTCGTGGGTCGACCCCGTGCCGACGCCGGGCGACCTGCTCGTCTGGTACATCCCGCAACTCGGCGGACCGAAGTTCGAGCACCCGGTGCCCGACCTCATGGCAGCGCACTACGTGCTCGAGGCGCTCGGCAAGTGCGCGAATTTCGAGGCCGAGAACCGCATTCGAGGCGACTACGTCGACGCGGGCGGCGTGAACCGGTTCGTGGACTGGGGCGACGGCGACCGCGGTTGGCACTCGGTCGACGAGCGCGAGGTCGCCGCGGCCGTGACCGCACGCCGGGCCCGCGTCGAGCGGTGCTCTCACGCCGAGCTCGTCCCCGTTTGGGAACGCGCCGTGTGCGTCGAGTGCCTCGACGACCGCGGACTGTGGAACTACGACGCCGAGGAGCGCGACCGTGATTGACGTACTGATCTTGCCCGGCACCGGCTACGGCCGCACGGGCGACGGCATCTCGCAGGCGTTCGCCGACGCCCTCGACCCGTCGCTGTTCGATCCGCGGATCGTGCAGTATCCGGCCGAGTACGGCACACCTCGGCCGTATGCGGAATCTCGGCGCCTCGGTCGTCAAGCGCTGCTCAACGCGATACCGCCGCGACGGCGCTACGTGTTCGCCGGGTACTCGCAAGGCGCAGGCATCGCGGGCGACCTCGCTCGCGATGTCGTCGAGCACATGCCCGGCGCCATCGCCGACCACCTCGTCGGCTGCGCGCTCATCGCCGATCCGCTGCGCCCGGCCGGTGCCGGGATGCCGCACCGCCCGCCGGCGCCCGGCTACGGCATTGCGGGACAGCGCCGGGTGTACCCGGTGTCGGTGCCGACTTGGTGGGCCGCGGCCGACGGCGACCCGATCACAGCACTACCGCCGGGCAACCCGCTGCGCTCGGTGGCCGACCTGTCCGAGTGGTGGTCGCTCGCGGGCCCGGCCGAGGTGGTGCGCTGGGGCGAGGACATCGTCGAGAAGTGCCGCGCGGGCACGCTGCAACGGTGGTGGTCGCCCGCGCACTGGCGTAGCTGGGCGGGAGCGATGGCGTTCGCCCGCGGCTACTTGTGGGACGGACGGCACACGACGGACTACGTCGTGCACGGGCACGTCCAGGCGCTCGCCGACACTCTCGGCCGGGAGGTCGGCCGTGGTGAGTGACCGCGACAACCTAGCCAAAGTGGTCGAATCCGTGCCAGGCGTCTACGACTCCGAACGGGTCGCCGACGCTGTGATCGCGGCGGGCTGGCGTCCACCGGCCTGCGAGAACACCGCGACCGAGCCGGATCGCGCACCGGTCGACCTCATCACGGTCCCGTTCGAGACGGTCCTGCTCGTCTACCTCGACGGGTTCGGCACCGGCGCCGCAACCGCGCTCGCCAAGATCAAGCCCGAAGCGTCGCACCTCATCATCGACGACGCCGCGCAGGCACTCGTCAACATGCTGCAAATCGACCCGGCCGCCGTCGAGCAGCTACGCGACCACATCCGCGGGCGCCTGCGCGGCGAGGCCGACAACCGAATCACCGAGGTACCGGTGTGGACACCGAAGGACGGCGAATGAGCAGCGGACAGAAACCCCGGACGCCCGAGCACTTCCCCCGGATGAAGTACCGCGCACGGAAACGGCACACGCCCGAGCTCGAGTTCCCCGCCGTTCCCGCGGCGCTGCACGTCTCGTTCGCCGGGCTGGCCGATCGGCTCGAGGCGGCGTTTCGACGGATGTCGGCCGCGCTCGCCGACCTCGGCCTCGGGGTCGACCGATGAACCGGCCGACGCTGTTCGTGCCGGGTCAGCCGATCACGCAGGGCAGCAAGGACTACAAGGGCAAGAACGCCCGTGGCAAGGCGATCCTCGTCGAGTCCGCGGGCGGCCTCGCCGAGTGGCGCCAGCGCATCGCGTGGGCCGCGCACGGGCACGGATGGAGGCCGTTCGACGGACCGTGCGCCGTCGACCTCGAGTTCGTACTGCGCCGTCCCGTGAGCACGCCGAAATCCCGCACGCCCCCGGCGATCCGCAAACCCGATGTCGACAAGCTGCTGCGCGCCGTCCTCGACGCGCTGACCGGCGTTGCGTGGACAGACGACGCACGGGTGATCGACACCCGGGCCCGCAAGCGCCTGGCCGAGCTCGACGAGACGCCGGGCGTGCACATCGCCATCACGCGATTGGAGGTCTGAACGATGACGCCGTACTACTCCGACGACCGAATCACGCTGTACCACGGTGACGCGCTCGAGGTCATGGCCGACCTTGCCGACGAGTCCGTCGACGTGGTGCTCACCGATCCGCCGTACAGCTCGGGGGGCAAGCGCGAGAATGCCCGCAGCATCCGGCAATCCATGGTTCGCAGCATGGATAACGACGAGTGGATTCGCGGCGACGCCATGAGCACCAACGGGTACGTGTACCTGCTGCGAATGTGCGGCTTGCAGTGGCGCCGCATCCTGCGCCGCGGCGCTCACTCGCTGGTGTTCACCGACTGGCGGATGTCCTCGCACCTCGGTGCCGCTCTCGAGTCCGCAGACCTGCGACAACTGCCGTTGCTGGTGTGGGACAAGCAGCAGCTAGGCATGGGCGCAGTGTTCCGCAATCAGCACGAGTTCATCGTGCACACCTCGGTCGGCACACCGGCCGCCCCGAACCGCCGCGACGTTCCGAACGTGCTCGCGTTCCGGTCGATTCGGGGCGGTACGCACCCCACCGAGAAGCCCGAGACGCTGCTGCGAACGCTGTTGTCGGTCGTCGCTGTGCCCGGGGCGACGGTTCTCGACCCGTTCGCGGGCAGTGGGTCGACGCTAACCGCCGCGCAATCGCTCGGGATGCGGGCTGTTGGAATCGAGATTGACGAGCGGTATTGCGAGGTTGTCGCAGAGCGGTGCGCGCAGGGCGCCCTCGACGTGCAGGCGGGTCTATGAGCGGCACGCCGACGTTCACCGCGTGGGCGAGCTGCCCGTCGTGCGGGGCGTATGAATGCCACGCCATCCGCCCGCCGAAACCCGCGCCCACCGCCGCCGAGCTCATCACGTGGGAACGGAACCGGCAGACGGCCGAGATGTTCGCATGGGGCGAGCGGGTGCCTCGCCGCGTGCACGACGACCGGCCGCCGCCTGTCGACGAGTCCGGGTATGAAGTCGTCCGAATCTGCCGATGCGGCCATGAGTGGGGGATGTCATGAGCACGCCGTGCGGTATCTGCACGCGCCTCGTCGGCGACGGTCTACGGCTGTGCGAGACGTGCGGCGGGACGCTCGTCGAGGCCCTGCTCGCCGTGCCCGGCCTGCTCGCCGACCTCGAAACAGCACGCAGCGGGCAGGCCCGAATCGGCAAGGGACGCACCGGCGGCCGATCGGCCGAGGTCCCGCTACCGATCGCCGACACCGCGAGCGAGGACCGCGGGCGCGGTGTGCGCCTGCTCGGCGAGCGCGACGCCGCCGCGCTGGCAACCGCGTTGCACGGTTGGGCCCGCGTGCTCGCCGATCACCTCGGCGTCGAGGTACCGATCGAATCGCGCGCCCTGGCCGTGCTCGCCGCCAACGCCCGGCACACCGGCGGCTCGGTCGAGTCGCCGGTCGTCGTGCACGAGTACCGCCTGCGCGACGGCGTGCGCGTCCGTGAGTCCCGGGTGTCGCTGCGCACCGCCGCCCACCTCATCACGCCGGTACAGGTCGACGAGCGCCTCGCGGTGTGGCTCGCGAGCCATCCGCACGAGCTACGGCAACTCGAGGCGGCCGAGCAGGTGCACGCCGACATCGTCACCGCGGCCGAGAACGTCCGGCGTGCGATCGACCGGCCCGCCGATCACCGGTACCTCGGCCGGTGCCCGGTCGTGCTCGACCACGGCGGCAAGTGCGAGGCGAACCTCTGGGCCCCGGTCGATGCGGCATGGGTTCGGTGTCCGCGGTGTGCGCAGCAGCACGAGGTCGCCCACCTTGAGGACCGGGCCACCGAGGCGGCTCGCGAAATGCTGTGCACCATGCCCGAATTGCTGCACGCCTGCGCGGCCGTCGGGTCGCCGATCGCCCGGCGCACCGGCTACCGGTGGGCCGCCGAGGGCCGCCTCACGCGCCGCGCGTGGCTCATCCGCGACCGGCAGGGCGTGCGCATTACCGACCGGCACGAGGACCGCGCCGTGCCCGTCTACCGAGTCGGCGACGCGCTCGAGCTGGCGCAGCGCGAGACCAGCGAGAGAGGATCGACCGCATGACCGCTGAAAATGGTGTGACCTGGCTCGTGAACAGCAAGACCAGCAAGCACACTGGGCCGTTCACGACCCGGTTCGACGCCCTGCTCGCGCTCAACATCGCCGAGGACATGGGCGCCTGGCATGCGATGACCGAGACCGAATTCGACGCCTACCTCGGCGGGCCGTAGGCACCCCGTGCCACGCCGTCGAGGCATCGCAAGATCGAAAACGCTCTGACCTGGTGCTATGGTGGTGGCACCTCGAAACCGGTACTGACGACCCGACCCCGAATGTCGGCGACAGTGCCGGTTTTCGCATGTCATGGGCCATTTTCGGCCGCCTCGCACCCGCCGCTCACCCCGAGGAGTCTCGCCATGTCGACACTGTCCGCCGCCGCCTCGCTCGTCCCGTGGGAACTGCTCGCCCGAATCGCGCTCGCCGTCGTTCGCGAGCTCGGCCGATGAGCCTCGGCGACCTGCTCGCGCTGCTGCTCGGGTGCTGGCGCACCAACGCACCCCGCACGCTCGAGCAGCCGCTCTACACCGCCCCGTACGGGTACTGGCCGTCGTGAGCGTGCTCGACCAGGCGCTCGCTGACATGCGCGCCGGGCAGAACGTCGCACTCATCGCCAGCACCGGCCGGACGCTTGACCGCATCCACGACCAGTCCCGCAAGCTGCTGCGCGACGGCGAGCGGATCGGCCGCCGCATGATCAGCAACGGCACTGGCTCGGTCACCCTGAGCCTGTACGCGAGCAGCCCGTCGGCCCTGCGCGGGCTCGAGGTCGACCGCGCGTACTTCGACCACAGCGACATTCACGCCGTGCTCGCCCCGACCATGTGCACGAGCACCGCGCCCGGACCGCGGTTCGTGCACGGCCCCGAATGATGCTCATCGGTCGCGACGGCTCGGTCTGGCACATCACCGCCGGGCCGTCCGGCCACACCGGCGAACGCCTCGGCCGCCGCCGGCGAATTCCCGATTGGCTCGACGCCCTGCTCGTCCGTGCCGGGCAGTGGCTCGCCGACCGAGCGGGCCTCGGCCACCGATGACCCGCAAGCGCACCACCACACAGAAGGGCCTCGGGTGGGCACACCAGCAACGCCGCAAGGCCCTGCTCGACGTGCTGCGCGACGGCGAGACGTGTTGGTGGTGCGGCGAACCGATGTACCGTGTGCAGGCGCTCGCCGCCGACCACAGCAAGGCCCGCGCGCACCACGACCACACCGAGGCCGACCGCCTGCTGCACGACGTGTGCAACAAGGAACGCGGCGACGGTAGCCGCGACCACCTGCGACCCGCGCTCACCCGGGCCACCGGCGGCCACGCTGCGAACGCCCTCGAATGGGGCTGACGTGCTGTACGTCGTCATCGGGCCGCCCGCCGCTGGCAAGTCGACATGGTGCCGACAGCACGCCAGCGCGGCCGACATCATCGTCGATTACGACCGGCTCGCCTCGGCGCTCACCGCGGCCGACGAGACCGGTCACGACCACACGCCCGCCGTCAAGGCCGTGACCAAGGCGGCCCGGCAGGCGGCCATCGACACCGCCCTACGGCACGCCCACACGGTCGACGTGTTCGTGATCCACTCGACCCCGTCCGCCCGCCTGCTCGCCACGTACCGGGCCCGCGGCGCTCGCGTGGTCACCATCGACCCCGGTCGAGATGTCGTGATGGCCCGGGCCAAGCAGCAGCGGCCCTGGTGGATGCAACCCGTGATCAAGCGGTGGTACGAGGACCACGACCCCGCCGGCACTCCGCCGCCGCCCGGCCCGCAACACCCTGCAGCGAGGTCAGTTACCGAACAGCTACCGGACATGATGAGCCAGTTACCGCCCGGCAACGCCCTGGACTGGGGTACCCCCTCCTAATCATCGGGCCCCCCGGCCCTGACTCGTCCGTGGCAGTCAGGCCGTTTCTCTCTCCCCGCGCCTCTCTGGGGCCCGATCTGGGGCCGAGAACAGGCGCCCCTGGTAGCGCCCCTGGCAAGCGCACGGGCCGATTCTCTCGATGCCTGGCCGCCGGGGGGCTATGGCGGCGCTGGTAGCGGGCAGACCTCGAGGGGCGAGGGCTAGCGCAGGCGCGAGCGGGCAGCCCAGCGAGCCCCCTGCTCAATATGGCTAATGTTCGGCTAATACAGCCGGAATGTCGGTTAACGGACAGCAAACCCCCTGGATGGCGCGGGCATGGGGTGAAACCGGCAGGGAGGGACGTTGGAGACGAGCTGGCCGCGCCCGGGACTGGTCGGGACCCAGGAACCCCGGATTTCGTTCCGTCCGGCCGCCGCCGTGGACTACGGCGCCGCGACGGCCGTGTTCGACCTCGCCGAGGGCGCGGGGCGCCGTCTACCGCCCTGGCAGGCCGGAGCGATCACCGACGGCACCGCGCGCCGGGCCGATGGGAAGTGGGCCGCGTTCGAGGTCTGCCTGCTCGCGAGCAGGCAGAACGGGAAGAACGGCGTACTCGAGCTCGTCATGTTGTGGTGGATGGTGACCGAGCCGGGCGTGCAAATCCTGTACACCGCACACCAGTTCAAGACGGCGCTCCGCACCATGCGCAAGGTGATGGCGCTCATAAATGCCTCTGACCAGCTACGACGGCAACTCATGCCGGGGCAGCCCCGCACGAGTAACGGGCAAGAGTCGATCACGCTCTCGAACGGCTCGACGATCTTCTTCGCGACCCGCACCGACCAGGGCGGCCGAGGTGACAGCGTCGACCGGCTCGTGATCGACGAGGCGATGATCTGCTCGCCCGAGGCGCTCGCCGCGCTCATGCCGCTCATCACCACCGCGGCGAACGGGCAGGTGTGGTACCTCGGCAGCGCGGCCGACGCCGACAGTCAACCCAAGTGCGGCGTGTGGGCGATGCTGCGCGAGCGCGCGCTCAAGCGCACCGGCAAGCGCCTGCTCTGGCTTGAGTGGTCGGCGCCCGAGCTCCCGGCCACTGCGACGGCCGTCGAGCGCGCAGCGTGGCGAATGGACCGGCGCAACTGGGCCGCGGCGAACCCGTCGCTCGGATACCTGTTCGACGAGGAATACATCGAGGACGAGGTCGCCTCGTTCGCCGCCCGCCTCGAGAAGTGGGAAGTCGAGCGCCTGTCGGTCGGCCGGTGGCCTCGGCCGCCCGAGGAACGCGAGCGCGTGATCCCGGCCGGGACGTGGGAGGACATGACCGAACTCGGCGCGCGGGTACACGGTCCGATCGCGCTCGCGCTGGACATGACAGGCGACCTCACCACGGCCGCGCTCGGTGCGGCGACGCGAACGATCGACGGCAAGATTCGCCTCGAGCTGGGTTACCACGGCAGCGCGCAGGGCATCGTCGACCGCGTCGCCGACCTCGTCGCCCGGTGGGACCCGTGCGCGGTCGTCATCAACAGCACGAGCCCGGCGAAGGCGCTCGCCGGCCAACTGCTCGCGCGCGGCATCGAGGCCGAGTACACCTCGGCCGGGCAGGCGGCCGACGCCGCGGTCGGTCTCGTGCAGGACGCGCTCGACGGCGCACTCTCGCACGGCGGCGACCCACGGCTCACAGACGCACTCGGCAGCGCGCAGAAACGCGCGCTCGGCGGCGGTCGGTTCGGATGGGACTACACCGCGGGCGACGTAACCCGCGTCCAAGTGATTTCGCTCGCGAGGTGGGCCTTGCTCGAGTTCGGCCTCGAACCGAGCACCCCGCCCCAGATGCCCACAAAGGACGACAGCGACCCGCACGCCGAGCAGACAGACGAGCTCATGGCGATGGGGTTCTAGGAGGTGGGGCAGCGTGGCTAAGACCAAGCAGACACCGACGCAAGCCGAAATCGGCTACGGCACAGAGAGTTTCGATACCTCGGGCGGGATGTTCTGGCAGACGGCCGAGGAGACGCCCGAGCTCATCTGGCCGGAGTGCACGCGCGTGTATCGCCGGATGGAACGTCAAGACGCGCAGATCACATCCGTGATGCGGGCCGTGCGCCTGCCGATCCGGCGGACGAACTGGCGGCTCGATCCCGACGGCGCACGCCCCGAGGTGACCGAGCACATCGCCGCCGACCTCGGCCTGCCGATCGTCGGACAGGCACCGGTGCCGCGTCGTCGGCGTGGCCGGTTCTCGTGGGGCGAGCACGTCGCGAGCGCGCTGCTCTGCCTGCGCTACGGACACCAGTTCTTCGAGCCGCTCTGGTCGGTCGACGACGTGACCGGCCTGTATCACCTGCACAAGCTGGGACAGCGGTTGTCCGAGTCCATCTCGGGTATCGAGGTCGCCGCCGACGGCGGGCTCGTCGCGATCGAGCAGTACGGAATGGGCCCGCGTGGTGGCGCGGTGCGTATCCCGGTCGAGCGGCTCGTCGCCTACGTCGTCGACCGTGAGGGCGGCGACTGGACCGGGCAGAGCCTGCTACGCCCGGCGTACAAGCACTGGCTCATCCGTGACCGGTTGCTGCGCGTGCAGGCGCAGACGATCGAGCGGAACGGCATGGGCGTGCCGGTCTACGAGGCGGGCCCGGCCGATGATCAGCAGCAGCTCGACGCGGGCAAGGCGATAGCCCAGAGCTACAAGGCGGGCAGCGCCTCGGGTGCCGCGACGCCGTATCAGGCCAAGCTACGGCTCGCCGGTGTCGAGGGGAATCTGCCCGACGCGCAACCGGCCATCGACTACCACGACGCGCAGATCGGCAGGAGCGTACTCGCCCACTTCCTCAACCTCGGAAACTCAACGGGCAGTTGGGCACTCGGGACGACGTTCGCCGACTTCTTCGTGATGTCACTACAGACAGTCGCCGAGATGATCCGCGACACCGCGCAGGCGCACATCGTCGAGGACCTCGTCGATGCCAATTGGGGACCCGACGAACCCGCGCCGCGCATCGTGTTCGACGAGATCGGCAGCAGGAAAGACGCGACCGCCGCCGCCCTCGAGATTCTCGTGCGCGCCGGGATCATCACGCCCGACGAGGCGATCGAGCAGGCCGCCCGGCAGGACTACGGGCTACCGATCCGCGAGGCCGTCGACCTCGACCCGGACGAGGTGACCGCGGCAGCGGTAGCCGCCCGTATGGCTGGCCGCAATCACGAGGAGTTCGGCCGAGACCTGCGCGAGCGCAACACAGTTCGACGCGCCGCGCTGACCTCGCCGACCGCCCGCATCGAGCCGAATGGAGCGCTGACACTGTGGTGAACAAGCGGGGCGCCAAGCCCGACCCCTGGTACCGAATTAAGGCCCTCGACACCGGCTCGGCCGAGGTGCTGATCTATGACGAGATTGATCCGTACTGGGGCGTCTCGGCCGCGACGTTCGCGAAGGACCTCGCGCAGATCGACGCCGAGGCGATCACCGTTCGGATCAACTCGCCCGGCGGCGACGTGTACGAGGGGCTCGCCATCCTCAACACGTTGCGCGGGCACCGGGCCCGGATCACCACCGTGATTGACGGAATCGCCGCGAGCGCAGCGAGTTTCATTGCGATGGCAGGCGCCGAGGTCGTGATCTGCCGGAACGCCGAGATCATGATTCACGACGCCCACATGTACGCGGGCGGCAACGCCGACGAGATGCGTAAGCACGTCGAGACCCTCGATCGGACCTCGGACAACATCGCCAGCATCTACGCCGAAAAGGCAGGCGGCACCGCCGAGGAGTGGCGCGAGCTCATGCGCGCCGAGACGTGGTTCTCGGCGGCCGAGGCGGTCGCCGCGGGGCTCGCCGATCGCGTCGAGGTTCCGACGACCGAGCTCGCCCCCGCCGCGCGATTCGACCTGTCGACATTCACCTACGCCGGGCGCAGTCGTGCGCCCGCGCCCCAAACCCCCTCTGCCACCGAGGCCGAGGCCAACCCGGAAGGAACGCGCATGACTGCACTCGCCGCCATCGCGAAGCGCCTCGGCCTGGCCGAGAACGCAGACGAGACCGCCGTTAACGCGGCAATCGACAAGGCACTCGGCCGACCGGCCGCCGCAATCGCCCCGGTGACGTTGCCGTTCAACGACAACGACATTTCGTTCCTGCGCGCGCTCGTCGCGTCCGGGCCCGAGCTGCTCGCCACCGCGACCGCGGCGACGAGTGAGGGCGTCTCGCCCGATGTGGCCGCCATCGCGCAGCCGATCGTCGACAGCTTTCAGGAAGCGATCGACACCGCGAACGAGGCACTCGAGGTGTGGGGGCAGAACTCGAGCCCGGAACCCGCACCGGCGCCGGAACCCGCACCGGCCGCGACCGCGAACAGCCTCGGCGATCTGCCCGCGGGCGTCGTCGCGATCGAGGCCGCGGCACTCGACGAGCTGCGCAACAAGGCCGCGCGCGGCGACCAGGCGCGGGCCGAGCAGGAGCGCATCGCCCGAGTAGCCGCTGTGGACAACGCGGTGCGCACGGGCCGTATCGCCCCGGCGCAGCGAAACAGCTGGGTCGACCGGCTCAACCGCGACCCGCGCGAGCTGGCCGTGCTGAACGGCCTTGCGCCGGTCTACCCGGTGGGTGCCGAGATCGGCCACGCCGTACCCGTACACGATGCCGCCGACCTCGGTTGGTTCGACGGCGTCAACACCGCGACCAACAAGGGAGTCTGACCATGGCCGACAAGATGGGCATCTACGAGCCCGGCGCCGACCTCACTGGCAAGGCGAGCTCGGCCGTCACCGGCGGCCGGTTCCTGGCGATCACCGGCAACCGCGACGCCACTACCGGGACGATCGTCGTCGCTCATGCGACGGCCGCCGGCCGGACGTGCGGCGTGTCCAAGCGGGACGCCGCCAACGGCGAACTAGTCCCGATCGCGCGCGGCAACTCGCGTGTGGTGCAGGTGACCGCCGCGGCCAACATCGCGGCGTTCGCCGAGGTTGAGGTCGGCACCGCCGGGCAGGCGATCACCAAGACATCGGGTGTAGCCGTCGGCTACGCCGTCACCGCAGCGACCTCGGGCAATGACGCCGAGATCAGCCTGTACTGAGAGGACCGACAATGTCGACTGCTCCCGTTTCTTTCCCGCTTGGTGCGCCGACCCTGGTCGGTAGCACTCTCACTGTCGACCTGGCGCTCAAGCAGCCCGCGCGCATCACCAAGCGCCTCGCCGACCTGACCTTGCAGAAGTTCATCGTCGACCGGATTTTCTCGTCCTCGGCGGCGTCGGTGGCGGCCGGTGCTGTGATCTATGACCAGATCACGCAGAACGAGCTCTACACCACGCGCGACATCGAACAGCGCGCGCCATCCGCCGAGTACCCGATCGTCGGTAGCGACCGGACCGACCCGAAGGTCGCGACCTCCGAAGACTGGGGCGGAAAGTTCTGGATCTCGGATTCAGCGCGCAACCGAAACGACGTGTCGCACTTCAACAACCAGGTGACCGCGCTCGGTAACACCATCGTGCGCAAGGTCAATCAGCGGGCCGTCGCGACCCTCGAGGCGGCTATCGCCGCGCTCGGCGGCGCCGGTGTCGTGCCCGGTCACGACTGGTCCGACGTGCAGCTCGCGGGCACCGCGCCGACCGCGAGCGATCTGCGCCCGACCGCCGATTTCGCGAACGTGCAGCTCGCGGCCGATGTCGAGGAACTCGGCGTCGTCTATGACCTGTGGATCGTCAACCCGCAGGAAAAGGCGAACCTCGCCATCGCCTACGGGTCGGCGCTCGCCGAGGTGCTCCAGTCGGCGGGTATTCGCGAGATGTTCCCGTCGAACCGGGTCGCCGCGGGCAGCGCGTACGCGGTCGCTACCGGCGAGGTCGGGTTCCTGTCCTACGAGCAGGGCCTCGCTACCGAGACGTGGCGCGAGGAGAAGACCAAGCGCACGTGGGTGCAGTCGTCGGTCATGCCGATCATGGGCGTGACGAACCCGTACTCGATCAAGAAGGTGACCGGCCTTGCGGGCTGAGGTCCGCGCGGCGGTGTGGCCGTACCGCACCGCCGCCGGTGCCCGGCGCCTCGCGTACTTCGGCGATGTTGTCGACCTGACCGAGGACGAGTACGAGCGGGCGGACCGTGCGGGCGTGCTCACCCCCGAGCCGGTCGCCGATGAGCCCGCGGTCGACCTCGTGCTGCCCGACGCGGGCGATCTGTTCCCACGGCTCGCCGACGATTCCGGCGACACGGGAGACGGGCAGGGCGACCCGGGCGACGACGGCGGGCAGGACGACGGCGATCAGACCGAGGTCGAGGGTCCCGTCGCTGTGCCGCGCCCGGCGAGCACGACCTCGCCCAAGGCCGAATGGCACGCCTACGCCGTCTCGCGCGGAATCCCCGCCGAGGAGGCCGGGCGTATGTCCCGTGCCGAGATCGCGGCCCGTCTGCCCGAGGCGTAGCCGATGGCACTCGCGACCGCGGATGATGTGGCGCTCGGCTGGCGCACGCTGACTACAGAGCAGCAGGCCCGCGCGACGTTCCTCATCTCCGTGGCCGAGGCGTGGATACGGGACCCGTCCCGGCGGCCCGACATTGCCGAAGACGACCCGACGGCTAAGCACGTCATCGTCGAGGTTGTGCGGGCCGCCATGGGACCGGACGCCAAGTTCACCGGACACACCGGCTACTCGGAAACGATGGGCCCGTGGGCTCGCTCGGGCACGCTCGCGACACCGGCGGGCGTGCTGCAATTCCTCAAGGTTCACGAGGAAATGCTCGGCATCTCCGACGAGCCGACGGCGGTTGGCGAGTTCGGCGACCCGTGCGGGTACCGGTACCCGCCTGCCGGATCGGTCGGGCTGTGAGCGTCACCGTCACCCGGCACCGCGGGCCGCGCGTCGATTCCGATGGCAACCCGGTGCCGTCGGCCGACGAGCCGCTCGAGGCGACAGCGATTGAGCCCGGCGCGAACCCGGACTATGCCGGGCTCGGCCGGGACGGGCAGCGCGTCGAGTGCACGGTGTGGTTCGACACTGCCGTCGACCTCACCGGCGCCGACGAGCTCACCGTGAACGGCGAGCGGTACGCGCTGGCCGTTCTGCCGTGGTCGTCGCCCTGGTCGTCGATGACGGGCACCATCGCACTGTGCAGTCGAGGGGAGGGCTAGCCGTGGCCGATCCCCGGGTGACCATCAATCACGCGACCGCGCGCAAGATTCTGAACTCGCCCGACGTGGTGCGCATGGTCAACGCGGCGGCCGACGCCGTCGTGATGCAGCTCGACGAGGACGACGACGGGTTCGTCGAGTCGTACTCGACCGACCGCGGCGCGGCGGCCGTGCTCGTCCCGGCCGAGGTGCAGGCCCGCGATGGCGCGCTTACCCGCGCCGCCGCCGCCGTCGGCCTGGTCGTCGTACAGGCCGAGCCGTGAGCAAGCCGTACCGCCTGCCCGGCGATCCGGCTAAGGCGATCAAGCAGTACCTCGGCACGGTCGTACCCGGCCTCGTCACTGCGCCCGCGCCAACGGTCGGGCTCGTGCTCCCGATGGACTGGAAGCCCGACAAGGCCCCGGCAATCGCGGTGTTCGACGATGGCGGGCCGACACGGTGGCCGGTAACCACCGCGCCGCTTGTCCGGGTCACCGTGTGGGCCGACGGCCGGGACCGGTCCCGCCGTATCGCTGGCGTGTGTCTCGGTGTGCTGCTCTCGCACCGCATCGCCGGTGTCTCGACCATCACGCAACCGTCGGGCCTGCTCGAGGCGCTCGACTCCAATAACGGCGGGGTTATGACCTCGTTCACCGTGCGCGCGCTCGCCCGCACGATCGCGGGCTGAATACACGCCCACCTACCGCCTGCCCCGCACGGGTGGGGGATTTCGCACACTCACAGAAGGGGTAACCCATGTCACTCACCCGCAATCCCGACGCCGTCCAAATCTATTCGGACGCAGCGGTTTACGTCGGAAAGACCCTCAACCCGACCCGTCCCGCGACGATCGGCGACTCGTTCGATGAGACGTGGGACAACTTGGGGATTCTGAACGGCGACTCGGGTATCACCAACCCGCGCGAGTGGGACACCACCGAGCATTTTGGGTGGGGTATCGGGCGGTATCGCAAGGGGCACAAGAATTTCAAGGAATCCCGCGTGATGACCTGCCTCGAGTCGAACGCGACGACCCGACGCATCGCGCGGCCGGGCTCGACCGCGACGAACATCGTCATCCCGCGGCCCGACTCGTTCATTCTGGCGTTCGAGTTCACGAACGACCAGGGTTTGCCCGAGCGCGAATTCACCGCGCGGCCCGCCGAGTGCTGGATTCCGAACCTCGACCGCAACGAGTCCGATCCGACCTCGTACGAGATCACCGCGGATATCTTCGCGACCGGCTCGGGCCTGCTGTACGTGCGGCAGTACACGCCGATCCACGAGGCGCAGCTCGTCAGCATCGTGGGCACCGCGACCGCTGGCACGTTCAAGCTGTCGTACCTCGGCGATCCGACCGGAACCATCGCCTACAACGCCACGAACAGCACAGTGCAGAGCGCGCTCGAGGCGGTGCTCGGTACCGGCAACGTCACCGTGACCGGGACCGCCGGCGGGCCGTGGACTGTCAATCTCATCGGCGATTTCCTCGGCGAGGCGAACAGCCTGCTCGAGGCCGATTTCGCCCTGCTCACCGGCGCAACCGGGATGACGGTCACCGACGCGCCGTAACAGACGCGGCCGGGCCCGGAATTCCATGGCGTGGTTCGCCGGGCCCGGTCGCACCCTTCCCGAGGACCACGCCAGCAGGGAACCACGCCATGCAGAAACCTGCGCACCCGCCGACCGGCGGCTCGGGCATCTCACCCCGGCCGGGCCTACCCACCGAGGACGAGATCCGGGCCGCCGCCGTCGAGCTCGGCCACGCCGACGAACACGGCAACTACCCCCGCGCCATCCGTAACAAGCTGGCGCGAGCCGTGCAGCTCGCGAAGCAAGAGCAGGCCACAGCCGAGGACCCGAACGAGCGGTCGACCGCGTGGCAGCTCGTGCAGTTCGCCGAGGACCTCGACGCGGTGCATATCCGCGCGACCGATATCGGCCCGCTGCTCGTCGAGGCCGCTCGTCACCTACTCCGGTCGCAAGGTCTGCGACTCGAATCACGAGAGGAAACCACGCCATCATGACCACGCCCCGCAAGACCACTACCAAGCGCGCGACCCCGACTCGCCCGGCGGGCGTCAAGCAGCCGCTCGACCACCTCGCGCCCGGCGAGCTCGCCGAGGCCAAGGCCGCCGCGCAGCGCGAGGCCGAAGGCGTCGAGACGATGCCGATCGAATTCGGCGGCCTGTCGTTCACCGTGCCGGTAGACCCGGACGACTGGCCGACTCGCGTGCACCAGGCGCTCGGCCGGAACCTGCACATCGACGCAATCGAGCTACTGCTCGGGCCGGTGCAGTGGGCAAAGTTCAACGCGAAGTTTCCGCGCAAGCGCGACTTTGTCGAGTTCGCCGAAATCCTCGGCGAGCAGCTCGGTTTCGGCAGCGCGGGAAACTAACGACGCTGCTCGTCCTGCTCCGCGATCACGCGGACGCTGTCGAGTCCGACCTACGTCGGTGGCACGGCGTCCGCTACTCGGACCGGTGGCGGTTCGACGAGGACGGGCAGCGCCGCCTCACGCTGCGCGAAATCTGGGTTCTCATCCAATATCTGCCCGGTGATTCGGCGCTGATCCTCAAGGACCGCAAGGGCGCCCGATGGGGCGTTACCGACTACCTGCTGTCCGATGTGTTCACCGCGTTGACCGGTAAGCCGCACCCGTCCCGGCCGAAGTCGGTCAAGCAGCAGGCCGCCAACGCGCAGCGCGCCGCGGCAGTGCGCCGGGTCGAGCGCCAGTTCGCCGCCCGCCGTCGACAGATGGCCGCCGCACAACCGCGCGAAATCGCCGCACCTCCCGCCCGTCGGGCGCTACCCGCAGCACCGTCTCGAAAGGGGGTGACCGCGTGGCGCAAGACGTAATCGGCTATGCCGCACTGCAAATCATCCCCAGCTTGCAAGGGGTTGCGGCCGGTTCGGCGGCGCAGCTAACCGGCCCGCTCGTGGCGGCCGGGCGCGACGCAGGGCAGGCGACGGCTAAGGCGATTGCGGGCTCGCTCGAGGCGGCGCAGGCCGCCGTCGAGCGGGCGAGTGAGGCCCTCAAGGTCGCCCGCGAGAAGCAAGCCGATTCGGCCGGCAAGGTCCGCGTTGCCGAGGAGAAGCTCGCCGAGCTGCGCGCCAAGGGGAACGCCTCGGCGTCGCAGCTCGCCCGCGCCGAGGAGCAGCTCGCCACCGCGCAGCGCAACAACGACCGGGCATCACGCGCCACGCAGCGCGCGGTACAGAACCTGTCGGACGCGCGGGCCGCCCTGGCGAACTGGACCGAAGAGGCGGCCGAGGCCGAGAGCAAGTTCGGGCGCGCGCTCAACGGCGTGATGGACCGGCTCGGCCCGGCCGCAAAGCAGATGGCCGCGCTTGGTGTGGCGACGCTCGGCATCGGTGCGGCGATGGAAACCGTCACCGAGGCCATGTCGCGCGAGGCGTCGGTCGACGTGCTCGCCGCGCAGCTCGGCGCAACGCCCGAGCTCGCCGCCGACTACGGCCGCATTGCGGGCGACCTGTACAAGGACGGGCTCGGCGAGTCGTTCGCCGACGTGACGCAGGCCGTCGGCGCGGTGCAATCGGCGTTCCAAACGCTCGGGTTCGAGGGCGAGGCGTCCATCGACGCCGTCGCCTCCCGGGCACTGAACTTTCAGCAGGTGTTCGGCACCGAGGTACCCGAGTCCATCCAGGCCGCCTCGCAGCTCGTGACCAACGGGCTTGCCAAGGACTCGACCGAGGCGTTCGACCTGCTGACCACATCGTTCCAACGAGTTCCGGCGCTCATGCGTGACGAGCTCCCCGAGATTCTCAACGAGTACGGGACGAACTTCCGCGCGCTCGGGTTCGAGGGACAGGCCGCGTTCGGGCTGCTCGTCGATGCCGCGCAGCAGGGCAAGTTCGTGCTCGACAAGACCGGCGACGCCCTCAAAGAGTTCACGATCCTGGGCTCGGATATGTCGCAGTCGTCGCAGGATGCGTACACCGCGATCGGCCTCGACGCGCAGGCGATGAGCACCGCGGTTGCCTCGGGCGGCGCGGGCGCGCAGCAGGCCCTACAGGCGGTCGCGAACGGCCTGCTCGGTATCGAGGACCCGGCCGAGCGTGCGAATACGTCGATTGCCTTGTTCGGCACGCCGTTGGAAGACCTGAGCATCGACCAGATTCCGCAGTTCCTATCGGCGCTCAGTGGCGCCGGGGACTCGATGACCGGGTTCGGTGGCGCGGCCGACCAGATGGGGCAGACCGTCGGCGACAACGCCGCGAACGCCCTCGAGAAGCTCAAGCGCGAAGTACAGGGCGGGCTCGTCGAGGGGCTCACCTCGGCCGCGCATTGGATCGACCAGAACCGCGGCGTCGCAATCGGTCTCGCGATTGCGCTCGGCACACTAGGTACCGCACTACTCGCAGCCAAGGCCGCCGCCGCTGGCTACGCCATCGCACAGGGCATCATGGCCGCCGCCTCGGGCGCCGGTACCGCGGCCATCGCGGCGAACTCGCTCGCGCTCGGTGCGTACACGATCACGACCGGCATCGTGCGGGGCGCAACGATGGCGTGGGCCGGTGTGCAGTGGCTACTCAACGCGGCCCTAACGGCGAACCCGATCGGCATTGTCGTCGTCGCCCTGGCCGCGCTCGCCGCCGGAATTGTCTGGGCCTATCAGAATTCCGAGACATTCCGCAATATTGTGCAGGCGGCCTGGTCTGGAATTCAGACGGCGGTGTCGGCGGCCTGGTCATTTATCGAGCCGATTCTTTCCGGTATCGGGTCATTCTTCACTGACACACTCGGCCCCGCCGTAATGGATTTCTGGCAGGGCGTAATCGTCCCCGCTTTTGATGCAGTCAGCGCCGCCATCTCGTATTGGTGGGACACTATCGGATCGCCGATCTTCAACAATTTTAAATTGGCGATCGGCTTTATCGGCGACGCCGTGCTCTGGTGGTGGCAGGAAATCGTCACACCGGCGTTTGACGCGGTCGGGGCCGTAATCTCGTGGTGGTGGCAGAACATCGTCACGCCCGCTTTTGAAGGGGTCAAGACCGCGCTCGGCCTGGTCGGCGATGCCTTTACGTTCTTCAAGGAAAATGTAATAGATCCTGTGATGGACGGTGTCGGCAGTGCTATCTCATTCGCCTACGAAAATGTGATTTCGCCGATTTTCGATAAGGTGAAATCTGGCATCGGATTAGTCGGCGATGCGTTCGGCGCGGCCGGTGGCGTCATCAAAACCGCATGGTCCGGGCTGCAAGATATCCTCCGGCCGGTCGTACATTTCCTTGGCGATATCCTTGCGAAAGTCCCGAGCAAAATCGGCCCGGTCGAAATCCCGGGCGCCGGTGCCGCACAGGACCTCGGCAAGGCAATGCAGAATTTCCGCGACGGCGGCCTCGCAGTCGGTCCCGGCACCGGCACGAGCGACTCAATTCTCGCCGCCATTTCCGACGGCGAGTTCATCGTGCGCGCGCAGTACGCCCGGCAGTACCTACCGCTGCTCGAGGCGATCAACGCCGGGCAGCAGATACCCGGGTTCGCTGCGGGCGGGTTCGTCTCAACCTCGCAGCTCGTCGACTTCGCGCGCGGCGTCGAGGGCAAGCCCTACGAGTGGGGCGGCGTCGAGTGGGGCGACTGCTCGGGCGCGGTCTCGGCGCTGGCGAACTACGCCACCGGGCGTGATGCGTTCGGTAGCCGATTCGCGACCGGCACCATGGATTCCGAGCTGGCCGCCCGCGGGTTCGAGCCGGGCCTCGGCCCGTCCGGGTCGCTCAACGTCGGTTGGTTCAACGGCGGCGAGTACGGCGGCCACACCGCGGCCACACTGCCCGACGGAACCAACTTCGAGATGGGCGGCGCCCGCGGCGACGGACAGTTCGGCGGGCAGGCCGCAGGCGCGAACGACTCGATGTTCACCGATCACGCCCACCTCCCGCCCGAGTTCTTCCTCGGAATGGACGGCGGCGCACCGACGACCGGCGGCGGGACCAACTCGGGCGGCGGCGGCCTCGGCGGCTCGGGCCTCGGCGGCTCGACCGGTGGCACCGGTGGCAGCACGACCGGCGGCAGCGGCGGCGGCTCGGGCGCCGGCACTCGCCCGGCGGGCACCGCGGTACCGGTGTGGGTCGACAACTGGCCGACGAACCTCGGCTCGTCGAGCGCGAGCTCGTCGTCGAGCGGCTCGTCGCCGAGCACCGACACCGGCGCGAGCACGGTCGCCAGCGATGGCGGCACCTCGGACACGTTCGACCAGCAGGCGGCGGTCGAGGCGGCGTTCTCCAAGTTCAACACCGCGATAGGCGCGGCCGGGAACACCG
The DNA here is from genome assembly GCF_053608345.1 of Nocardia sp. NPDC055050. NCBI lineage: Bacteria > Bacillati > Actinomycetota > Actinomycetes > Mycobacteriales > Nocardiaceae > Nocardia > Nocardia sp. NPDC055050. The sequence continues at coordinate 393,093 of NZ_JBSGVG010000001.1, forward strand.
CGCTATCCGGGCAGAAGGGGGCGATCCCCGGCGTCGGCGGCTACCTCTCCGACATCGAGAAGACGGTCAACAACTGGACCGTGGTCGTCGCCGATGTCTACGAGGCCGTCAACGCCTTGACCCGCGAGCAGAAGCGCCAGACGGCGGGGAAGTGACGGCATGGGCCTATATGTGACGGTCGAGCTATTCGGGTGCGACGGCTCGTATTTCTGCCTGTCCGGCGACGGCGCGGGCGACCAGAACGTCGTACTCGGCACCAACCCGCAAGGGCTCTACGACGCCCCCGTGCGCGTCTCGATGAAACGCGGGGCGTTCGAGATTGGCGGCAAGCCGAGCAAGGTCGACCGGCCGCACCGCGAGCTCGACCTCGGCCTCGGCGCGTACTCCGACGATCCCGAGGAATGGGCCGAAATCGACTCGGCGCTGCGCATGGCGTTTGACTACGAGGTCGATCCGTGGGACCCCGAGGCGACCTCGGCCCGGCTCGCGATCACCACCGACCGCAGCGGTACCCGATGGCTCGACGTGCTGCTGCTCGAGTCGCCGCTGATGAACCTGGACACCGATCCATGGGACTACGGACATTCGTTACTGCCCGTGAAACTCGTTGCCTCACAACCGATGTGGTACCAAGACGACTGGACGGGCGACGACGAGCACCCCGCCGGATGGATGATCAGCGGCGCCTCGTCGGGTACCGGCGAGGTGTGGGTGTGCAATCCCACGGATCGCCCGATGGCGCACTCGGTCATCGTCACCGGCGACGGCCGCGCACACATCGGCGATGTCTCGTGGACCGGCCCGAAGGGCGCGCGCGTGCCGGGCGTCGACTTCCGCTCGGGCCGCGACGACTCCGACCGGATGGTCGTCACGACCCCGATCGGCACCGTGAACGGTCATGGCCTGCGCGCCAACGTCGACCGAATGAAAATCCCGTTCGTCGACTTCACCAACACGAACGTGACCGGCCTCATGGGCGGCAATCGACTGCTCTACGTCGTGCCGCCGTACACCCCGTGGACGCTGATACCCGTTGCGGCGTCCGAGGTTACGAGCCCGTCGTTCGGGATTCTCTATCGGCAGCCGCGGCTCTGGTCGCGCCCGTGGGGCCTCGAGAGGTTCTGACATGGCCGTGATGACCGCGGACCTGCTCGCCGAGTGCGAGGCCATTTGGGAGGTCACCGAGGAGCGCGAGCGGCAGCAGCAGGCCGCCCGCCTCGAGCCGCCCGACGTGACGGTCTACGACGGCGAGTTCCATCCGCAGGGATGGCTCGACGCCGCGTACCTCGGCGATTTCGAGTGGAAGGACAACGACACCGGCGCGGGCGTGACCGAGATTCCTTGGGATCACTATGTCGCGCAATGGGTTTGGGACGAGTGGGGCCGACTACAGCGCGGCGAGAAGCGCACCGTTCACATCGTCGTCGAGTGCCGCAACGGCGCCCGGTGGTCCGGGCGCCTCGACTCGGTCTCGGCCGAGAAGCGCGAGGACGGCTCGCGCGTCCTCGTCGTGAACTGGCTATCGGACTACGAGACCGTCAAGTGGTACACGATCTGGAGCAATCCGTTCCTCCCGAGCCTGCTGCAATTCCCGCGGGTTTTCATGCTGGCCGGCGGGGCGCGCTGGTGCCTGCTTACCGCCCTCCACCTGCAAGTTATGCGCGAGCAGCAAAACTGGTGGTCGCTCAGTGACGACCCCCTCGACCCCGGCTCGTGGGTGCCGTCCGACGTGTCGAACTGGTCGGTTGTCGTCAAGCCGCATTCATTCCTCGACGACCTCGAGGACGGGATTCTGTGGGCGCTGCTGTCGTCCCGGTTCAAGAACTGGCACACGGCCGCGACGCCGATCCTCGCCGACGCCGAACTGTCGGTCGTATGGCGGCGGTACATGCCCGATCTTGGTGACGCACAGCCGATTCCGGGTATGACGCTGCGCCCCGGTGCGCTGGTAATCGACATCGTCGACAAGAGCGGCTACTACAACCAGGGCACCTCGAACGGCGGCACGCTCTGGGACGGACTCGTGCGCACGGTCGCCGGATTCGTCGGATCGTTCATCGACCCGGTCGTCGAGGAAGTCGCGAGCATCGACGAGCCGACTTACAAAGTGCCGGGGTTCTTCTCGACCGCGAAGACGACGCCGTACGTTTGCTGGCTCGAGGGCGAAGAGACCGGCATTCAGTCGAGCAAGTACACACGCTGGCCGTCTAAGGGCGTGCAGGTGGTCGTCGGCGGCCACTCGATGTATGGCGTGAATGAGGCCATCTCAGCGAGTGTGCAACTGGCATTTGACCTACTTTCGGCCGCCCTGTTCGTGCCTGCTCTTGGGGGCAGTGCTGATAGTTTGCTGGCCCCGCTGTACACCGACACCGTGCTCAGCTGGATGAACGTAAAGTCGTTGGCGCGCAGCACAACTGACGGTTGGGCTGGGTACTTCGAGTACTTCCAGGACGGCGCCGATCGCGCGTTCACAATCGAGTCTCTGCTCGTGCTCCGCGCGGGGTTCTGGGCCACACGCCAGAAGTTTGCCGCAGAGGTAAACGTCAACGATGGTTCACCTTGGATCATCGGCGACCAGGGCAAGGGGCATTGCTGGATCGGCGACCGCGTCGGGTTCGGCCTGCTCGGCGACCGCACCGGCCGGATTCACGTCGACCGAATCAAGTCGGTTCGCCTGCGCTACAGCGACTCTGAGCCGCTCTCGTGGATACCGGTAATCGGCGACAACGCCGACGACAAGGACCCCGCAGTGCGGGCAATCGAGCAGCTCGAAAACGTGTTCTCGTCGCTGCACGACCTCGGCGTATTCGGCTGAATCACCAACCACGCCAAGCAGATTGGAGGGCTACGGCATGTCGCAGCTCGTCTATTTCCAGGTCCCGGCGCCCCCGCCGCGCGCCTGTCACCCGTTCGCCGACATCCGCTCGGCCGTGCCGCCACCGGTGAAACGGCCCCGCCTGGCCGCCATCGTCGGCGAGGTCGCGCAGTTCGACGAGTGCGAGGACGACATCGACGAGACCACACAGGTACCCGTGCGGTACCGCGGTCGCGTCATGGCCGCCCCGCTGCACGCGATTCGGCCGGTCCTGTGAGCGACGAGACCGCGCCCCCGCAGGCGCCCGGCGCCGACCTACCACCGCCGCAGCGCCGCGCGTGCAAGGTGTGCGGGACCCGCCGGTGCCCGTGCGAGTGGTGCCACGTCAAGTGCGGCCTCGATCACTCGCCGTGGCTCACGTCCGGCACGTTCCCCACGATCGCGGTGTGCAACCCCGATTGCCCGAGCGAGGCGTTCTTGCCGCTGCTCGTGGGCCTCCCCGGTATGCGCGGGGCGAGCATGGCCGTACCAATCGCCGGGCTCAAACAGTGGTCGGTCCGGTTGTGGAACGGCGGCGCGCGCCGCGTCGCCGAGCAGCGCGAGTTCTACTGGCCGCCGAAAGCGGGCGAAATCAATCCGCTGTTCGCCGCAGGCGAGTGGAAAGACGAGCCGCCGCCGGATGACTGGACGACCGAGGTCGACATCAACGCACTGAGCGGCGTCATGCAGGCCGAGCTCAAGCGCCAGTTCGACGACCGCGAGGCCGCCGCCGCGGCGGCCCGGCCGCCCGATACCGCGACCGGGTTCGTTACGCGCGTGACCCGGTACGACCCCGCCGAGCACACCGTTACCGAGGTGCTCGCCCACCTGCGTACCGCGAGCAAGGCCGAGGTACAGCGCGTGATCGGCATCGAGGCCGAGACCAGCAAGCGCAGCGGAATTCTCAAGCGACACAAGGAGGTATGACCCATGGCTGATCCACTTTGGTTGCCCGACGTGCTGCGTGCCGACGGCCTCGAGGTGCGCGAGTTCCCCGGTTGGCGCGACCGCGGACACGGCGACTTCGGCGCGATCACGCACGTTGTCGTCCACCACACCGGATCGTTCGGCGCGACGCCGGGCAGCATCGCCAATCACCCCGAGCTCGGACTGTGCTCGCAGCTCTACCTCGGCAGTGACGGCGTGTACACCGTCGTCGGCGCTGGCATCGCCTGGCACGCCGGGCACGGTGCATACCCCGGCATCCCGCCGAACCGGGCGAACGACTTCACGATCGGCATCGAGGCAGCCAACGACGGCGGCGGCACACCGGGGCGGCCTCACCGGTCCTCGTGGTCCGACGCGCAGTACACGGCCTATGTGCGCGGCGTGGCCGCCATCTTGCGGCACCTCGGACACGACGCCTCGCACGTCATCGCGCACCGGGAATGGGCCGGTGCGGCGCAAGGGAAGTGGGACCCCGGCGCAATCGACATGCCCACGTTCCGCCGGGACGTGCAGGCCGCAATCAACCGCAAACCGATCACGGGAGGTACCGACATGCCCAGCGCGAACGAGGTCGTCAAGGCCCTACTCGAGACCCGCCTGCCCCGGCCGGACGGCAGCGACGGCGAGACCGTCGGAAACATCCTCGGATGGATCGACCAGCACGCCGCGCAGCTCGTCGTCGAGCAGCTCGGCCCCGGCTCTGACGCAATCCGCGGTCCGGTCGTCAACCCGACTCGGTGGGACGAGCTCGGCGACCGGACGCAGGTCGAGGCGCTGGCGGCGCTGCTGAATTCCGCCGGCATCGGTCCCCGCCCCCGCAAGGCGAAGTGATGGCGCGGCACGCGCGCCCCGAGGACCCGTCACAGGTCCGGTTTCCGTGGCGCGCGGTCACACGCTCGGTGTTTCAGGCAGGCGTCGGGATCGCCGCGGCTATGCCCGTGATCGTCGAGTCGTCGGGCCTGTCCTCGACCGCGTGGGGCGTCGGTACCGCGATCGGCGTCTCGGCGGCCGTCACGCGCGTGATGGCGATTCCCGCAGTGAATCTGGCGCTCGCCCAGTGGGCGCCCTGGCTGTCCGCCGAGCCGAGGCAATGACCGCTAATGACCTACACGGTGAGAGGTGATGACGTGCTGAACGAGATGGTTGTCGCCGCGGGCGGCGCGTTAGGCGTGGGCGGCCTCGGCGGTGCGCTCGTCGGCGCCGTCGTCGGCCGCCGAGGTCGCAAGGTCGACGCCCTCGAGAAGATAGAGGGCATCGCGACGAGGCTCGCCGACAAGGCCACCGAGGCGGCCGACAAGCGGGTCGAGCAGGTCGAGGCGAAACTCTCGGCCTACGAGAAGCGCGACCACGAGCGCGAGCAGGCGCGGCGTGTGGGCGCGATGCTGCACACACAGTGGGATATGGCGATCGCCGATCAAGTGCGGGCGCTCGGCGGGACCGTTCCGCCGCCCCCGCCACTCGAGGTGATGTGAGGTGACACAGCCAGACGGCGCGAATCCGAACGGCGCACTCAACCCGACGAGGCCCGGATCGTTCGGCGAGTTCCAGGACCTCACCGAGGCGTCGATTTTCGACAAGAGCAAGGCGCCGATTGTCGGCACGACGGGCAGCGCCACCCGGGCGCAGCGTGATCTCGCCGCCACCGATGGCAATGTCATTCCGTCGGGAACTGGGTTGTGGCAGACGTTCACCCGCAACGCCGACGCGACGTTCCCGCGAATCATGCTCGAGCCGCAGCTCAACACCACCACCGGCGGCGGCGGCGCGAGCGGCGGCAGTCACGTGCACTCAATGAATGCGACACAGCCACCGGACTACATACCGGCAGGCCACGCCGCGAATCTTATGGAACTCGGATTCATCGAGTGCACGAAAGACCGCCGGTACGAACGAGTTACGTTCGGCACCGGCAATTCCGTGACCCTGCTCGGCATCACCGCTATGTACGTCTGCGCCTATCTGATGGACCCGACAACGGGAAATCTCGACCTCATGGCAGCGACCGGAAATATTACAACCTCGGTCGGCGACACGAATCGCGAATACACGTTCAATCTGCCCGCGCCGATAGACGCTCTCAAGTCGGAAATCTGGGCGGTCGGCGTGCTGCAAGTTACGAGTTCCTTGCAGACCTGCAAGAGCGTGCTCGCGAAACCGACGTGGGCAATGGTCGCCCCGCCCGGATTCAAGCCCGCCGGGCTGTACGCCTACGCCGGTGCATACACCTCGCCGCCGTCGTCGATCGCATACGCCTCGTTGACGTTCGGTTCGTCGTTCGTCCCGTACTACGCCCTGAGCTAGGAGGCTATATGCCGATCGGATGGCGCCCGATTCAGGACAACATCGACCTGAACAAGGGCGATTTCATCGTCGAGCGCACACACCCCGGCGGCCCGCTCCCGCCCGGAACCACGGCCGAGATCGTATGGGCTATCTCGCCGACGCCGATCACGTGGCCGGCGACCGTCGAGGGCGCCGTCGTCTCGTGGCTCGTGCAGCAGGCCGACGTCGCGCTCATCCCGGCCGGGACGCCGTTCACGTTGTGGATTCACTACCCGAACACCGAGACGAGCGGCACCGATGACTACGAATGGATCAAGGGCGTAGCGCGCCGTTGATCCCCTGAGTAACAAGGAGGTTCGGAAATGGCAGCAACTACCGCCGAAAGGAACGCGCACGCCGAGTACTGGGCGTCACGCGGCAACACATTCTCCGCGCACACCGGCGACCCCGGCGCGGCGGGCACGTCGAACGAGGTGGTCGGCGGCGGGTACTCGAGGCAGAACACGACGTGGCCCGGCTCGGCGACCGGCGGCACGATCGCCGGATCTCAGCTGACGTTTCCGGTGCCCGGTGGTACCAACGTGACCCACCTCGGCCGATGGAACGGATCGACCTACCTCGGCTCGATCGACTCGCCCGACGCCTCGGTGAGCCCCGCGGGCGAGATCAAGCCGACCCCCAGTTACACCTACACGGGCGACTAGATGCGCTGGCCGGGCTCTGACGCGCAGGTCGTCGGTTTCCCGGGCCCGGACGCGCGCGAGGCCCGGTTTCCCGGGCCCGACCGCCGCGGCGTGCTGTGGCCGCCCGCGCCGACGTTCGCGATCGTCGTTGTCGCCGAGGCGTTCGGTGTCGGCACGGCGACCGCGACGGTATCGGCCGTGGCCCTGCCGTTCGCCGCGGCGAGCGGTGCGGGCGTCGGCTCTGCCAGCGTCACGACCGCGCTCGAGATCGACGCGCCCGCGGCCGGTAGTGGCGCGGCGACCGCGGCCTACCTCCCGTCCGAGGTCGACGCGGCGGCAGTAGGCACCGGCACGGCGTCGGCGGCGATGCTGCCTCGTGTCGCTGTCGCTGCCAGCGCGGCCGGTGCGGGCGTGGCCTCGGCCACCGTCCAGCACGCGGCCATCGTCGCGGCCCCGGCTGTCGGGTCCGGTACCGCGGCAGCCTCGACCACCGCACGGGTAGCGGTAGCCGCAGCCGCAGCCGGTAGCGGCGCCGCCTCGGCGACTGTCGTTGTCGGCTATCGGTTCTCGGACAACTTCAACCGCACCGACGACGCATCGCTCGGCGCGAATTGGCGCGTCGACCGCAACGGCTCGCCGCGCATCTCGACCAACCGCGCGCAGATGAAAACCATGTCCAGCGGCGGCCGTCAAGGCTGTTGGGCGAGCTGGCAGGCCGGTACTTTCGCGACCGACAACTACTCGGTTGAGGCGCAGTTCATCGCTCCGATTGGCAACCTCGCCAGCGACAATATGACCGGTCTCGTGTTGGCCGTCGCCGATACGTTCGGCGCGGCGATGATGTGCTACTGCGTGATGACGACGGCAAACGGGTGCGCCATCTACACCCAGAGCGGCCTACCGCCGACGACGGGCATCTCGACCGGGCAGACCGGGCAGACGCAACGCGCCGTCACGGCGACCAACGCGAGCACGTCCGACCTGTTCCGGTTTCAGCGCGTCGGAAATGTGTTCACGCTGTACAGGAATGGCTCGTCGTTCCTCACGTGGACGGACAGCGGAAATCTCGTCGCGAGCGGCGCGACAAACCGCCGGTGGGGAATGTTCTTCGAGGGCAACACGGTGGTATTCCCGGCGGCCGATTACCGCAGCCCGGCAATCGACGCGATCACCGAGGCCCGCGACCTGTAGCCAGACCGAATACGACCGCGCCCCCGCCGAATCGGCGGGGGCGCGTTTTCGTGTGTCCGGGGCTCAACGGCCGGTGATCTCCCACCGAGCATTATCGGCCGCGGCCGACGGCTTGCCGTTCCACAGGTGCAGCGAGTAATCGCCGTCCTTGAGTTTGACCTCGTCCTTGTAGTCGACGCTCATGTCGGCGACGTACAGCGCGAACGTGCGCTGCCCGAGCGCCGTCGGTTTCAGCGCCGCGGCGATGCTCGTCGCAATCGGGCGCAGCGTCTCGGCGTCGGTCGAGCCGGGCACGCACAGGTCGAGGGCGACGCCCACCTGCCCGGGCTTGCTGCTCTGCGTACTGACACGGCCGGTCACCACCTGCACGCCCGGCGGCAGCGACAAACCGCCGGCGAACGCCGCGAGTTCGGGATCGGCGATCGGCCTCGACGGGTAGCAGGCCGCGGCGGCGGCCGTGGTCGGCGCGACCGGCGGCGGCACGGCGGCCGTCGTCGGTACCGGCGCGGCCGAGCTGCTCGACGACGAGCTCGTGCTCGCGGCCGGTGCTGCGTCGGCGTCCGCCTGGTCGTCGTCCTTGTTGAGCGTGCCGATTACCCAGAACATCGCGAACAGTGCGACGACAACGCCGCCGATGATCCACGCGGTACGGCTGCTCGGTTTCTTCGGCGCAGTGCGCGGCGGGCCGGGCGGCGGGCCCGGGTAGGGCGGCATGTTGGGCTCGGTCAAGAGGTCCCCCTGTTGGGTTGTCGTTGCCCGGTGATCGCGACGCGCCGGGCGGGCGTTAGCGCCTCGGCTCACTGGTGCGCCGGACAGTCTCGCGCGGCGCGACGACATCGCACGCCAGGGCGACCGCCTTCTCCTTCTCGGTGCCGCCGAGGTGTTTCAGCGCTGACACGAGTACCGCGACCGCGCGTTGTTCGACTGCGGTCACCACCGTGAGCGCCGTCGGCATGTACGTATCCGCGTGAATCGTGAGGATGCCGCACAGCTCATAACCGCGCTTCGCGGCGAGTGTCCGAATCGTCGACTCGTCTATCCGGGGATCGGCCGAGACCGTGCGGCGCACTACGCCGATAGCCCTCAACGCAGCCAGCCCGGCCGGTCGTCAACCCACACGACCGGGCCCGCGATCGAGCCGCCGTCGATGCACGCCCAGAGCGCCTCGCGCGGCATGTGCCACCGCCGCGCCACCTCGGTGGCGTCTAGGAACCGCACCGTTGACGGTCGACGGAACGGTGCGCCGTCGGGCGACCATGCGTCTATGCACGCCAGCGACCACCCCGGCCACCGCCCGATCACGATGTCGGGCGACGGCACCCAGATTCGCTCACTGTGGCGCCAGTGCACGAGTTGCCCGTACGGGTGACCGGACAACATCGCGAACGCACCGAGCCCGTAGTACCGGCGGATACCGGCGTCGCGCTCGTCGGGCAGGCCGAGCGCGACCGCGGCGGCCGTCACGACGTCGCCTCGGTATCGGTCACGGCGAGCGGCGCAACGTCAACCACGGCGTACTGACCGATAGCAGCAAGCGCGCCGTCGACGTCATCCTCGAGCTCGTCCGACGCGGTGAATGCGGCGACAGGCCAAGCGATCCCGTACTCGTCGACCGCCCACCATGAGCCATCATCGCGTTGCATCCACGCGGCGGGCCGAGCCTTGTCGTCGACGAGCCGCTCGGCGAGCTCGCGGCCGAGCTGCTGGTCGGCGAGAGCAAGCTCGCGGGTCACCGGAGGAACCTCGCGGCTCGCTCGTCGAGAATCAACCGTTTCGCGTCGACCAGAGTTCGCGCCGCCGCGCGCTTGCGGGCGCACACCTCGAGCGAGCAGGACATATGCCCCTGCCACGCCTGCTGTGCACCCTCGACCGTGAAAGGCTGGTCTGGCGCCTCGTGCGGCCATCCGTCGACGAGCACCGTGCGGTCGAGTAGGTCGTCGTCGGCGGCGATGAGCGCCGCCATTTCTGGTGTCGCGGCCATGGTCACACCACCGCCGCCATCGGGCGTGTCGCATAGTCGCGCCCTCGGTTGGTGATTTCCCACGCGGTGCCGATCGGCATTGGGCGTGCCATCGACAGATGGTGGAGGATGCGCAATGCCCGACGGACACGGCGCGGTGACCGGTCGACGTGGGCGGCTATCGCATCGGGAGTTAGTCGGTCTTTGTCGAGAAGCGCGTGCAGGACGAGCCCGCGATCGATCGCAGCTTGCGTTACGCGCGGCACGCGCACCGGAATGTGGATCTTCACCTGTTCCCCTTCGCGGCGGGAATAGTGCCGGGGCTACTTCGCTGGTAGTCCGGCGTGGGTAGTCCACTGACGCTAAGGTCGCCGCAAGGGCACAAGGGGTGCAGATTGACCCCCTATCCCCGTACTCTGGGTAGACCGATCTCGACCCGCCGCGAAGGGGTAGAGGACATGGACGAGACACTCACCGTGGGACAGCGCATCAAGCGCCACCGCGAGCGAATTGGTATGACACAGCGCGTTCTTGGCGAGCTCGTCGGCCGTAGAGCCGATTGGGTCAAGGCGATCGAGAACGGCAAGCGGGGCACCCCGCGCCTGCCGATGCTGCTACAGCTCGCCGAGGCACTCGGATTGCAAGACCTCGCCGAGCTGACCGGAAACGGGCACGCTGTGAGCGTGTCCATATACGCAGGCCGCACACACCCCGACCTCGGCAAGGTTCAAGCGGCGCTCACCGAGTACCGGTTCGCCAACCCCACCGCGCGCCACGATGTCGGGAGCCTCGCGCAACGGTTACGCGCTGCGTGGGGTATCCGGCATTCAAGCCCGGACCACCGCACCGCGCTCGGCGTGATCCTGCCCGACCTCATCCGCGATGCGCAGGCAGCCGCGCGCACGACCGGCCCCGACCGCCGCGAGGCGCGGCGGGTGCTCGCCGGCGTTTACCACCTCGCCGATTTCTACGTCGCCTATCAGTCCGATAGCGCGCTGGTGTGGATGGTCGCCGACCGCGGGTTGTCCGAGGCCGACGCCGCCGACGACCCGTACACGATCGCGTGCGGTATGTGGGCGATGGTCCAGGCCCTGCGCGACTCCGGCCGGTGGGACGAGGCGCTGAGCATGGTCGCCTCGGGGCGCGAGATGCTCGCGCCGTGGATCGACCGCGACTCGACCCCGAACGATTGGCGCGGAATCGCTGGCGCCCTCGAGGCCGAGGCCGCGCTCGTGCAAAGTCGCCGCGGCCGCAACGGCGAAGCGTGGGCAGCGTGGGACCGGGCCGAGGAGTTCGCACAGCAACTCGGCCCGAGGTACCGGCACGTTCAGACCTCATTCGGCCAAGCGGTACAGGTTGCCAATGCTGTGACGTTGGGTGTCGACCTCAAGCGCAGCGGCGAGGCGCTGCGCGCAGCTCGCTCGCTCGACGACGACGCGATCGTGTCAGTTCCCCGCCGGGCGCGGCATCTGATCGAGGTCGCCCGGGCCCACGACCAGCGCGGCGAGAACGAGGCCGTCGTCGCGGTGCTGGACAAGGCGCAGAGGACCGCACCGGAAACCATCTCGTACAACGGGTACGCCCGCGACATGCTGGTATCGCTCCGCAATGACCCGCCGACCGGGATGGCGCGCACCGTGCGCGAGCTGTGCCAGCGCGTCGGCGTGGCGGCTGCCTGACTGCGCTAACCTCGAACCGCGGCCCGTGCTGACCCTTCGCGGGGGTGGCGCGGGCCGCCCGCGTATCGGTCCGATTCGCCGGGCCTGACATTGCTACGCCAGTGCTGATGGGCTGTGGACGCGGTCCACAATCGGGGCTATTCTCAGCCCAGACAATCCCAGACATTCCCGTACTTCCCCATAGTTTCCCATGGTCGCGCGGTGTGAGCAGGGCGGATACAGCGGTTCAAGTCCCCCTTCGCCCACAAGACTAAAGGCTCGATCCTTCCGGATCGGGCCTTCGGTCGTTTCCGGGGTCAGTGACGGGCGATGCGAAACAGGGCTGCCCGCAGATCCGGCCGGGGCGACTGTGCGTCCAGCTCGAGTAGGGCGGTTTCGGCTATCGCGGCTACCAACAGGACGGCGACGGGCGCGGCGTCGGACCAGCCCATCGCCGTGAGGTTCGTGGCGAGCAGGCCGGCGGCGGCGGAATTGCGGGCGCTCACCTCGGTGGCCAGACCCGCGTCGGTTCTGGCCTGTACTAATAGGCCCTTCGTCGCGGGGGCAGCCAGACAGCCGTCGAGGTAGGCGGTGATCCCGGCCGCGAGGCGTGCTTCGCCGGGTGGGAGGTCGGCGGTCGCCGCGCTGACCTGGTCGTCGAGATCGTCGTGGAAGGCGCGGTGCAGGGCGAGTATGTAGGACTCGCGGCTCGGCCAGTGCTGGTAGAAGCTGCCCTTGGCCATGTTGGCCTCGGCCGCGATCGCGTTGACCGAGAGCTTGCTCAGATTCTCGGTGGCCAGTAGCTGCCTGCCCGCGTTCAGGAGGGCGCGGCGCCCGGGTTCGGCGGATCTCATTGCGGCATTCCAGCACGGGCGGTGAGGAACTCGCCCACGGCGTCGAGGAACAACCGGGGCGCCTGAGCGAACGGTTCGTGCCGCGTGGGCAGTACGGCGACCGGCGCGCCGGGCAGGGCGCGGGTGATGCCGCGCCGGTTCATCAGCCAGGGATTGGTCGGGTCGTCGCGGCCCCAGACGACCTGGACGGGTAGCCCGGGTAGCAGTGGCGCCGCGGCGGGCAGGTCGACGCGCGGGTCGTCCAGGCTCCGCCAGAGGCTGCGATATACGGTGAGCCGGATCGGATCGCCGGATACCTCGCGTGCCCGCTCGAAGAGGGGGCGAACACCCTCGTTGCGCAGCGAGCCCAGGTAGAGCCGCGCGTGCGGGACGACGAACCGCCGGGCTACCGACGGGCGCGCGATCAGCCCGAACATGGCTCTGGTCAACGGATTCAGCGGTGCGAACCCGGCCGACTGCACCAGGACCAGCCCGCGCACCAGGTCCGGTGCGCGCTCGGCCAACCGCACTGCGGCGTATCCGCCGACGCTGTTGCCGATCACGGTGAGGGAACCGAAACCGATCTGCGCCAGCGATGTCGACACCTGCACGGCGATGTCGCCGAGCGCGTCGACGGTGACGGCGTTCGGGTCGGTGACCGTGGACGCGCCGTAGCCCGGCCAGTCGACCGCGGCGACGGCCCATGTCTTGCCCAGCGTCGGCACGATCTGATCGAAGTCGCGATGGTCACCCGGATTCGCGTGCAGCAGAAGCAGTCCCGGTGCGTCGTCGGGCGAGCATCCGCTCAGGTGTACCGCGATCTCGCCGTACGGCGTGGTGACGGTGAACGGTGTCATGGACCGACGGTAGCCATGACCGACCGGTCGGTCAAGGCTTGGGTCAGGCCTTGCGGGCGATCAGCAGGTGGTGGGGGATGGGCGGATTCGGCAAGGTGCGCTGCTCCACCGTCAGTCCCGCGGAACTCAGCGCCGCCACCACATCGGCAACCGGGCGCAAGGTGAATCCATAAGGGGTGAAGGGCATTCTGGCCATGGCGTCGGGATCTCCGATGCCGATCACCGCGACGCCGCCTCGGCGCAGGACGCGGGCGAGTTCGGTGCAGGCGGCCGGGAGATCGGCGAGGAAGTAGATGGTGTTGACGGTGATCGCCGCGTGCAGGCTCGCGTCGGGCAGTGGGAGCGCGGTCAGTGTGCCGTCGGCGAGGAGGAGGCGGCCCTCCGCGACCTCCACCGCGAAACGACCACGGGCACGGGCGAGCATGTCGGGGGAGGGCTCGATGCCGTGCACCGAGCCCTCGGCACCGACGCGCGCCAGCAGCAACTCCAGTCCCACCCCGCCGCCGAAGCCGATATCGGCGACCGTCGCTCCGGTTGGCGGCGCCGCGGCATCGACCGCCGCCGCGATGGCCCGCTTGTTCCCGCGATTGAGGACGAACGCCACGCCCTTACCTAGCACACCGTGCGGATTGCCGAGCTGTCCGGCGATTGTCGTGAGCAGGCGATCTTTGACCCCGGTCATTTCGCCATCGTAGGCGGCGTTTTCGCGCCGCCGTCGGCCGTCGGCCGAGGGCGGCTTGCTCGGCGCGGTGGTACGCCTCTCTCGGCAACGGGGGGTCGGCTGGTCGTCGACGGCGGCATCCGAACCCGGCGGCGCATCGGGGCCGACGCGACAACCCCCCTCGACGGATTCGACTCTGCCGTTGTCGACCCCTCGACCGGCGCCGTACGCCCCTCGACTCCGCTGCCGGGCACGGTCGCCGGGGACCCGCTACAGCGAGTCGCGCTCATCACCCGGGGCGGCGGCTCCGGCGGGCAACGTCACCGAGGTCGTTCGAATCGGCTGAGCCCCTGTCGCGCGTTGAACCCGACCTCGCGTCTGTTTCGGCGGCCCGATGACCACCGTGGCCTGCCGGTATCGCTGCTGCCCCTGCCGAGGCGCACATGCCCGCTCGCGCCGTCGGATACTCCCGATTCTCGCAGGTGAGGCGAAGGTCACACTGCCTGTGCAAGCTTGTATTCCGGATGTTCTTCTGCCGATTTCTGTCCGTTCGGCGGACCGTTCGCAACCAGTCGTTCGTCCAGTTTGAGGCGATGAATTCGGTGTTTCACTGTGATTGCTGGGCGCGCATCTCGTTTGCAACGTAGTTAACAACCCTGAGGTTTCTTTTAACATTTCAAGTAGGCGGCAACCGTAATTCCGTTGCCGAAACCCCAGGTGACAGCTATGTCTTGGCCTCAGTGTGATCCGAAGCAACCTTGCCCGACATTCGCGAGCGGGACCCGTCGAGGGTGCGTGATTCGTTATCGAAGGTTTGCTCGGGGTGAATTCTCGGTGCCGCCGACTGCCCGGTGAGGGTCGCGCCAGAAGTTTGCTGGAGGTGTGAAAATCGGTGCGTCCACAGGGCTTTGCAGGTTCACAATTCCTACCCCGGACCTGCGCGTTGGGGGTTGCGTGGGCATAACGATTGTGTACAGTTGACGGTAACGCTGGCCGCAGTTCGAGCCCGACTCGCTGCGGCCAGCGGAACTCAAATGGGGGAGTTCGTCACCGTCTCTTAACCTTCTGTAGCTGCCGATTGTCCGGTGCTGTCCCGACGCGGTGTGCTCGGAGTTGTCGGCCTCACAAATGCACGCACAGTTGCGAACTCACGCCCGGTCAACGGCCTTCGCCGGCGTCATCAGCCACCGATCGGCCGGATCCGCCGCCGCGACCGGCACCACCGCCGCGGCATCCTGTTCCTCGGCCACCCGCCTGCCGATCCCGAAGACGTAGTAGAGAAACAGCGCCTCGGCCGCGAACCCCAGTGCGATCCGTACGGGCGCAGGCAGCGGACTCGGCGTCACGAAACCCTCGAGCAGGCCGCATACCAAGAGCACGCACACCAGCCCGAGGGCCACGGTCGCGGTCGCACGCCCCTGCCTGGCCATCGCCGCCGCCCTGCTGCGCCGACCCGGGTCGACCAGCGTCCACCCGAGCTTCAACCCCACCCCGCCCGCGACGAACAGGGCGGTGAGCTCCAGCGTGCCGTGCGGCAGGATGAAGCCGAAGAACGAATCCAGCCGCCCCGCCTCGGCCATCAATCCACCGGTTATCCCCAGATTCAGCGCATTCATGAACAGTGCGTACACAGCCGGGAGGATCAGGACACCGGTGAACAACGCGATCGCCGATACCAGCGAATTGTGTGTCCACACCTTCGCGGCGAAGGCCTCGTTGGGGTGGGCGGAGTAGTACGACTCGAACGAACCCCCAGGTCCGGTGACATCCGACAGGTCGCCCTCCGGTATCCCCAGCGCATCGCGGGCCGCCGCCGAACGATCCACAAGCACGCCGATCACGCCCGCGACGCCGAGGAAGATCGCAGTTGTCCCCAACCACCACGGCCAAGCTCTGTACACAGCCGCGGGAAAGTGCCGGGTGAAGAACCGGCCGACTTCGCGCCACGGCTGCGACCGCGCCGCCAGCACCCGCCCACGGGCCCGCGCCAGCAGCGCGCTCAGCCGGCCGACGAGCTCCGGATCCGGGTGGTGCCCCTGCAATCTCGCCAGCTGCTGCGACGTGGACCGGTACAACCGGACCAGCTCGTCGGCCTCCGCGCCGGACAGCTTGCGCTGGCGGACGAGCTGATCGAGCCGATACCACGACCGTTGACGTGCCCAGCTGTAGGCATCGGTGTCCATATCGGGAATGCTAGCCACATGGCTGAATTCACCACCGGCGAAGCGGTGGCGCTCGACCTCCCCATCGCGCGCATCCCCAGCCGTGCGGGCGCTTTTCTGCTCGACCTGATGCTCCAGTTGGCCCTCGCCGCGACGCTGGAATATGTCCTGATGCTCGTGCTGTTGGCCACCGATGCCGACTCGGCCTGGTTCTCGGTGACGGCGGTCATCACGCTGGTGGCCGTGCTGATCGCCTATCCGGTGGTCAGCGAAACCGTCTCGCGCGGCCGGTCACTGGGCAAGCTGGCCTTCGGCCTGCGTGTTGTGCGCGCCGACGCCGGGCCGATCGACTTCCGGCACGCGCTCACCCGCGGCCTCGCGGGCGCGATTGTGGATTTCTGGATGCTCGGTGCGTTCGGCGCGGTCGCGGTTGTCACGTCGCTGTGTTCGCGCGAGGGCAGACGAGTGGGTGACGTGCTCGCCGGGACGGTAGTTGTGCACACCCGCCAGACCATGCCGGCACCGTCGCTGGCGGTCGCCCCGCCCTGGTTGACAGGCTGGTCGGCGCAGCTGGATCCGAGCGGGATCTCCGACGAACTGGCCGCGGCAGCACGGCGGTATCTGACCAGGCTGCCCACGCTGACGGCGCCCACACAGCACCATCTGGGCACCCAGCTCGTCGAGGCCATGTGCGCCGCACTGCGCTGCCCGGTGCCCGTCGGCTACCCGCCCTATCACGTGCTCGGCGCGATTCTCGCTCGGCGACAGCAGCTTTCACGGGTCTAGCTCCACAGCCTGTGGATGAATCGCCTGTGCACGAATCAGGTTGCGCGGGAACCCACCTGTGCACAAACCCACCTGTGGATGAATCTGTTGGTGAGTCGGTGGATGAACTGTGAGTACCGGTGGAAACTGCGGTTATCCACAACCACGTGCGGTTGTGCACAATTCGCGATGCCACCGATCACAGCGAGCCGGACTGCTTGAGCTCGAGGTATTCGTCGGCCAGCGCCTCGGGCAGTCGATCGGGTGCCGCGGCCACCACGGCCACCCCGCGCCGCCGCAGCGATTCCTGCACGAGCGCACGCTCGGCCAGCACAGTCTCGGCTGCGGCCGCCGTGTAGACCTGCGAACGGTCACTCGCCGCCGCCGCGATGTCGGGATCGATCACAGAGACGATCAGCACCCGATGACGCCGTGTCAGCGTCGGCAGCGCGGGCAACAGGTGCTCGGTGACGGTCGGCCCGTCGAGACTGGTGAACCATACGATCAATGCCCGCCGTCGAACCCGCGAGATCACGGCGCGTACCAGCCCGTCGGTGTCGGTGTCCACCAGCTGTGGAGTAACCCCGGCGAGGGTGTGCATAAGTTTCAAAGGCAGCTGATTACCGCCTACGCCACTCACTTCCGCGCGGACTCGGCGGTCGTAGGCCAGCAGGTCGACCGTGTCGCCCGCGGCGGCGGCCAGACCACCGAGTAGCAGCGCCGCTTCGATCGCGCTGTCGAGCCGTGTTCCCTCACCGACCCGGCCCGCGCCGGCCCGCCCGGTATCGAGGACCATCAGCATGTGCCGGTTGCGTTCCGGCCGCCACGTCCGCACCAGCACGTCGTTCGCGCGCGCGGTGGCCCGCCAGTCGATGCTGCGCACGTCGTCGCCCGCCACGTACTCGCGGAACGAATCGAACTCGGTGCCCTGCCCGCGCGTATTGGCGACATTGCGCCCCTCGAGATGATGCAGCCGCTTCACCTTCGAACGCAGCAGCCGCTCACTGCGAAACGCGGGCAGCGCGCGCACCCTGGCAGGCACGTCGATCCGGCTCTGCCGTCCGGCCAGACCCAGCGGACCGAGCAGCCGCACCGTCACCGGGCCTGCGACCCGATCACCGCGATAAGTGGGAGTCAGGCTGGTGCGCAGCCGGATTCGGGTGTGCGGGGCCAGATCCAGCTGGTGTTCGCGGATGTCGGCACGCGCGCTGTCGGGCCAGGCGTCCCACAGCAGGCCCCGCACCGTGGCCGTGCCGGTATTGGTGACCGCCAGCTCCACCTCGGTGCCGCGTCCGAGCCGCACCACCGTCAGCGGATCACGGGTCAGCGACAGCGCATCCGCCCGCGCGGTGAGCGCGATATCGGTCAGCAGCAGCGCCACCAGCACCGCGCAGGCGCCGAGCACGCCGGCCCACGTCGGCACCACGAACATCACCACCGCCGCCGCGACCGTGGCGAGCAGCGCGAACCGGCCTGTGACCACCACGTCGCTAGACCGGAACCGGCACCGAGACCAGCAACGACGAGAGCACGCCCTCGGTGCTCACCCCGTCCAGCTCGGCCTCCGGCCGCAACTGCAAGCGATGCCGAAGTACCGCCATCGCCACGGTTTTCACGTCGTCGGGCGTCACGTACGCGCGGCCGTTGAGCCAGGCGAAGGCGCGGGCGGCGGCCAGCAGCGCGGTCGCGCCACGGGTGGACGCGCCGTGCGCGACGGCGGGGGAGGAGCGGGTGGCGCGGCACAGATCGACGATGTAGGCCAGCACCTCCGGGCTCACGGTCACCTGGCCCACCGCGGCGCGCGCGGCCGCGATGTGTTCGGGTCCGGCGACCGGGCGCAGTCCGGCGGCGCCGAGGTCGCGCGGATCGAAGCCGCTCGCGTGGCGTTGCAGGATGCGGAACTCGTCGTCGCGGTCGGGCAGCCGGATGTCGACCTTGAACAGGAACCGGTCGAGTTGCGCCTCGGGCAGGGGATAGGTGCCCTCCTGCTCGATCGGGTTCTGGGTGGCGACCACCACGAACGGATCGGGCAGCGGACGCGGCTGACCGTCCACCGAAACCTGGCGCTCCTCCATCGATTCCAGCAGCGAGGACTGGGTTTTCGGTGGGGTGCGGTTGATCTCGTCGGCCAGCAGCAGGTTGGTGAAGACCGGACCCTTGCGGAAGGTGAACTCGGCCGAATGCGGGTCGTAGATCTGGGATCCGGTGACATCGCCCGGCATCAGGTCCGGGGTGAACTGCACGCGTGCGTGCTCGAGCGCCAGCGAGGTGGCAAGGGCGCGCACCAGCAGCGTCTTCGCCACGCCGGGAACACCTTCGAGCAGCACATGACCGCGGCACAGCAGGGCGAGCACGAGGTACAGCACGGCCTGGTCGTTGCCGACCACCGCCTTGCCGATCTCGGTGCGCAGTGCGGCCAGTGCCGCCGCGGCCTCCTGCGCGCTCGGCGTCTCGAGCAGCACAGCGTCCTTGGAAATATTTGTCATCCGAGCTCCGTCTCGATCCATTCGAGGTGTGCGGCAATGTAATGGAGGGTTGTCTCGTCCGGCACCTCGCCGAACAGGACGGTGCCGATCTGCCGGCCGGGTACGCCGAGACGGCTGGACACGGCTTCGACGAGTTGATCGCCGGTGAGTTCGCCGCCCAGCCGCGGTGTGATCCGGCGCAGCGTCGCCGCGCGCAGGATATGGGCCACATGGGCCACGTCGCCGGAGCGGCGATACAGGCCCGCCTGTCCCGCGAGCAGCTCGTTCGCGGGGACCTCGACCGGGCGCGGCTCGCCGACCAGCGCACCACGCCTGCGGGCCCGCCACCAGATCAGCGCCACGAAGGCGAGCAGGAACTGCAAGCCGCCGAACGCCAGCCAGCCGGGCAGGCGGGTGAAGATCGAGTCCTTGCCGCTGCCGAAATCGAGGTCGTTGTCATCAGGAGGTGGCTCGGGCGGGTCGGGTGGGTTGGGCAGATCGGGCGGGTGGGGTGCGTTGGGGGCGCCGCACGACTGCATGGTGGCGTAGACCAGCAGGGCGATGGCGAGTCCCGCCGCGAGCACCGCCCAGAAGCGGGGGCTGCGCAGGATCGGGGGCAGGGGTGGAAGCTTCCTGCGCTGCTTGGGTTCTCGCTCGACCACCTCGACCTCGAGCGGATCGAGAACGGGAGGTGGTGCGGACTGGGAGTACCGGTCGGCGTATTCGAGCCGGCGGTACTCGTCCTCGGTGGCGCTACGTCCGCCGTAGACGACCTCGTCGAAACTCCGTGCCGCCGGATGCAATTCGGTGGACTGCTCCAGCGGCAATGCCGTGGTCGCGTCGTCGGCGGTCTCCTGCGCGGTGCGCGAGCGGCGCACCGGCAAGCTGCCGTCCTGTTCGAGTCCGCGCAGGACGGCGCGGAAGCGTTCGCGCAGTGCGCGGTCGTAATCGCGGCGGCCCGCGGCGTTCTCGGCGGCGGCGCGATGTTCGGCGGCGGCGCCGAGACGGGGCTGCGGTGGGACGCCGTCAGGGAACTCGGTCACCGGCGATCACCGGGAATTCGAATGTCCATGCCTTCGCGCACACACCGCCGGCTGATGTAGCACAGCACGCGGCTGGTCGCCTCGACGATCTCGCTCACGGTCACCACCAGCAGAAACCCGCCGACGAGCAGGGTGATGAAAGCCCAGCGATGAGTGCCGGAGAAGTCGGAGAGGAAGAACGGAATTCCGAACGCGGGCACCGTGAGGACCGCGAAGATGCACCGCTGGGTGAGCCACAGACCCGCGGTCGACCAGTCGGCACCCTGCACGAGCTCCTTCGAACGGGCAACGCCCACACCGAAACCCGCGTGCTCGGCCACGATCGCCGGTTCGGTGACGAACCGCCGCGCCCGGACATACGAAAGCCAGATCAGCGCGAGCGGATAGGTGATCACCAGAATGCTGCCCAGCAGCAGCACCCCGATCCCGGTGAGCGTGAACATGATCTGCGCGAGCACCAGCGGCGTCGCCTGCCTGCCCGCGGCCCGCAACCCGTCGAGCACGCCGTAGCGCACCCCGTGGAAGTCGGCGAGCACGATCGCGACGGTCGCGCCGCGCAGGACCAGGCGAACCACCCACACACAGGCCGCGGTCGCCAGGATCGCCGCCCACGCGGTGCCCGCGTCGGAGCCGTCGGTGAGGTGGGAAACCAGACCGGTCACCCCGAGCGCGACGAGCACACCGATCACGAGCGCACTGCCGCCGAGCACCGCGAAGGTCCGGATATGGGCCTGGATCAGGGCGAACGGCTCATCGAGCAATTCGCGGAAACGCAAGGGGCGGATCGGCACCGTCGGCGGTGTTGGCGGCCCCGGCGCAGGCACCGGTGCCGGATCGACTCCCGCCCTCACGACGCCAACCGTATCGGCGGGACGCACGGGCCGAGTCTAGTCAATCCCGTCCGCCCCGCCCGGTATGTCTTTACCGAGAGGGGCCCGCCCCGATCTGGACTGACCGGAGGGTGCAACGAAGGAGTACCCGGAGGGAGGGAAGATCGGGGGCCCGAAGGGCCCCGACTCGAGCGCGTCAGCGCTCCAACAAACACAGCAAGGTACACCCGCCCCTGGCCCGGTTTACGGTTGGCAATTCCTACCGAACATCGGCGGACCCGCGCCCGACAGTTGACCGCTCATCAACCGACGCCGATACCCTCGGCAGCGCAACCTGCGTGGGCTTCAAACGCCCACGCAGCGTGACCGTCTCACCGAGAATCCACTGCGCGGATTCTGAGTCGGCCGCAGCGGCAAGCGTGGTCGCCGACGTGAGCAACCGTTCGTCGTGCTGCTTGGACAGCTCACACAGCCGAGCGGCCTCGTTCACAGCGTCACCGATCACCGTGAACTCGTACCGATTGTGCGTACCGACGTTGCCCGCGACCACCCGTCCCGCCGCGACGCCGATACCCGCGTCGAGATCGGAGGCGTCGCGCAATCGGCGCTGGATCGCCCGACCGCACGACAGCGCCGATCCAGCCAGGTCGTCGAGCGGAGCGGGGGTACCGAACACCGCCAGCGCCGCGTCGCCCTCGAACTTGTTGAGCAGCCCGCCGTGCCGTTCCACCTCGTCGACGACGATGTCGAAGAACCGGTTGAGAATGCCGACGATCTCGGGTGCGGGCAGGGTGGCCGCCATCGTGGTGGAGCCGATGATGTCGATGAACAGGGCCGCTGCCTCGGTTTCGGTGCCGCCGAGCACCGGCTGGGAGGCGATCGCCGCCATCGCGACATCGTGGCCGACATGCTTGCCGAACAGGTCCTCGATCATCGCCCGCTCGCGTAGCCCGTGCACCATCGTGTTGAAGCCGCTCTGCAGTTCGCCCAGTTCGGTGCCGTCGTAGAGGGCGATCTCGGCGTCGAGGTCGCCGTTCTCCACGCGCCGCAGCGCCTGGCGCACCCCCTTGATCGGGGCCACTGTCGCCGCGACGACCTGGGCCATCAGGATCAACCCGAACACCAGCGCGGAGCCGCCGAGGCTGAGCATGCACACCGCCAGCCTGGCCTTGCTCACCGCGGGATCGGCCAGCGCCCACACCGCCACCGTCATCGTGAGCGCCACCGGTACGCCGACCCCGACGAACCACGACAGCATGGTCCGGCCGAACACGCCGATGCCACGGCGGCGGTGCGGGTCGGCGGCCAGCACGCGAGCGGTCACCGGGCGCAGCGCGAATTCGATGATCAGGTAGCTGTTGGCGCACACGACGATCGCGGCGGCCCCGGTGGAGAGGATGACCTTGGGGATCAGCGCCGGTTCGAGCACCCCGTAGACGATGGTGAGCACGGTCAACGTCAGCGTCCACAGGATGGCCTGCTGCAGCACCATCCAGCGCGGCGCCGACACGGTGACCTGCTGTTCGGCCGGCGTCGGCACGTGCTCGGGATCGGTGGCCCAGCCCATCGAGCGCACCCCGGCCACGGTGCCCCACACGGTGCCGCCCGCCAGCGCGAGCGCGGCGCACAGTGGTGTGAAAACGCTGTTGACCAGCAGGAGTTGCCGAGTGAACACGGTGGGACCGGGCAGCACGAAGCCCGCGAGCACCACCACCATGGCGATGCCGATCAGATTGGCGATGAGCAGCGGGACCGTGAGTAGTAACTGCACCCGAACTCGACGGATCTTCGATGCCTCGTCGACTGGCCCGAGCAGCGGCGAGCCCCATGGCGCTGATCGTGCCGCGCCCGCCGGTCCATCGCGGTTGATCACTTCTGAACTGTAAACCGGTGAACCCGGTGTCGGCCACAGAGTTGCGCAGGTCACTGCATTAGTCAGGCGGCTATACCAACTGGTCGCACCCAGTTTTGTGACCGTCCACCGGTCCGTCGACCGTCCTGTTGTCCGCAGCTTCGTTCGGTGTACAAATGTGCACTCAACCCTGGAGCAGGTTGTCGACGACGGCCCGGTAGCGCGCGGGTTCGATCTGCGGCAGACCGAGCAGGGCGCGCAGGTAGACCCCATCGCCCACCAGTCGGATGGTGTCGGCGCGGACGGGGTCGTCCACCTCGGTCTCGAGGTTGTCCGACCAGGCAACCATCACCGCGTCGAGCGCGCGCTGCACCTCGTCGGGTTCGCTGCCCGCCGACGCGTCGATCGTGCGCATGGTCGCCAGCAGTGAGCGGTACAGGGCGAGTTCTACGGCGTCGTCCTGCGCGGTGGGGTCGGGCGTCTGCAGGTACCACTCGGCGATGGAGCTCCCGCTCGATCTGGCGTCGTCGAGTTGGGTGCGGGCACGCTCGCCGAGCCGCTGGACCAGGCCGACGAGCAGGGTGTCCTTGCTCTTGAAGTGGTAGAGGAGCCCGCCCTTCGACACGCCCGCCGCGGCGGCGACGTTGTCGAGGGTCATCTGTGCCGCGCCGCGTTCGAGCAGCAGGGTCTCCAGGGCGTCGAGGATGCGGTCGCGGGTGTCAGAGCTCACGGCAATCACTGTACCGTCTGGACGGTTTTCTTGTTACTGTACCGTCTGGACGGTTTACCAACCCGAAAGACGAGAGACCGATGAACACCCCCACAGCACTCACCCCGACGCGCGCCACCCCGCGTGAGTGGGCGGGCCTCGGCGTACTCGCCCTGGCCCTGCTGCTGCTCGCCGTGGACGCGACCGTGCTGGACCTGGCCGTGCCCGCGATCAGCGCCGACCTCGCCCCGAGCACGCCACAGCTGCTCTGGATCATCGACGTGTACTCCTTCGTGCTCGCCGGTCTGCTGGTGGTGATGGGCAATCTCGGCGACCGGATCGGCAGGCGCAAGCTCCTGCTGATCGGTGCGGTCGGCTTCGGCATCGCCTCGGCGCTGGCCGCGTGGGCGGTGTCGCCGGAGATGCTGATCGCCGCGCGCGTCCTACAGGGCGTCGCGGGCGCCACGCTGATGCCCGCCACGCTCGGCCTGATCCGATCGATGTTCCAGGACCCGCGGCAGCGCACCGTCGCGATCGGTGTGTGGAGTGCGATGGCCGGTGGCGGCGCCGCGGCCGGTCCGCTGGTCGGCGGCTGGCTGCTCGAGCACTTCTGGTGGGGCTCGGTGTTCCTGGTGAACCTGCCGGTGATGCTGGTGCTACTCGCCCTCGCCCCGCTGCTCATCCCCGAGTCACGTGATCCGAACCCGGGCCGGTTCGACGCGCTGAGCGCGCTGCTGTCGATGCTGGCGCTGGTGCCGGTGGTCTACGCGGTGAAGGAAACCGCCGCGCACGGTCCGGCGGTGAGCGCGCTGCTGGTCGGCCTGGTCGGTGTGGTCTCGGCCGTGCTGTTCGTGCGCAGGCAGCGTCGCCTGACCGATCCGATGCTCGACCTGCGGCTGTTCGAACTGCCGCGGTTCCGGGTGGCGGTGTTCACCAACCTGCTCGCGGTGTTCGCGCTGGCGGGCGTGCTGTTCTTCGGATCGCAGTATCTGCAGCTGGTGCTCGGCCGTACGCCCTTGGAGGCGGGTCTGCTGATGCTGCCGGGGCTCGCGGCGAGCGTGTTCGGTTCGCTGGCGGCGGCCTGGCTCGTGCGGCGCTGGCGCGCGGCGCTGGTGCTGGCCGGTGCGCTGGTCGTCACCGCGATCGGCGCGGCGGCCTTCCTCGCGGTCGACGCGGTGAGTGGCGCCGAGGCGTTCGTGCTCGGTTTCGTCGGCATCGGTCTGGGTGCCGGTGTGGCCATGACCGTGGCCGCCGACCTGGTCGTCGGATCGGCGCCGGAGGAACGCGCCGGTGCGGCCGCGGCGATCTCGGAGACCGCCTACGAAACGGGTCTTGCGCTCGGTGTCGCCCTGCTCGGCAGCACCGTGATGGCGATCTTCCGGCGTGGTCTGGACGTGTCCTTGCTGCCGGATGACGCTGTGGCGGCCGCGTCGGGTTCGCTCAGCGGTGCCGTCGAGGTGGCCGGCGAGCTGCCCGCCGCGGTGGCGGCGGAGTTCCTGTCGTCGGCGAACCAGGCGTTTGTCAGCGGCATCCATCTGACGGTGCTCGGCATCGTCGCGGTGCTGTTGTTCGCGGCCTACAGCGCGGTGCGGACGAAGACCACGCGCGGCTGAGCCGGGGTGGCCGAGATTGTCGGCCACCCCGTGCGATCAGCGGGCGGGCGGCAGCTGACGCCGGTTGCCGGGCAGCTCGTTGGCGTTTCCGCCGGCGAGCTCGCCGTGGCTGTCCGCCTCGGGCAGGCCATTGCCTTGACCGGCGGGCAGCGCGGTGTAGTTCGGCGCCGAGGGGTACTGACGCGGGTCCGGGTGGAAGCGGCTCGACGGCGCGTCGACCACGTTCGAGGCGATCTGCTGGGCGTACGGCTGGTACGGCTGCTGGTACTGCTGCTGCGGGTAGGCGCCGGGCGGCAGGAAACCCTGCGCGGGCTGACCCTGCAACTGATATCCGGCGGGGACCTGCTGTTGCTGCGCGGAATCCTGCGTGTCGACGGTGACCTTGCGCGTGCGGCGCAGCGTGAACGTCACCTCTTCGACCTCTTCGAACGCCTGCCGCGCGGTCCGCATCGGGTGGGTGGCCGAGTCGAAGGCATTGGCCACGAAAGCCGGTACCAGCGGACGGATCCAGCGAGCGGCGGTGTCGGTGAACGGCACCGTCCCGATGATCGGCAACGCCAAACCGCCACCGCCGGCCGGTGCTTGCGCGGGCGGTTGCTGGGTGGGCGTCTGGTGGGCGGGGACGAGAGCCCCGGCGGTGCCGGCGGGCAGCGCGTGCTGGACGTACCCCGCGGGCAGCTGCGATGTGACGTTCGGCTCCAGAGACACGGAGTCGTCCTTTCGATGCGGCTCGGTGAACCCGAGCTCGAAACCGCCGATCGCGGCGATGATCCTGGTGCGCTGACGTTCTCGATCGATCACGGTATCGGCTTCGATGGCCAGTTGCGCGGCGGTGAGCTCGTGTTCGGCGCGCAAGGCGGCCGTCTCGGTGCGCACTTCGGCGCGTTTCACCGCGATGGCGGCGTCGGCCTCGCACTGGGCCCGATCGGCCACCTCCGCGGCGTCGACCCGGCGGTCGAGCGAGGTTTCCCCGCGCCACCAGCGCAGCAGCAGCGGCAGCAGGGCCACGACGACGCCCGCGAGCAGGATGAGCAGGCGCAGCGCGGCGGCGCCCGCGTGTGACGCGGTGTAGCTGTTCATGGCCAGCCAGCGGGCGCCCAAGCCACGGTCGCCGTCGGCGAACGCGCTGGTCCGCGCGGTGGCGAGCGCGGCGGATTCGGTGCGAACCCGCTGGTCGAGGCCCTCGATGCGGCCCTGCGCCGTGGCGAGCTGTTTGCGGGCGTCGTCGAGCATGTCGTTGGCGGTCTGCGTTTCCGGACCGCGACCCGGTACCCCGGTGATTCTGGTCCGCGGGCATTCCGCGGTGGGGTTGTACTCGCAGCGGGCGATCACCAGCGCGCGGTCGATGTCGGCCTGCGACTTGGCGATACTCAGATCGAGCGCGGCCCGGTCGGCGGTGGCGAGGTCGAACGAGGTGCGGGCGGCGACCACGGCAGGCGCGTTCTCGGCACTCGCCTGGGCGCGCACATCCAGTTCCCGGTCGACGGTCCCGCCGAGCAGCACGGTGGCGGCGAGTTCGGCCACGAAGACCCCGGCCAGCACCCCGACCCCGATCCGGGCCGCGATTCCGAACCGATCGTCGTCCGCACCGGGCCGCGTAGTCGCCAGCGCCCGGCCGAGCGCTCCCGCGGCGACGGCGATGACCAGCGCGAACAGCACCGCGACGAGCACGGCAGCGTCGGCGGCGAGCAGTGCGGACATCGCGACGAGACCGGCGATCACGGCGAACAACGTCACGGCGGCACCGGTGACGAGATAACGGCCCTGTTCATGGCTGAAAGCCAGGTCGGCGCCCGATTCGTGGTCCCGGCGCCGTGGCGAGGCGAGGCCTCCGCCGAGCCAGGTGAGTAAGCCGGTCATGAGTTCTCCCCGGGTCGTGCGCTCCACTGGGCATGGCGAAACTGGTAGATAAGGCGAAACTGGCATGGATTCGTTGTGTCAGCGTGACAGGCCGGACACCGACACACCGAGTGCCGAGGTACTGCTTGTGGTCAGCCTCACAGTGGATGGGTCCACTCATCGCGCTGACCGAAACATTTCTGTGCCGACCTCGGCGTGTCGCGCGCGGCGAGCCGGGCCGCACCGCCGTCCGTGCCCGATTTGTGTCGAACGACACTGCCAGAAGTTTGCCAGCAGTGTGCTGTGGCGCACATTTCGCAATACAGACCGTACGGTCGGCTGACTGGAGCGCTTGTGGGGGCCCGTGTCGGGAATATCTCACAGTCCCCACCCCTGGTTAGCGGAGGTGGGAGGTTTGACCAGGGCATCTGCAGGGAAATCTGCTGCGGTGCAGGTGAGTTCAGCTTTCGGCCCCCGGCCGACGGTGGAACCGAGTCTGCTCGTCGACAGTGTTCACGCAGGTAGGCGGGGGTTGTCCGGGATCGATCCGGTCCCCGGTCTGCTTTACACTGGACGACGCGCGCGACGATGCAAGCAGCCGTTACAAACCCCAGCTAGACGGGTTACTTAGCACAACCTTAGTTGGTTGGGTCTGCGGTCTGACTTATCGTTTGCTCTTACGCCGAACGCACCCAGTTCGGCACAACCACCTGTTCGAGGTCCGGTGAAACCGGGCCAAGAGTAGCGGGTGAAACCCCGCGCAGCGGTAAGGGAGAAGTAAGCATCCCGTTACCTCTGAGCACCCCAACTACGTCAACGCCGCAAACCACCACCGTCGCTGGTTTCGGATCGTACGGACGCAGTCTTGACGGAGGCGAAACGACGAAGGGCCCACGCTCAGCTTGCTGGGTGGCCGACATCGACAGCCGACTTTCTTGAAGGCAGAGGCATGACGCAACTTCCTGGCCACAGGTCACCCGGAGTCACCGGGCTCTACGATCCGGCATTCGAACACGACGCCTGCGGCGTCGCGTTCGTTGCCGACATGCATGGACGACGCAGTCGAGACATCGTCGACAAGGCCATCACGGCCCTCCTGAACCTGGAGCACCGCGGTGCTGCGGGTGCCGAGCCGAACTCCGGCGACGGCGCGGGCGTCCTGCTGCAGCTCCCGGACAAGTTCTTCCGTGCGATCCTCGCCGAAGAAGGCGCCGCTTTCGAGTTGCCCCCGGAAGGCTCCTACGCCTCCGGTATCGCCTTCCTGCCGCAGGCCCGCCGCGAAGCCGCGCGGGCCGCCTACGGCGTCGAGAAGATCGTCACCGAAGAGGGCCTGGCCGTGCTCGGCTGGCGCGAGGTGCCGATCGACGAGACCTCGCTCGGCGCGCTGGCCCGCGATGCCATGCCCACCTTCCGGCAGATCTTCATCGGCTCGCCGAAGAACTCCGCCGAGCAGCTCTCGGGCATGGACCTGGAGCGTCGCGCCTACGTGATCCGCAAGCGGATCGAGCACGAGCTCGGCAAGGCAGGCCCCGGCGAGGGCACCGTCGGCAAGGAATCGGTGTACTTCCCGAGCCTGTCCGGCCAGACCTTCATCTACAAGGGCATGTTCACCACGCCCCAGCTGCGTGCGTTCTACCTGGACCTGCAGGACGAGCGCGTCGAGTCGGCCATCGGCATCGTGCACTCGCGCTTCTCCACCAACACCTTCCCCTCGTGGCCGCTGGCGCACCCGTTCCGCCGGGTCGCCCACAACGGTGAGATCAACACCGTCACCGGTAACGAGAACTGGATGCGCGCCCGTGAGGCGCTGCTGCGCAGCGACGTGTTCGGCAAGGACGAGGCGGGCAAGGACCGGCTGCAGAAGATCTTCCCCGTCTGCACCCCCGGCGCCTCCGACACCGCGCGTTTCGACGAGGTGCTCGAACTGCTGCACCTGGGCGGTCGCGAACTGCACCACGCCATCATGATGATGATTCCCGAGGCGTGGGAGCGTAACGAGAACCTCGACCCCGACCGGCGCGCGTTCTACGAGTACCACTCGATGCTGATGGAGCCGTGGGACGGCCCGGCAGCGGTGTGCTTCTCCGACGGCACCAAGATCGGCGCCGTGCTCGACCGCAACGGTCTGCGCCCGGGTCGCATCTGGGTCACCGAGGACGGCCTCGTCGTGCTCGCATCCGAGGTCGGCGTGCTCGACATCGACCCCGCCACCGTGGTCCAGAAGATCCGCCTGCAGCCGGGCAAGATGTTCCTGGTCGACACCGAGCAGGGTCGCATCGTCACCGACGAGGAGGTCAAGTCGGAACTGGCCGCGGCGCAGCCGTACCAGCAGTGGCTCGACGAGGGCGTCAGCCGCCTGGCCGACCTGCCCGACCGCCCGCACGTGCACATGTCGCACGACCGCGTGCTGATCCGTCAGCAGATCTTCGGTTACACCACCGAGGACCTGAACCTGCTGATCACGCCGATGGCCAAGACCGGCGGCGAGGCACTGGGCTCGATGGGTACCGATACGCCGATCGCGGTGCTGTCGAACCGGTCGCGTCTGCTGTTCGACTACTTCTCGCAGCTGTTCGCGCAGGTCACCAACCCGCCGCTGGACGCCATCCGCGAGAAGGTCGTCACCAGCCTCAAGCGCAACCTCGGCCCCGAGGCCGATCTGCTGCATCCGGGTCCCGACTCCTGTCGCATGATCGCGCTCGAACAGCCCATTCTCGACAACGACGAGCTGGCCAAGCTCGTCCACATCAACGACGACGGCAGCCAGCCGGGCCTGCGCTCGGTGGTCGTGCGCGGTCTGTACCCGGTCGCCGAGGGCGGCGAGGGTCTGCGCAAGGCGCTCGCGGCCATCAACACCCAGGTCTCGGCCGCCATCGACGGCGGCGCGCGCATCATCGTGCTGTCCGACCGTGAGTCCAACGAGAAGCTGGCGCCGATCCCGTCGCTGCTGCTCACCTCGTCGGTGCACCACCACCTGGTGCGCGAGCGGACCCGCACCATGGTCGGCCTGGTCGTGGAGGCCGGTGACGCCCGCGAGGTGCACCACATGGCCCTGCTGATCGGTTTCGGCGCCGCCGCGATCAACCCGTACATGGCCTTCGAGACCATCGAGGACATGCTCGAGCGCGGCTCGCTGCAGATTCCGGGCAGCACCGGCGATCTGGGCGCCGACTTCCGCAAGGCCGTCGCGAACTACTGCACCGCGGCCAGCAACGGCGTGCTCAAGGTGATGTCGAAGATGGGCATCTCCACCCTGGCCTCCTACAACGGCGCCCAGCTGTACCAGGTCATCGGCCTGGCCCAGGACCTGGTCGACGAGTACTTCACCGGCCTGCGCTCCGCGCTGGGCGGCATCGGTCTCGACGAGATCGCCGAAGAGGTGGCCATCCGCCACCGCGTCGCGTTCCTGGAGAACCGCAACGAGCGCGCGCATCGCGAGCTCGAGGTCGGTGGCGAGTACCAGTGGCGTCGTGAGGGCGAGTACCACCTGTTCAACCCGGACACGGTGTTCAAGCTCCAGCACGCGACCCGCACCGGCCAGTACTCGATCTTCAAGGAGTACACCAAGCTGGTCGACGATCAGTCCGAGCGCTTAGCGGCGCTGCGTGGCCTGTTCAAGTTCAAGTCGAACCAGCGCGCGTCGATCTCCATCGACGAGGTCGAGCCCGCGAGCGAGATCGTGAAGCGTTTCTCGACCGGTGCGATGAGCTACGGCTCCATCTCCGCCGAGGCGCACGAGTCCCTCGCCATCGCGATGAACCGCATCGGCGCTCGCTCGAACTCCGGTGAGGGCGGCGAGAGCCCCGCTCGCTTCGAGGTCGAGGAGAACGGTGACTGGCGTCGTTCGGCGATCAAGCAGGTCGCGTCGGGTCGCTTCGGCGTCACCGCGCACTACCTGACCAACGCCACCGACATCCAGATCAAGATGGCCCAGGGTGCCAAGCCGGGCGAGGGCGGCCAGCTGCCCGCGCACAAGGTGTACCCGTGGGTCGCCGAGGTGCGCCACTCCACGCCGGGCGTCGGCCTGATCTCGCCGCCGCCGCACCACGACATCTACTCGATCGAGGATCTGGCGCAGCTGATCCACGATCTGAAGAACGCGAACCCGCAGGCTCGGATTCACGTGAAACTTGTCGCGGAGCCGGGTGTCGGCACCGTCGCCACCGGTGTGTCCAAGGCACACGCCGACGTCGTGCTCATCTCGGGCCACGACGGCGGCACCGGCGCGTCGCCGCTGACCTCGCTCAAGCACGCGGGTGGACCCTGGGAGCTCGGCCTGGCCGAGACCCAGCAGACCCTGCTGCTCAACGGCCTGCGTGACCGCATCGTCGTTCAGGTCGACGGTCAGATGAAGACCGGCCGCGACGTGATGATCGCCGCCCTGCTCGGCGCCGAGGAGTTCGGTTTCGCGACCGCGCCCCTGGTGGTCTCGGGTTGCGTCATGATGCGCGTGTGTCACCTCGACACCTGTCCGGTCGGCATCGCCACCCAGAACCCGGTGCTGCGCGAGCGCTTCACCGGCAAGCCGGAATTCGTCGAGAACTTCATGATGTTCATCGCCGAGGAGGTGCGTGAGCTGCTCGCCGAGCTGGGCTTCCGCACCCTCGACGAGGCCGTCGGCCGGGTCGACCTGCTCGACACCGCCAAGGCCAAGCAGCACTACAAGGCCGCCAAGCTGGACCTGTCGCCGATCCTGGACATGCCGGAGACGGCGTTCATGAACCAGAACACCCGGTGCACCGGTACCCAGGACCACGGTCTGGACAAGGCGCTGGACAACGAGCTGATCGCGCAGAGCGCTCCCGCGCTCGAGCGTGGCCAGGCGGTCAAGATCGAAACCAAGATCACCAATGTGAACCGCACGGTCGGCACCATGCTCGGCCACGAGGTGACCAAGCTCTACGGTGGCGCGGGCCTGCCCGACGACACCATCGACATCACCTTCACCGGTTCGGCGGGCAACAGCTTCGGCGCGTTCGTCCCGGCCGGCATCACGCTGCGGGTCTTCGGTGACGCCAACGACTACGTCGGCAAGGGTCTGTCGGGTGGCCGCATCGTGGTCCGCCCGTCGGCTTCGGCTCCGGAAGCCTTTGTCGCCGAAGACAACATCATCGCGGGCAACGTGATCATGTTCGGCGCCACCAGCGGTCGCATCCTGATCAACGGTGTCGCGGGCGAGCGCTTCGGCGTGCGTAACTCCGGTGCCACCGCGGTCGTCGAGGGTGTGGGCGACCACGCGCTCGAGTACATGACCGGTGGCCGCGTGGTCATCCTCGGTGACACCGGCCGCAACCTCGGTGCCGGTATGTCCGGTGGCGTCGCCTACTTCTACGACCCCGAGGGCAAGCTGCCCGGCCGGGTCAACCCGGATCAGGTCGACGCGATCGAGCAGCTCTCCGGTGACGACTTCACCTGGCTGCGCGACATCATCGCGACCCACCGCGACGAAACGGGATCGGCTGTGGCCGAACGCATCCTGAGCGACTGGTCCCAGCAGGTGAACCACTTCGTGAAGGTCATGCCCCGCGAATACAAGAAGGTTCTACTCGCCATTTCCGAAGCCGAGAAGGCCGGCAAGGACGTGGATACCGCGATCATGGAGGCGGCTCGTGGCTGACCCACAGGGATTTTTGAAGCACACCTCGAGGGAAACCCCGGCCCGTCGTCCGGTCGAGCTGCGTCTGCTCGACTGGAAAGAGGTCTACGAGGAGAAGAAGTTCTCCCAGGACACCTTGAAGACCCAGGCCAGCCGCTGCATGGATTGCGGTATCCCCTTCTGTCACAACGGCTGTCCGCTCGGGAACCTGATTCCCGAATGGAACGACCTGGTCTACAAGGGCGCGTGGCGCGAAGGCATCGACCGCCTGCACGCCACCAACAACTTCCCGGAGTTCACCGGCCGCCTGTGCCCGGCTCCGTGTGAGGCGTCCTGCGTGCTCGGCATCAACCAGGAGCCGGTCACGATCAAGCAGGTCGAGGTCGAGCTCATCGAGAACGCCTTCGACGAGGGCTGGGTCACCCCGGTGTACCCGACCCGTCTCACCGGCAAGAAGATCGCCGTCGTCGGCTCGGGCCCGGCCGGTCTGGCCGCCGCCCAGCAGCTCACTCGCGCCGGTCACACCGTGACCGTGTTCGAGCGTGACGACCGCATCGGCGGCCTGATGCGCTACGGCATCCCGGAATTCAAGATGGAGAAGTCGGTCATCGACCGTCGTCTGGCCCAGATGGAAGCCGAAGGCACCATCTTCAAGGCGGGCGTCAACGTGGGTGTCGACATCACCGCCGAGCAGCTGCGTGAGCGTTTCGACGCGATCGTGCTGGCCGGTGGCGCCACCATCGCCCGCGATCTGCCGATCCCGGGCCGCGAGCTCGACGGCATCCACCAGGCGATGGAGTTCCTGCCGCTGTCCAACCGGGTGCAGCTCGGTGACGACATCGCCGACTCCGACGGCCTGCCGCCGATCCACGCCAAGGGCAAGAAGGTCATCATCATCGGCGGTGGCGACACCGGCGCCGACTGCCTGGGCACCTCGCACCGCCACGGTGCCGAGTCGGTGCACCAGTTCGAGATCATGCCGCGTCCTCCCGAGGAGCGCGCGGGCTCGACCCCGTGGCCGACCTACCCGCTGATGTACCGGGTCGCCTCGGCGCACGAAGAGGGCGGCGAACGTCTGTTCTCGGTGAACACCGAGCGTTTCGTCGGCGCGGACGGCAAGGTCACCGGTCTCGATGCGCACGAGGTCAAGATGGTCAACGGCCGTTTCGAAAAGGTCGAGGGCACCGACTTCACCCTCGAAGCCGACCTGGTCCTGCTGGCCATGGGCTTCGTCGGTCCCCAGAAGCCGGGCCTGCTCACCGATCTCGGTGTCGGCTACGACGGTCGCGGCAATGTCCAGCGCGACAAGAGCTGGGCTACCAACATCCCTGGCGTCTTCGTGGCCGGTGACATGGGCCGTGGCCAGTCGCTGATCGTCTGGGCCATTGCCGAGGGCCGCGCCGCCGCGTCGGCCGTCGACAAATTCCTCGAGGGCGAGACCGCGCTGCCTGCGCCGATCCCCCCGACGGCTGTCGC
This sequence comes from Nocardia sp. NPDC055050, assembly GCF_053608345.1. Lineage (NCBI taxonomy): Bacteria > Bacillati > Actinomycetota > Actinomycetes > Mycobacteriales > Nocardiaceae > Nocardia > Nocardia sp. NPDC055050. Next base: position 427,371 of record NZ_JBSGVG010000001.1, read on the forward strand.
CCAGCGCTAGCCGCGCAACCAGTAAGGCGCCCGCAGGCTTTCGAGCCCGCGGGCGTCTTTTTTTGTCATTCCCCCCACACGAGGCAGGTGTCCCGCCGAATCCGGACGCCTTGCCGGATACCTGCGGGTTTGCGGGGAATGTGCGTAGGGGGGTGAACGGGGAAGGGGTGCAAGGGGTTCGGTAGGCGAGCGAACGACGTGGCTGATCTTCCCTGCAGCACATAGACTTTCCGTGTCGAGGTGTACGGGAGATCCGAGGGGGAGCTGTGCCGTTGCCGCCGGAAGCGTTGGCGAACCTTCGCCGCGCCGCAGAGCGTGGTGACGGTACCGCCATGCACAATCTCGCCCACTTCTACCACGACCACAGCGATTTCGAAGCCGCCGAGTACTGGTTCCGGCGCGCCGCCGCCGCGGGGCACACGCGCTCGATGAACAACCTGGCCGTGTTGCTCGACCAGTTCGGTGAACTCGACGAGGCCGAGTCCTGGTACCGCCGTGCGGCTGTCGCGGGCAATGCCAACGCCATGTTCAATCTGGCCACCATGCTCTACCAGTGCGGTGACCGCCGGGACGCCGAAACCTGGTACCACCACGCCGCGATGGCGGGCCATGTCGACGCCATGTTCAATCTCGCGCGACTCCTCCAGGATCAGGACCGCCTCGACGACGCCGAAGCCTGGTTCGGCGAGGCCGCCGACCACGGCGACATCGACGCCGTGAACAATCTCGGCATCCTGCTGCGCCACCGCGGCGCCATCACCGAGGCCCGCCGCTGCTTCCGTCGCGCGGCCGATCTCGGCCACCCGCGGGCCATGGCCAACCTCGCCGCCCTGCTGGAATCCCAAGGCGCCCACCGCGAAGCGGAAACCTGGTACCGCCGCGCCGCCGGCTGATCGCACACTCCGAGCACATCGGTGGGGTACCGCTGTGCGTCGGGTTCGGCGAGGTCTGCGAAGACACAATTATCGATGTTTACGCGATGATCGCTGGCGGGTGGAACAGGCGAGTGATCACCGGTTATAGCTGCTCGCAGCGAATGGGCGCCGAAGTTACTCAAAAGTATTGATACCGAGCGGTTTTCCAGCAACCATCAGCAAACATATTGTGCGGCAGCAATTTTCCGGCGTTCAAGATGCGAGGAATAGCGGAGGGGTATAACGTCTCGTCTCGATCAATAGTCGATGACGGTTCGGGGGCTCGGTGAATTCTCTTGATGGGTGTCTGAAACGCATCATGGATATTCCCGGGGCGCGCAGTGTGACGCTGGTGGACGGGGCGAGCGGGTTGGCCGTGGCCGGTGCCGGCGAGCGCCGAGGCGTCGACGAGCACGAGGACGCGGCGGGGACCACCGATGTGATGCGGGCCGCGCTCGCGTGTCCGGCCCTGGGGAGCTCCGACGACGACCTCACCGAGATCGTGGTGTGCCGGACCAGGGGATTTCACCTCCTCCACCTGGTCGACGGCGATTTCGACGGCAGGTTGTTCATGCATGTCGTCTTCGACGGCGACACCGGCAATCTCGGGATGGCCCGCTATCAGCTCAGGTCGGCACTGCAAGAATTGACGGGCGGGGATCGATGAGTGTCGCGCTCGCCGATGAATTGCATCGGCTCGGCGAAGAAGGCTCGACCGGAGTATTGCGCGCAGGCGACGGCGAATTCCACTTGGTGCGCGGCACTATCGCCTCGGTCGGCTGCGGGCGGACCATCGGACTCGACAGATTGGTCGTCGAAGCGGGCGTAGCAACGGCGGAGGATTGGCGTCGCGCCGGTGCGGGCGACCCGGGTCCGCTGCTGGACCAGCCACAACTGGAAACCCTGGCGCTGCTGTCGGTGTTCGACGCCGCCTATTTTTTGCTGGCCTCCGCGGGTGAGCCGGAATTCCGTCCGACAACCGAACACTGGCTGGCGCCGGTCTGCCACATCGCGCCCCGCGCGCTTGTTCACGAATGCGAACGCCGCACCGACAACGAGTACGGCCCGTGGACCGCCGACCTCGTCACCCTGGTTCCGGTGGTCCCGGCCCGCCGGATCAAGCGGAACCAGGTGGTACTCACCGGAAGTCAGGCAGAGGTTCTCGCCGCCGCCGACACCCGCCGCAGCATCGCCGACATCGCCCGCGATCTGGGCCGCACCACCTATGGCTGCCTCGTCGCGGTCCGCGACCTGACCACAGCGGGCCTGATCGAAGCGCCGGAACCCGTCGCGACCGAACAACCACCGCGCGGGCGCCACCTCGCCCTCGCACCGGACCCGGCCGACCACCGGAGCTCGACTCGGTCGACAACATCCGTGCCCACGCTGCCCCGACGCATTCCGGGCAGCGCGGGACCGACCCGCCCCCAGCAGGAGACGGGTGCACGACAGGGCAGGCACGCGATCGACGAGGAAGCGACCGCGACCGCCCGACACCGCGGAAAACCGGCCGGCGCAGCGGAACCCGAACGCTGGCAGCAGGTCGACCGCGAAACACTCATCCGGCTCAGGGCGGCGTTGGAGGAGCTTGCGTGACCGTGCGGAAGAAGCTGCTCGGTGATTGGAGGGGAAGGTTGACCAAGGTGGCGATGACCACACCCGAACCCAGGGCGCCCGAACACACAGCGCCCCAGAACTACCCGGCTGTGCAGGCCGAACTGCAGTCGTTGCGCGAACGGCTACCTCAGCTCACCGGGTCGCTGGTGGCCTCCAGCGACGGGCTGCTCATCGAACACGACCTCCCCGCCCATCTCGAACCCACGGGCCTGGCCGCGCTGTCGGCCGCGCAGTTGTCGCTGTCGTACCGGCTGGCGAACACCGCGCACGGCGGCGGGTTCAGCGAGGTCGTCGTGCACGGCACCGAGGGGCAGGTGGTGATCTACGCCGCCGGGCGCACCTCGCTGACCGTGCTCGCCGGACCCGAAGTGAATGTCGGTCGACTCCATCTGGAGTCGCGACCGGTAGCTCGCGCGATCGCCGGCCATCTGGCGGCGGCGCACAACGATTGAAAGGCACACGATGTCGAATATGGATCTGGCTCTGAAGGACATGATGGTGATCGAGGGCGCGATCGGCGCCGCGATCGTCGACTACAGCAGTGGCATGGCCCTCGGAATGCTCAGCAGCACCAAGTCGCTCGACCTGCAGGTCGCCGCGGCGGGCAACACCGAGGTGGTGCGGGCGAAGATGCGCACCATCGAGCAGCTCGGGCTCAACGAGGAGATCGAGGACATCCTCATCACCCTGGGCACGCAATACCACCTGATCCGCCCGATGACGGGGCGCAAGTCCAAAGGGCTGTTCCTCTACCTCGCCCTCGATCGCGGCCGGGCCAATCTGGCGCTGGCGCGGCACAAGCTCAAGGGCATCGAAGAAGACCTGGAGGTGTGAGTTTCGCGAACGGGGGGCGTGTCGGCGGTGACGTGCCGCCGACATTCCGTCATCGGCGGGGTGAACCCTGCGCGATCAGTCGGTGCGACCCATCACAAGATCGAGAGGTTGTGTGGCATGGGATGGCTCGTACGCCTATTGTGATTCGCGGCGAGGTCTGGGGCCACAACGTCAGTAATCGGGGTTGCTCTCACATCGACGAGCAAGGGTGAACTGGAGCGGTATGCAGTTGAAGAAGGTTGTCGCGGCTCTGGGAGCGTCCGCGGCGATGATGTCCGGAATTGTTGTCGGCAGCACGAGCGCGAGCGCGGCGCCCGCCTGCCCGAGTCTTTATGTCGTCGCCATTCCCGGCACCTGGGAAACCGGCCACGAGAAGGCCCCCGGCCCCGGCATGCTCGCCGGCGTCACCAACGGCCTACCGAGAAACACCGACGTCGACTACGTCACCTATGCCGCGACCGCGTTCCCCTGGGAGGGCGATGTCTACGGCAACTCCAAGAAGCAGGCGGTCGACGCCGCCCGCGGGTTGATCAGCGAGAAGCTGGCCTCCTGCGGCAACACCAAGGCCGCGATCGTCGGCTACAGCCAGGGTGCCGACGCCGCAGGCGATCTGGCCGCCGAGATCGGTACGGGTATCAGCCCGATCCCGCAGGACCGGGTCGCCGCTGTCGGCCTCATCTCCGATCCTCGTCGTTCGCCGACCGATATCCAGGTCGGCCCGCACGCCGCGGGCGCCGGTGCCGGTGGCGCTCGGCCGGGTGGCTTCGGTTGGCTGAGCGACCGCACCCGCACGATCTGCGCGGTCGACGATCTGTACTGCGCGACCGCTACCGACGACTTCGTGACGCGGTTCGCCGGCTTCCTCGCACAGAGCTCGGACGCGAACCCGGCCAACCTGTGGCGCTACCAGCTCGAGGCCGGAGCGATCGTGAGCGACCTGATGTCGTTCGGCGGCATCCCGACGCTGGGGGCGCAGCTGACGGACGCGGCCAACCAGAAGCGGGCCAAGGACCTGGAGCAGTTCTACCGTTCGCAGGCGCACACGCTGTACGGCAGTTACTCGGTGGGTGGCGGGCAGACCGCCATCAGCTGGATGCACAACTGGATCGCTCAGGCGGCCTGAGCCGTTCGCGCAGAGCCCGGTATCGCTTCGGCGGTGCCGGGCTCTTTCGTGGATCTAGGGCGTGGTTCGGGACAGGTACCTGGGGAGCAGGTTCCAGACGTGGGCGTTCTCGTTGATGGTGGCGGCGGTGCGGGTGCCGGTGCGGGAGTAGAGGATTCGGGTGATCGAGCAGTAGTCGATCGGGAAGGTGAGGGGGCGGGGGAGGGCCAGGATGTCGGCCAGGAGGACGTTGATGACGCCACCGTGGGCGAAGGCTACGACGGTGTCGCCGGGAGCTGTGGTGGCGACCAGGGTTTCGACGGCGGTGAGGACTCGCGTGGTGAAGGCGGGGCCGTCGATCTGGTCGGGGAGATGGCCCGCCTTGATGCGGGCGTAGGCGTCGGCGAATTCGGTTTTCGCGTCTTCGATCGGAATGTAGGCGGGCAGGTCGCGGTCGTACTCGGCGAGGTCGTCGATGACGTCGACCGGCAGGTCGCGGGCGGTCGCGGTGGGGAGCGCGGTGTCGCGGGCGCGGCGCTGGGGGCTGCTGACGATGCGAGCGATCTCGTGGGGTGCGAGCGCGGCGGGGACGCGGTCGGCTTGGAGCTTGCCGATGTCGGTGAGGCCGGGGTCGGCGGCGGTGGTGTCGCCGACTACGCGTTCGGGTTGGGCATGACGCACGAGTATCAGCTGCACGGTCAACACTCTGCCCTATCCGCCGGATACCAGGGCTCGGGGCCACCCACAGCCGAAACGGACTCGCGGGGATGCCTCGTCATCGACCGAGGGTATCGCCGCGAGTCCTCCGGCTAGGTCAGGACTGGCCGTAGGGCGGCTGGCCGTAAGGCGGCTGACCACCCTGCGGGCCGTTGTACGGCGGCTGACCACCGTTGTACGGCGGCTGGTCGCCCTTCTTCTTGTTCTTGAGCAGGAAGATGCCGCCGACGATGAGCACCACGATGATCAGGCAGCAGATGCCGCCGATGATCAGGCCGGAGCTGTTCTTCTTTTTCTTCTTGGCCGCGAGTTCCAGCGCGGTGTTGACTGCGTCCGAGCTCGCCAGGGTGTCGAAACTGCTGGTGAACATGTGCGGATCGACGAGTGTGGCTGTGGTCAGCAAGTCCAGATACATGAAATCCCATCCCGATGTGTTGGTGGTCCGGCATCCTCCCGGTGCCGGAACTCCGAGAGTAACGGTCTCACTGTGGCTTTCGGTTCGAAAGCCTCGCAAGCGCCACACAGAGCATGTGTTGATCGCGAACGCGTCGCGATCCGTATACACCTGTACCCGATTTCACCGCGGTTTCACCAACGGGAACGGCAGCGTCTCACGGATGCTGCGCCCGGTGATCAACATGACCACCCGGTCGACGCCCATCCCGAGTCCGCCGGTGGGCGGCATCGCGTGTTCGAGCGCGGTCAGGAAGTCCTCGTCGAGTTCCATCGCCTCCGGATCGCCACCGGCGGCCAGCATCGACTGCTCGGTGAGCCTGCGCCGCTGGTCCACCGGGTCGGTGAGTTCGCTGTAGGCCGTGCCCAACTCGACGCCCCAGGCCACCAGGTCCCAGCGCTCGGCCACCCCCTCGATGCTGCGGTGCGAGCGGGTGAGCGGGGAGACCGAGGTGGGGAAGTCCAGGTAGAAGGTGGGGTAGGTGGTCTGCGACTCCACCAGGTGCTCGTACATCTCCAGCACCACTTGGCCCGCGTCCCAACCGTGTTGGTAGGCCACGCCCGCCTCGTCGCACAGCTCGCGCAGCCGGGCCAGCTCGGTCCGCGCGGTCACCTCGGCGCCGATCGCCTCGGAGACCGCGCCGTGCACGGTCTTCACCCGCCACTCGCCGGAGATGTCGACGGTGTCGAAGCCGCCGTCGTCGTTGGGCCGCAATGCCACCTCGGCACCGTTGGCGGCCATCGCCGCGTGCTGGATCAGCCTGCGGCACAGGTGCATCATCTGCTGGTAATCGCTGTGCGCCTCATAGGCTTCCAGGATCGTGAACTCGGGATTGTGGCTGAAGTCGACGCCTTCGTTGCGGAAGGTACGGCCGATCTCGAACACCTTCTCCATGCCACCGACGCACAGTCGTTTGAGGTAGAGCTCGGGGGCGATGCGCAGGTACAGGTCGAGGTCGTAGGCATTGATGTGGGTGCGGAACGGAGTGGCGTTGGCGCCGCCGTGCACCTGTTGCAGAATCGGCGTCTCCACCTCGAGAAAGCCCCAGACATAGAGCGAATCGCGCAGTGAGTGCAGGACCGCGCTGCGCTTGGCCATCACCTCGCGGGTCTCGGGGTTGATCGCCATGTCCACATAGCGTTGCCGGACCTTGGCTTCCTGATCGGCCAGCCCACGCCACTTGTCGGGCAGCGGATGCAGGCATTTGCCGTTCATCCGCCAGTCCTGCGCGAGCAGTGACAGCTCACCGTTGCGGCTGGCGCCGATCTGCCCGCTCACCTCGATGAGATCGCCCAGGTCGAAGAATTCGGTGAACTCGTTGCTGCGATCGGCGCCCACCCGTTCGCGATCGATCACCAGCTGGATCTCGCCGGTCCAATCGCGGACCAGCGCGAAGATCACGCCGCCGTAGTCGCGAATCCGCAAGAGCCTGCCCGCGATACGCACGGTGGTGCCCTTGGGGCAGCGTCTGGCCTCGGCGATGTCGTGGGTCGGCGGGTAGGCGACCGGATAGGCATCGATGCCCGAAGCCGTGAGCCGGTCGAGTTTGTCCAGGCGCACCCGCACCTGTTCGGGCCTGCGTGGACCCTGTTCGGCGTCGGCGCCCTCCGGTGCGTCCGGTGCGCTGCCGTCGGCGTGCAGGCCGGTGACCGTCGCGGGGACCGCCGCCGTCGTGCCGGTGTGCACGCCCGCGTCGGGCGCCTTGCCGATGCGCGGCAGGAATCCTTCGGCCAGCCCGCTCGCCGTGGCCACCCGCGGCAACTGCCTGCGTTCCTCGAACAGGAAGAACCGCGGCACCCAGCGCGGGTGGTATTTCACGTTCGACCGGTACAGGGCCTCGAGCTGCCACCAGCGCGAGAAGAACAGCAGCACCCCGCGCCAGGCCCGCAGGATCGGACCTGCGCCGATCCGGCCGCCTTCTTCGAACACCGATCGGAACACCGCGAAGTTCAGCGACACCTTGGTGATGCCGTACTGGTCGGAGTTCAGGGCGAGCTGCGAGATCATCAGCTCCATCACGCCGTTCGGGCTCTGCGGGTCGCGCCGCATCAGTTCCAGCGAGACGCCGGTGCGCCCCCACGGGACCAGCGAGAGCATGCCGTGCACGCGGTCGTCGTGGTCCACCGCTTCGACCAGCAGGCAGTCGCCGTCGAGTGGGTCGCCGAGGCGGCCCAGCGCCATCGAGAAGCCGCGTTCGGTCTCGGTATCGCGCCAGGCGTCGGCCCGCGCGACGATTTCGGCGAACTCGGTGGCGGGAATGTCGCGGTGCCTGCGGATCCGCACCTCGAGGCCGTTCTTGCGCAACCGGTTCGCGGCCTGACGCACCTGCTTCATCTCCGGGCCCGCCAGCGAGAACGTGCGGGTGTCGAGGATCGCCTCGTCACCCAGCCGCAGCGCCGACAGGCCCGCCTTGCGGTACGCGGTGGCGCCGAGTTCGCCGGCGCCCATCACCGCAGGCTGCCAGCCGAACCGGTCGGCCTGCTCGAGCCACGCCTGAATCGCCTGTGGCCACGCCTGTTTCGGGCCGATCGGATCGCCACTGGCCAGGCACACACCCAACTCGACGCGATAGGTGATCGCCGCCTTGCCGTTCGGCGCGAACACCACCGCCTTGTCGCGACGGGTCGCGAAGTAGCCGAGTGAGTCCTCGACATCGCTGCTCGCGAGCAGGCCGCGGATCGCCGACTCGTCCAGCGCGGTCATCGCGTTGTCGGCGCGCTGCGAGCGCAACAGCACGACCACCGCGGCCAGCAGCGCGATCGCGCCGAACAGGCCGAGCAGGAAGTTCACCCAGGCTCGCGGATGCCCGTCGAAATGCTCGTTGTTCACCAGTACGGCGGCGGTGACGCGATACACCGCCCACAGCGGACGCTGCACACCCGCGGGCAGCGAACCGGGGAACAGTTCGACCAGGCCCCAGCCGAGCAGGCAGCCGAGCGCGAGCCCGGACACCAGGACACCCAGCGCCTTCCACAGCGCGCCGGGCCGAACCCGGGTGTAGAACTCCTTGCGCGCGGCCACCAGTATCGCGATGACCACCACGTGCACGACGAAGGCGACCAGCGCGTCCACATCGTCGTCGGCGAAGAAGTCCAGGATGTTCGCCACCGCGTACAGCAGCAGGTACACGACCAGCAGCCACCAGGCGATCCGCTTGCGGGCCGCGGTCGCCCCCGCGAGCAAGCCGACGATCAACGCCCATACGAGGCTCGTGTCGGGGGCATCGAAATAGTAGGTGTCCACATAGTGCCGCGGCACCTGCGTGAGGATCCGCAGGCTGGGCGAAACACTCCACAAGAACAGCAGCACCGCGAACACACCGAGGACCAATCCGGCGATGTGCGGTACCTCGGACAACTTGCCGTGCGCGCGATGGGGCACCGGCGTGCGGTCCTCGACGATGGGGTGCTGCTCGGCCTGCGTGGAAGTCACCGATCCAGTGTGCGTCCAATCGAGCCGGAACCGGGTGGCGGTGGCTGCGGCGTGTTCGTCACCACCCGCAACGCCGGGGCCGGTGGTGACCGGTTTCGCGCGACGGGGTAAGTATTAGCGCATGTCGGAACCAGTTGATGTGCCGATCGATGACTCTGTCATCCGGCTCGGGCAATTCCTGAAACTGGCCAACCTGATCGATTCGGGTTCCGAGGCCAAGACGGTGATCGCGCAGGGCTTGGTGCGCGTGAACGATGAAGTGGAGCTACGCCGCGGCAGGCAACTCGAGATCGGCGACATCGTCGTCCTGGCCGGCAACAAAGTACGGGTGTCCGAGGGCTGACCCTCGAACACCCGCGTCGCCGTCAGTCTTCGGCGCGAACGACCACGCCGTCGGAGTCGCTGTAGAGCATCTCGCCCGGCACGAAGGTGATGCCGCCGAACTCGACGGGCACATCCTGCTCGCCGCTGCCGGTCTGGGTGCTCTTGCGCGGGTTGGTGCCCAGCGCCTTCACCCCGATGTCGAGGGTGCGCAGGATCGCGGAGTCGCGCACGGCGCCGTTGACGACCACGCCGGCCCAGCCGTTGTCCACGCCACGGCCGGCGATGATGTCGCCCACCAGCGCGGTGTGCACGCTCGCGCCGCCGTCGACAACGAGCACCTTGCCCTCGCCCGGCCCGCTCAGTGTCTGCTTGACCAGCAGGTTGTCCTGGAAGCAGCGGATCGTGGTGATCCGGCCCGAGAATTCGGCGCGGCCGCCGAACTGGATGAACTGCGTATCGCAGCTACGGATCTCGGGGCCGATCTCGTCGGCCAGATCGGCGGTGGCCACAACATTCGCTGATTCGGTCATGGATCAGATTGTGTCAGGCCCGCCCGGCCGCGCCATTCGTAGGCTCTCAGACCTGCTCGCTGTGTGATTTCTCGATCTCGCGAATGAGCGCGTCGGTGGTGTGCTGAACCGCGATCTTCACGAACGGCTCGATCGTCTTGCCGAGCATCTTGCCCGTGATGCCGCCGCCGACGGAGAAATCGATGTCCGCGTCCACGGTGCACGCGATCTCACCCTTGGGAATGAACCTGAAGGTGGCGACGATCTCGATGCCCTTGATCGACTTGGTGGCGATCAACCGGCCCTCTTCCCAGCCGACGACCTCGACGCGCGAGGTCAGCGACGCGGGGCCGAGCTTCATCTTCCCGTCGAACGTCGCGCCGAGGCCGTCGGTCTGCGCGGTGAGGGGTGTGAAGGATTCGATGCCGTACCAGAACTTCGGCAGATTGCGGTAGTCGTTCATGAACGCGAACGCCGCTTCGGCGGGCGCGGCGCAATCTTCGGCGATCCTCACTTCGGTCATAGCGGCCACTCTAATCGGTGGAATCGAGGCCGAACGGCACTCGACACCGAACGTGATCGAGGTGACTACCCGGTCACGGCCAGCGTCGCTGCCAGGCCGAATGCCACCGACATCACCAGTACCTCGGCCGCCGCGTTGCGCAGGGAGACCTCGGCGGTCACGCGGTGGTCGCCGGCCTTGGGGACCCAGGATCGACGCCACCACCAGCCCAGCGCGACGAGCACACCCAGGATGATGAGCTTGGCGAGCAGAATCCGTCCGTAGCCGCTGGTCAGCAGCGAGGTGACGCCGCCGAGGCGGACCAGGCCGTTGATCAGGCCGGTGAGCGCGACGACAACGACCAGGGGCGCGGCGAGCCTCGAGTAGTGCGGCAGCGTCGCGGCCCATTCGCCCCGGGTGCGCAGCACCAGGACCATCGCGAGCAGCAGGCCGAGCCACAAGGCGGCGGCGAGTGCGTGGACCGCGGCGAGTACCGAGCCGAACATCTGCTGGGACATGTGCCCGGTGATCGGCCGCAGCGACAGCGCGACCGCCGCGAACACGAGCACCAGATCCGCTGACGCGGTGTCGGGTCTGCGGAAGGCCAGCGCCGAGTAGCAGGCGATCGCGCCGGTGCAGAACAGGATCGCGATCCCGATCTGGCCGCCGCTGAGTCTGCCGAGGAAGGTGATGAAATCGCCCGCATCGAGCTGGGTCACGGGCACGCCGACGATCTCGGCGGCCTCACACACCAGCACGGTGAACTCGGCGGCGAACCAGATACCGGCCAGCGCGGCCAGCGGTCGCCAGGTGACCGTCAGCCGGTCGTTGAGCCGGGGCAGCGCGGCCAGGCCGAGCACCACCGCGCCCACGCCATCGGCGAGCACGCGCGCGAACGCCACCCACGCGAACCCGCCGGAGCTGCGCAGTATCCAGGCCAGCACCACCCCGAGCAGCGCGGCGACCACGACCGGCACCAGGACACGCCACTGGCGCAGCGCGGCACCGGGCACCCGGCGACCGGTCGTCATCGTCGACTACTTCTTGCGGCCGGACCGGCCGCCGAGCAACGCCACCGCGAGGCCGGCGCCGAACAGCACCACGCCGCCGGCGATGAACACCCACACGGGCACCCCGCCGTCGCCGCCGTCGTCGGCCGTGTCCGCACCCGGACGCGCGCCCGGCGTGCCGGTGCCCGCCTTGCTCAGCGTGAAAGTCCGCGTGCCGCTCACGGGATGACCGTCGGCCGAGGTGACCCGGAACGCGATCGTGTACTCGCCGACCGGCCCCAGCTCACCCAGTTCCACACTCACACTGCGTCCTTCGACCAGCGCCTTGCCCTTCGACCACAGCCTGCCATCCGGGCCGACCACGGTCAGCGACGGAAAGTTCTGCTGCAGTTCCTCATTGAAGGTGACGCTGGCCCGCGCCGGTCCGGCCTCGACGGTCGAACCGTTCTCGGGAACGCTGCTCACCGCGCCGGAATGCGCACTCGCCGTGCCTGCCGCCGCGAAGGCGCAGGCGAACAGCACCGCGAGCAGGCCGACGAGCATCTTGCGCATCACGACGACCGCCGGGAGCGCACGACCAGGCCGAGGCCGAGCGCGGCGGCGAACAGGCCGAGGGCCAGGCCGATGCCACCCATCCAGCGGGCGACGTCGTCGGTCTCCGACTGGGTCGATTCGCCGGAGGCGACTTGGTGATCGCCGCCCTCGGCGCCGCCCTTCGCGGTCAGCGTGATAACCGGCGCGGGGTGCTCGGGCTCGGCGCCGCCGGTGCTCAGCTGGTTCCAGGCCACGACCTTGCCGTCGCTGTAGGTCTGCTGGGTCGGGAAGTTCACGGTGTCCTGGGTCGGCAGCGGGCCGAGCGAGAGCACGAACCGCTGGAACTGGCCGGGTCCGACACCGGGATTACCCGGATCGGCGGACCACGCTACGGCTACCGTCTCGCCCTTGTCGTTGCGCTCGACCTTCGACGTCCAGCCCGGCATCGGCTCGGTCCGAACACTTTTCAGGTTCGGCACGGTGACGCGCAGCGCGGTGGTGGACGCGGTATCGGATTCGGTCGGCACCTTGAAGGTGGCGACGGTGTACTTGCCCTGGGCGGCGCCCGGAGCGTCGACGGTGACGTGTGCGGCCGCCGAACCGCAGGCAGCGAGGACCAGGCCCGCCGCGAGAGCGGCGGTGCCGGTGCCGCGGGTGATGAAGTTGTGCATGGAATGCCTTGTCGTCCGAAGAATTCAGAGGTGGTCGCGAATCAGGCGAACACCGGCGGTGCGCGCGGACATCGCGCACCCCTCGGACGCGTCCCGCGCGCGACGGCGAGCGGGCCGAACCAGCGAACGGTCGGGTGGGCAACAGCGAAGGGACTGCCGAGTACAGCCCGAATCACGCTCGACGCAACGAGGTACAGCCGCTCGGCGACGAGAATCAGTGCGGCACAGGCACACGCTGCCACCAGGTGCGCGGCGATCATCGGCAGGCTCGGCAGATGCAGTAGTCCGTGATGGTCGAGTGTCGCCGACAGCGCGAAGTGCCCGGCCCACTGACCACCGATCAACGCGGCGGCCGTGCGCATCGTCGCGGCATTCGCGAATCGGGCGGAGTGCCCGCGTGGCCCGGTGCCATGGGCGAACATCCCGGCGGTCAGCGAAACCAGCAGCAGCAGCGCGATTTCCGACGACCGCGGTACCCCGCCGCCGCCGATCCCGTGGGCGGCCACCGCCAGCCCGCCCACGAGTACGCCGCAGCCACCACCGCGCAAGCGGGAGGTGAGCTGCGGCGTTGTCACGGCAGGATCAGCGGACGCCGAGGCGGGCGAGCACGTCGTTCTCCAGCACGGACAGCTCGGCCGAGATCGACGCGTGCACGGCCTTGCGACGTGCGGCAGGCATCTGCTCGGCCGTGCGCACGGCCACGTTCAGATCGGCCATGCGCGAGCGGGCCGCTTCGACGAACTTCGTGGTGTCGGCATCGCCCGCCTTGTCGGCGGCGATCTTGTCGAGGGCTTCTTCGGTGTTGGTGATGCGGGCCTGCAGGCGCGCTCCGTGCCCGCTGAACTCGCTCAGCTGGTCCATGCCGATACCGAGCTGCTGGGCCTTGCGCGCGTCGAGCTGCCCGCGCACCATCGTCGCGCCGCGGTAGGCCAGCGGGGCGAGTACGGGGATCAGTACCCGGGCCACGCCGATGTACTTGCGGATCTGGCTCGCGCTGAACAGTTCGCGATCGGCCTTCGCGGCCGCCTTCTGCGCGGCCTTCTCCTCGGCCTGCAGGGTCGCGATCTGCGCCTTGGCCACCTTGTCGGCCGTGCGTGCCTGAGCCTTGGCCGCGCGCCGGGTGACGCGCTCGCCCGCCTTGGCCGCCTTGCGCTCGTTCTTGGCGCTCAGCTTCGCCTCCACCGCGGCTTTGTGCTTGAGTGCTTTCGCCTCAGCGCGTCGGCTCGGCCGCCGCTTCCGCTTGCTGAACAACCCCATGGGATCAGGCCCTCCGTCATGCTCGCCAAGTCATGAGGCAGGACCGCCTTCAAGCGGCCTGCCGTTCTTCGTAGCGTAGTGGGATGAGGGTAGCGATTGGGCATTGTGTCGGGGGTAAGGCCCATACTGCTTGCGTGCGTGCAGCCGAGGACGACTTCGACGGCGGGCCGGTGCGTAGCCCGGTCCCCGCTTCCGCTGCGGATTTCCGCATCGCCTTCCTGGACGCGCGTTCACTGATCGGATGCAGGCATCGCTTGCGCCTCGATGCCGAGAATCCGGGCGTGCTCGCCGAGGTGCGCGAGGATCCGGGCGTGCAGCAGCGGCGCGACGCCGCCACCGCCCATCGCACCAAGGTCCGCGACGAACTGGTCGCGGCCGCCCCCGCCGACTGGGTCGTGATCGACCCGGACCTGCGTGGCGCCGCCAAGGCCTCGGCGACGATGGCCGCCATCGAGGCGGGCGCCCCGCGCATCTGGGGCGGGCTGCTGCCCCAGGAAGCCGACACCGGGCGACGCGGCGGTGTCGAGATCCTGCTGCGCGACGACGATCGTGGCGGCTATATCCCGATCATCGTGGTCAACCACAAGGTCACCGACCCGCGCAGGCCCGACCCGGCCGATTTCCACCCACTGACCTCGGACCTGTTCCGCTGGCAGCCCCGCCGCGACAAGCACGTGAAACTGCGCCCGCAGCCGCGCGACCAGCAGCGCCTGGCCCACCTGTACCGCATGTTGCAGCGCTACGGAATGGCCAGCCCCGCCCTGATCGGCGGCGCGATCGGCCTGGTCAGCGACCGCATCCTGGTGCACGATCTGACGAACGTGCTGGCCGATTACGACCAGCGCTACGCCGACCGTATCGCGGTGGTGCGCGGCGAACTGCCGACCCAGCCGTCGAAGGTGCCCGAGTGCAGGCAGTGCCCGTGGTGGGTGCGCGGGCCCGACGCGCAGCGACCGGCGGGCCCGGAGGCGGTAGCGGAGCGTGACCACGCAGGGCCCTCGGGAGCGCAGCAGTCAGGCACAGCCGAGCCGAGTTGTGAGGCCACGCTGGCGCAGATGCGGGATGTGAGTCTGGTCGCGCCGGGTTCGCGGGCCGACGTGCTGCGCCTGCACGGGATCGAAACGGTCGACGAACTGGCCGCGTGGGAAGGCGACGATCCCGACGACTGGCAGCACGGGCCGTTCGCCGAAACCGTCGTCACCGCACGCGCCTGGATCGACGGCGCCCCGCTCGTGCGCCGGTTCGAGCAGGTCAGCGTGCGTCGCGCCGATGTGGAGATCGACGTCGACCTGGAGAGTTACCAGGAAGACGGCGCCTACCTGTGGGGCACCCTGCTCGACGACGTCTACCGCCCGTTCGTCACCTGGGATCCGCTGCCCACCGAGGACGAGGGCCGCTCGTTCGGCGAGTTCTGGACCTGGCTGATGGAGCGGCGCGCCGAAGCCCACGCCCAGGGCAAAACCTTCGCGGCCTACTGCTATTCGCGAACCGCCGAGGACAAGTGGCTCTACGAATCGGCCCGCCGGTTCGCCGGCCGCCCCGGCGTGCCTACCCACGAGGAAGTGCGCGCGTTCGTCGACTCCAAGGAATGGGTCGACATGTTCCAGGCCGTCACCGAGCAGTTCATCTGCCCGAACGGCAAGGGGCTCAAGAAGATCGCGCCGGTCGCCGGGTTCGGCTGGCGTGATCCGGAAGCGGGCGGCGAGGCATCGATGGGCTGGTACCGCCGGGCCGTCGGTTACGACGACGACATCGACATGTCGCAGCGCACCCGCCTGTTCGTCTACAACGAAGACGATGTCCGCGCCACCCAGGTGCTGCGCGATTGGATGTCGAAGCGGGCCGTAGCCGAGGTTCCCTCACTGGCCGATTTCGGACGGTAATAACATCGGGGGCGTGACTGAGCAGCACGTCGAAACCCTCGAGTTCCAGGCCGAAACCCACCAGCTCCTCGAGCTGATGATCCACTCGGTCTACTCCAACAAAGACACTTTCCTGCGGGAGCTGATCTCGAACGCTTCCGATGCGCTGGACAAGCTCAAACTTGCCGCTTACCAGGACAAAGACCTGGGCGCAGACACCTCCGACCTGCACATCGAGCTGGAGGTCGACCAGGACAAGCGAGTCCTGACCGTCCGCGACAACGGCATCGGCATGTCCCGCGCCGAAGTGATCGACCTGATCGGCACCCTCGCCAAATCCGGCACCGCCGACCTGCGCCGCAAGCTCACCGAGGCGAAGTCCGACGCCGCCGCCGAGGAGCTGATCGGCCAGTTCGGCATCGGCTTCTACTCCACGTTCATGGTCGCCGACAAGGTCGTCCTCACCACCCGCAAGGCGGGCGAGACCGAAGGCACCCGCTGGGAAGCCGCCGCGGGCAGCTCCACCTACTCCATCGACACCGTCGCCGACGCACCGCAGGGCACCTCGGTGACCCTCGAGCTCAAGCCCGCCGACGAAGACGATCACCTCTTCGATTACACGCAGGAATGGAAGCTGCGCGAGATCGTCCGCAAGTACTCCGACTTCATCGCCTGGCCGATCCGCATGCAGGTCGAGCGCACGGTGACCGAAGGGGAAGGCGAGGACAAGGTCGAGAAGACCGTCGTCGAGGACCAGATCCTCAACTCGCAGAAGGCGTTGTGGACGCGACCGCGCAGCGAGGTGAGCGACGAGGAGTACAAGGAGTTCTACCACCACGTCAGCCATGCCTGGGACGAGCCGCTCGAGATCATCCCGATGAAGGCCGAAGGCACCTTCGAATACCAAGCGTTGCTGTTCGTTCCGTCGATCGCGCCGTTCGACCTGTTCACCCGTGAGCACAAGCGCGGTGTGCAGCTCTACGTGCGTCGCGTGTTCATCATGGACAACTGCGAAGAACTGATGCCGGAGTACCTGCGTTTCGTCAAGGGCGTCGTGGACGCCCAGGACCTCTCGCTCAATGTCTCGCGCGAGATCCTGCAGCAGGACCGCCAGATCCAGATGATCCGCAAGCGCCTGGTGAAGAAGGTGCTGTCCACGGTCAAGGACATGCAGGGCGCCGAGGACCAGACCAAGTACCAGACGTTCTGGGCGCAGTTCGGCCGAGTCCTCAAGGAGGGTTTGCTCTCCGATACCGACAACCGCGAAACCCTGCTCACCGTCTCGTCTTTCGCCTCCACGGCCTCGGAGTCCGAGCTCACCACGCTCGCGCAGTACGTGGAGCGGATGAAGGACGGGCAGGACTCGATCTACTACATGACCGGCGAAAGCCGTGCGCAGGTGGAGAATTCGCCGCATCTGGAAGCCTTCACGGCCAAGGGTCGCGAGGTGCTGATCCTCACCGATCCGGTCGACGAGATGTGGGTCGGTTCGGTGCCGGAATTCCAGGGCAAGACCTTCCAGTCCATCGCCAAGGGCGAGGTCGACCTGGAAACCGAGGACGAGAAGAAGGAAACCGAAGCCCTGCGCGAACAGCAGGACAAGGACTTCGGCGACTTGCTCACCTGGCTCGGCGGCACGCTCACCGACGTCGCCAAGGAAGTCCGCCTCACCAACCGTCTCACCACCTCGCCCGCCTGCCTGGTCGGTGACGTCTACGACTTCACCCCCATGCTCGAGCGCATGTACCGGGCCTCGGGCCAGGCCCTGCCGGAGTCCAAGCGCATCCTCGAGCTCAACCCGGCCCACCCCCTGGTGACGGGCCTGCGCGATGCCTACGACGCCCGCAAGTCCGACGCGGACGAAGGCAAGGTCCCCGAGCTCGCCGAAACCGCCGAGCTCCTCTACGGCACAGCGGTTCTCGCCGAGGGCGGCGAACTCAAGGACCCCGCCCGCTTCGCCCAGCTGCTGACCGAACGCCTGACCCGCACCGTCTGATCTGGAAATACTGAACTGCCCGCTGCCGTTTCGGTGGCGGGCAGTTTTGTTCACCGGCAATTCTGGTGCTGACTGGTCACATCGGGGTCACCATGGAGTGATGGTGGGGCACGAGATTCGTCGCGCAAGACCCGGCGACTACGACAGCATCATCGGCGTGGTCGACAACTGGTGGGGAAGAGCGGCCGTCCACAACCTTCCCCGCATGTTCCTCGACCACTTCCATCGCACCAGCCTGATCGCCTCCGATGACAACGGAATCTCCGGTTTCCTGGTGGGTTTCGGCTCACCCTCCGACCCCTACACGGCCTACATCCATTTCGTCGCCGTCCGCCCGGATGCTCGCAAAGCCGGCCTGGGCAGAACCCTCTACGAAGCGTTCTTCACCATCGCCCGCTCCGACAACCGCACCGTCGTCACCGCGATAACCTCGCCCGCCAATTACACCTCGATCGACTTCCACCGCAGCCTCGGTTTCGCGGTCGCCGGCCCCATCCCGGACTACAACGGTCCCGGCCGCGCCCTGATCACCTTCTCCCGCCCGGTATGAATGTTGTTATGTCAGAACAGTTGTCCTCCGATGTTCGTCCGTGGGACCTCGTCGCCGAGGGATATGCCGAGACCGGTGCGACCGTGCTCGCGCCCTTCGCCGCGCACGCACTCGAATACGTCACTCTCAGCTCGGAATCGGAGATCGTCGACATCGCGGCGGGTACCGGGTTGCTGAGCATCGCCGCCGCCGAGCTCGGTGCCCGAGTGCAGGCCATCGATCTCTCGCCGTCGATGATCGACCAGCTGGTCGCGGCGGCCGCCGACCACCCCACGGTCATCGCGCAGGTCGGCGACGGACAGGCCCTGCCCTACGAAGACAACCGATTCGACGCGGGCTTCTCCCTGTTCGGGCTGATGTTCTTCCCCGACCGGCCCGAGGGCTTCGCCGAGCTGTGCCGCGTCCTGCGCCCCGGTGCCACCGCGGTGGTCGCCGCCTGGGCGCCCGCGGCCGAATCCTCCCTCATGCGAGCGTTGTTCGGCGCATTGACCGCGGCGGACCCGACAGCCACACTCCCGCAACCGGATTCGCGCAGCCTCCAGAATCCCCGAGTGTTCGGCGCGGAGATGCGCGCGGCGGGCCTGCTCGACGTGCGGATCGAGCAGCACACCGCCGAGCTCTGCTACCCGGACGCCACCACCCTGTGGGAATCCCTGACCCGCAGCAGCGCGCCGCTGGCTGTCGTGAGAGACGAAGTGGGCGAGGAGGAATGGCAGCGCCGCAGCGAAGCGGCCATCGCCCACCTCACCGTCACCTACCGCCCGAACACCCCGCTGCGCACCACCGCCCTCTTCGGCATCGGTACCGCACCCTGAGACGCCGACGGCGCCCTGCCCGGGTGGGCAGAGCGCCGTGTGGGTGTGCCGCGTGACTAGCGCGGGGCCATGCGCAGCGCGCCGTCCATGCGGATGGTCTCGCCGTTGAGGTAGTCGTGGGAGGCGATGTACTCCACCAGCTGGGCGTACTCGTCCGGACGGCCGAGACGCGACGGGAACGGGACGCCTGCTTCGAGGCCCGCGCGGTACTCGGGGGTGACGCCGGCGAGCATCGGGGTGTCGATGATGCCGGGGGCGATGGTGTTGACGCGGATGCCGAACTGGGCGAGGTCGCGCGCGGCGGGGACGGTCATGCCGTGGACGCCGCCCTTGGACGCGGAGTAGGCGATCTGACCGACCTGGCCCTCGAAGGCCGCGACCGAGGCGGTGTTGATCACCACGCCGCGCTGGCCGTACTCGTCGACCGGCTCGGTCTTGGCGATGGCGTCGGCGGCCAGGCGCATCACGTTGAACGTGCCGAGCAGGTTCACGGTGATGACGGTGCGGAACAGCTCCAGGTCGTGCGGGCCGTTCTTGGACAGGATGCGACCCGCCCAGCCGACACCGGCACAGTTCACCACGATGCGCAGCGGCGCCGGGCCCTCGGTGATCTGGGCGATCGCCGCGGCGACCTCGTCACCGCTGGTCACGTCGGCCGCGATCAAGGTGACGCCCGCGGGCACGTTGTCGCCCGCGCGCTCGATGGACGCGGGTACATCCAGCCCGAACACAGTGGCGCCCGCGTCGGCGAGGCGCTTGGCGGTGGCGGCACCGAGACCGGACGCGCCTCCCGTAACGATGGCAGCGGAACCCGAAATCTCCACGACAAATCCTCCTGTATTGAATGGCGGCTTATTGTGCCGCTTGCCAATAGTGGCACCCTAGCGTGAACCGGGTGTGGTCTGGAACACGCAGCCACAGCGCTGGGGAAATCGTCGTGAACACCGGTGTTTACCGGTGGTAGCGTGCCGTCATGAGATCGTTCGCCGGTCCGTCGGTAGCCGGACGCAGGGTCCTGATCACCGGGGCCGCTCGTGGGATCGGTGCCGCGCTCGCCCGCAGACTGGCCGCGCGCGGGGCCCACGTCGCCTTGCTCGGGCTGGAGCCGGAACTGCTGGCCGAAGTGGCCGCGGAATGCGGCGACGTGCCGTGGCGGTATTGCGATGTGGCCGATCGGGGGCAGGTCGAGCGGGTGGTCGAGGTACTGGTCGCCGAACTCGGCGGCCTCGATGTGCTGGTGGCCAACGCGGGAGTCGCCAAGCAGATGGCGATGATCGGCGGGGATCCGTCGGTGCTGGAGGAAACCCTCGCGGTGAACGTGCTCGGGGTCGCCTACACGGTGTCGGCGGCGGGTGCGCATCTTTCGCATCCGGGCGGGTATGTGCTGATGATGTCGTCTATCTCCACCGCCGTGCAGTTGCCGCTGGGCGGGGCCTACAGCGCCTCGGCGGCGGCGGTTGCCTCGCTCGGCGCCACGCTGCGCGCGGAACTCCGGTCGACCGGGGCCAAGGTTGGGGTCAGCTATTTCGCCGGGATCGACACCGACATGACGGCGCGTGGATTCGGCACGGCCGCCGCGCACACCGTGCTGGGGGAGACCAGCCTCACCGGGAGCTCACCCGTCGGTCCCGCTGTCGAAGCCCTGGAACGTGCCATCGCCCGACGACGCAAGACCGTGGTCTCGCCCTGGTGGGTAGCGTTGGTCCGCCCGTTCCGGCTGCTGGCCCAACTGGTCGTGCAGCGCGTGCAGGGCGATCGCCTGGCCCGCGCCATCGACATCGCCCGCACCGAGGACGTCCCCTTCACCACCGAACAGCCGGCCCGGCCCCGCAGAATGGAACGGCAATCATGAGCGATTCGACCCTGCGGCAACAACTTCCGCGTGGACGCCACCATCTGTCGCGCGAAGAAGTGATCGCCTCTCAGCGTGAGCGCATTCTCGTCGCGATGGGGGAGGCGATGACCGTGGGCGGCTATGTCGGCACGCCGGTGGCGGCCGTGCTCAAACGCGCCGGGGTTTCCCGGGAAACGTTCTACGAGCTGTTCCGGTCGAAGGAGGACTGCTTCAACGCGGCCTTCGACCGGGTGTCGAGCGCGCTGGCCGAGAAGCTCCGGACGGTGATCGCCGACTGCGCCGACACCGACGCGCTCACCAGAATGGACCGCATCCTCACCGCCTACTTCGACCACATGATCGACGACCCGGCCTCGGCCCGGCTGTTCCTGGTGGAGGTCTACGCGGTCGGCCCGTCGGCCATCGAGGCGCGGATGGACTTGCAACATCGATTCGTCGAGGTGGTCTCCACCATGCTCGGCGCCGAATCCGAGGACCAGCGGTTCGCCTGCGCGACCCTGGCCGCCGCGATCGGCGCCATGGTCACCGGCCGGATCGCCGCCGACGACCCGGAAAGTCTGCGCGGCATCAAGGATCAGCTGATCGCATTGGCCCGCCGTTCCGGAACGCTCTACGGCAACGCGTTCGCTTAGGTTCGGTGGCGGCTGAGCCCGGAAATCACCCGGCCCGCCGGGAACGACAGCCTGCCGACCTGCTGCACCCACCGCTGCCACGCCGTGATGCTCTCGGGCAACACGATCCCGGCCTGCCCGGCGCGTGCGGTGATATCGCGCAGCGAATCGGACAGCAGCCGCCACGCCTGCGCCTCGGTTGCCGTGAGCCTGGCGTCGGCGGCATTGGCCCAGTGCTCGGTCGACGATCGCGGGCAGAGCCCTTCGACGAATTCCGTCCACGTCGAGGTCGGCGCCGCAGTGTGCAGATGCGTGAGCAGCACCGGGCCCAACTGCGGGAACGCGACGAGGGCGCCGAGCAGGACGAGCGCGGGCAGGCGAGCTTCGTCGGAGCCCTCGTCGGATCGGAGCCGTTCGATCGCGGAGAACAAGCCGTAGCTGTTGGCCAGCCGTTTGACCGAGCGCGGAGTGTTGATCAGCGGGGGACCGAGGAGCCCGAGCAACGTGATCTCGTTGTCGCCCATCGTCATCGGCGCGATGGTCTCGGTGAGTTCGAGGCGGCCGAGGTCGGGAACGGTGGTGGTGCGTTGCGGTGCGGGCAGAGATTCCTGGCGACGGGTCGGCGACGGTGGCGGGGGAGCCGTTGTCGCGGTGGACTGTTCGACCGGCACGACCGTGCTCGGCGCCTCGGCCCGGCGGCCGACGAGGGTGTTCATCATCGAGAGATAGCCGCCCGTTGCGAGCGGCGGCAAGGTGAACACCACCTGGAAGATCTTCTCCAGGTACTGCGGGGGCGTCGACGACCAGTGACCGTCATCGTCGGGGTCGACGACCAAACCGTCGGATTCCGGTCCACCCATGAGCATTTCGCGGTAGTGCGTGGCGATCGAGCGCAGCATCCAGCGCGGGTCGACGGCGACGACAACGACGAACAGTTCGACCGCGAGCAGGAGGTGGATGGCCTCGAGCAGTTGCACCACCCGCTGCGGCGGACAGCGATCGAGGTCGTCGATGTAGAGGACGATGCGGTCGATCGACGGAAACTCGTCGCCTACCGAATCCTGTGCGTTCCGTGGTGATTCGGTGTCGTTCGCGAGCAACAGCCGCGACATCTTGTCGAAGTCCTCACGGATGCGCGTCATCACACCGAGGCTGCTCCGATAGCCGCCCTCGGCCGCACGGTCGGTGACCAGACCTGCCAATTGGCCTGCGGCGGTGAGGTTGTGCTTCTCGCGTCGCAAGGCATCGAGGTTGGCTCGGCTGACCGCCAGCGCGGTCGCGCGCTTACTCGCGATGCGTGCGCGTTCGACCTCGACGTTGCGCATGAGCTCCGCGACCGAGTCGGTGTAGCGCTTGCTCATGTGGTGCAACCGTTGCAGGAAGGCGATGGCGAGCACCACCGCCGCGGTGCTCGCGCCACGGGCCAGGTCGGAGAGGAAGAACAGGCCGACGACGCCGGCGATCACCAAGATCAAGGTCAGTGCCCAGCGGACGCGGTTGCCCTTACCGCACAATGCCGCGGTTTCGCGGGCGTTCTGCCACCACTTCTCGTCGGTGGCGGCGCCCGCCCGCTGGTCGAGGGCGTCGCGCTGCTGTATCGCCCGCTCCCACAGCGCGTTCGAGAAGGCGGCACGCAACGCCAGCAGTTCCATCCGCCATCGCGGCGTGGCGGACGGCTCGGCTTCCAGCTCGGCGATCCGCTCGGACTCGGCGGCGATCCGCTCATCGATGTGATGCGCGGCGACGAGGGCGGTCTCCAGCCGCGACATCTGACGCTGCGCTGTCGCGGGATCGATGCCTTCGGTGCGAGACAACTGCCCGAACATCTCGGTGACCAGGCTCGACCACAGATCGGTCTCGGCGTAGTGCCAGGCATTGAACCGCACCTGCCGCACATGGTGACACGCCCACTGCTGCTTCATGGCGTCGCGCACCCGGTCGTGCAGGAGTCCGAGGAAATGACTCTTGCCCTCACCCCACTCACCGAAGAGGCCGACAGCCAACGGCAGGCTGGTCGAGGCGGAGGTGAGCAGCTCGGCCAGCGCTGTGGCCTCGGTGGTGCGGTCGAGTTGGTCGACGGTGGTGGTGTTGTCGGTGCGATAGGCCGGCAGGCGCGGGTGTTCGAGCTCGGCCTCGAGTCGCCGGACGGTGACGGTGCCGGTGGCGGCGTCGCCGGTGGTGAGGGTGGGTTTGCCGTCGATCAGCTGCCAGATACCCCAATTGCCCTGGGGACGGGTCGCTGTCAGATCGACCACGAGTCGTCGATCGAAGAGTTGCAGCTGCACGACACCGCCGGCGTAGCCCGTCGCCAGCACGGGGAGACCATTGATTCTCGCCCACGATCCCCAGGTACTCGGCCCGGCCGAGGAAGCCGGGACCGCCATGTGGGAATCCGCGAACCTCGCGGGGTTCATCGGCGACGTCTCCGAGCGGGCGCCGACGGTGAAGTGGCTGATGCGGGTAATGACGGTCAAGCCGTCGTCGAAGCCGCACGCGAGCCAATAGCGAGGTTCCTCCGGCGAACTCGAGCCGTCGGCGGGGAACCTGTCATCGAACGTGGCCAACCAGCGGGCAGGGCCCAGGTGACCGCCCTGCGAGCTTGCCGCACCCGGTTGCCGCGCCGGGTGGTTGTCGAAAAGCGAGGTGCGCTGGAGCTGGTCGTACCCGACGGACAGGTATACCTCGACCTCTCCTCGGCCGGTGCCGACCACCAGCAGCCTGCCGTCTTCGGTCTCGGCGACCCAGGCACCGCAGGTGGCAGCGCTGCCGACCTCGACCCGCCCTACCGCTTCCCATGGGCCGGGGGCGTTCGGCTGAATTCGCCAGACGATGACGACGCCGTCGTCGTCCCCGGTGGCGAGCAGATCGGTGCCCGCGTTCCACGCCCCCCACCGCACCTCGGCGAGATGACCGCGCAGCAGTCGTTCGATGTATGGCGCGGTCGGATCGTCCGCACCGGAAGGGGGCCGCTTGACCGGCACCTGACGCACCACCACCGCGCCGTTGCCGTATCCGCAGGCCAGGGTCGGTCGCCCGGCGATCGTGGTCCACGCGCCCCATCGCGCCGGTCCACCCGGTTGGTCACTGAACACCCAGAGCGGGTCGAAGAACGAATCCGCGACATCCGCGGAGGTCCGCCGTACCGGCGGCGCCGCGAAGTCGCGCCACTCGGGTGCCGACCAGACGCGTACCTCGCCGTTGCCCATCCCGACCGCGAGCAACCACGCGCCGTCCACCTCGGTTTGCGTGCCCCACAGTGCCGGCCCGCTGCCGTCGGTCCGCAGGTATATCGACCGCCCGTCGGGTGCTGTCCGTGACTCGCTTCGGCTGATCGCGGTCGCGGTGGATCCGGACGACAGTCTGCCCGCCGGGATATCGGTAGCCCCGGACTGAAACCGCAAGGTCCCGTCGGCGCAGCCACAAACGAGCACCTGCCGACCTTCGATCGTCGCCCACAGGCCCCATTCGGTGGGTGACGCGGCCAGGCTGTCCGGGTCGTCGCTGCCGAAGTAGGTGGCCGACGGCGTCAGCCGTAGGTGGTCGAAAGCTGTCGCCGGTTCACCGGTTGTCGCTGAGCCCGCATCGCCTGCGGCCGCTGTCATCGGATAATTCAACCGCCGAATGCCGCGGCCCCGCAACAGATCCGCGCGTATCGAGGGGGGTGGACAGCAGCGGCGCGACACCGTGTCGGTGCCGCGCCGCTGCGAACCGGCGTGAACTCAGCGTGCGGTCTCGGCCAGCTCATCGCCGTGCACGGCGGGCTTCGCACGCGTGCGCCAGACGGCGACACCGAGGCCGAGCATCGCGGGTGCGATCAGGGCGAGCACGGCCGAACCCCAACCGCCCAGCTGGGGCGCGAACGCGTCGAGCACGGTTTTGCCCGCGAAGAACAGGAACAGCAGGCCCGAGGCGATGGCGATGCCGCGCTCGGGCAGGTGCTTGCCCGCGAACTTGCCGACCAGGATGGCCAGTCCGCCCGCGGCGACCATGCCGGCGACCGAGCCGATCCAGACGGCCAGCCAGTTGTTGTTGGAGGCGAGGGCGGCGGCGGCGAACATGGTGCGGTCGCCGAGTTCGGCGAGGGTGAAGGCGGAGATGACCACCAGGAAGGCGTTGCGGGCGCTCGGCGGCTCCGGGGCCTCGTCGGAGTCGCTGTCGCTGCTCAGCGCGTCGTGCAGGGTCCAGAGGCCGACTACCAGCAGGGTGAGCGCGGTGATGACGGCGATCGCGTTCGCGGGCAGGGCGGTGCCGAGGAAGTGGCCGACGCCCGCGGCGATGAGGTTCACGGCGACGCTGGCGACGCTGATGCCTGCCAGCACCACCCACCAGCGGTAACGCAGCGAGAAGGTCAGCGCCATGAGTTGGGATTTGTCGCCGAGTTCGGCGAGGAAGAGCACGCCGAAGCTCAGCAGGATCGTGGCGATCATGAAGTCAGCTCCCAGGAAAATACTCCGGCCTGTGGCTGAAAGACGGGTGCGCCTTCAGCCACACCGGTCGACGGATCGGTTCGTGGCCGAAGGTCTCGCCCACCGGTGGTCACCGGTTCACGCAGCCGGACCGCGCCGAATTCGGCGGCGATCAGTATGTCGACTGGGCGATTGCGGGCTACTCCCCTTCGCTGTTCACCACTCTAGTCTGGTTGCTCCCGGTATGCCAAGTCCTGGTAATCCAAATCTCAATGGGCACAATAAGTTTGGGTGTGCGGCGGTGATAGTTCGGTTTCCCTGATTTCAGTGGCACGCAGACCCGTTGCCGAACATTCGCCCGCCCGTCGCGGGCGAAAGAGTCAGGCCGCCAGCAGCATTGCGAGCACGGCGGTATCGGGATCGCTGATCAGATCCATCCCGACCCGGCTCACCAGCGAGGTGATCGTGCCGTCGAGTTCGGCCTCGGCCCATGCCGCGCGATGCTCCAAACCGAGGTGTGGCACGCCGGGCAGCAGCACGCAGCCCGAGGCCGCGCCCGCGCATTCGGGCAGCGACGGACGGGTCTCCGACGGTGGGTGCAGCATCAGCAGCGCCGGCGGGGTGTGCGCGGCGAACCGGCCGGGTTCGATCGCTTCGTCGCCGAGTACCGGCCCCTCGGCCATCACCAGGCCCACCGTGCCCGGTTCCGGGTCGTCGGGTAGCTCCTCGCGCACCCCGAACACTGTGCTGGTCACCAGCAACCCCGGCATCGACGCCACCCGCACGGCCAGCACCAGTACCTGTGCCCATTCCTTGGTGGTATCCGGCCACCGCCCCGACACCACGAACCCGCTCAATCGTCCCCGCGCCTGAAACGGCGTGATCCCGATCGGACCCTGTGTATTCATGATGGCCTCCCGACTAACGGGGGCGACTGTGCCCGTATGACAGGAATAACCCCAAACCCGTCTGGCACACAAGTACCAGTGAGTGCCAGAACGGGCAATCCACGCAAAAGACCTCCCAGTCGATGACCGGGAGGTCTTTCGCGCAACGCCTGATTTCGCAAGAACATGGGTAACTCGTCGGGCACGCCCAGAAGCCTGGGGCACACGACCGCGAGTCCGGTCAAGAACCCGTGGAGCTACCTACGACCGGCAAAATACGCGGAGAGGCGGATCAGCCGAAGATGAGGCCCTTGCCCTGGCCGACGGCCCGGGCGAAGCGGTCCTGCACGTCGGCCCAGTTGACGACGTTCCAGAACGCGGTCACGTAATCGGCCTTGACGTTCTTGTACTGCAGGTAGAACGCGTGCTCCCACATGTCCACCTGCAGCAGCGGGATGATGCCGGTGGGCACGTTGGCCTGCTGGTCGTACAGCTGGAAGGTCAGCAGCTTCTGGCCCAGGGTGTCGTAACCCAGGACGGCCCAGCCGGAGCCCTGCAGCCCGTTGGCGGCAGCGGTGAACTGCGCGCGGAACTTGTCGAACGAACCGAACTGGTCGGCGATGGCCGCGGCCAGGTCGCCGTCCGGCTGGTCGCCGCCGTTGGGGGAGAGGTTCTTCCACCAGACGGAGTGGTTGTAGTGGCCACCGAGGTGGAAGGCCAGGTTCTTCTCCAGCAGCAGGATGGCAGCCAGGTCGCCGGACTCACGGGCTTCCTCGAGCTGCTCGAGTGCCTTGTTCGCGCCTGCGACGTAGGCGGCGTGGTGCTTGGTGTAGTGGATCTCGTTGATCTCACCGGAGATGTGAGGCTCCAGTGCGCCGAAGTCGTAATCCAGTTCCGGCAGCGTGTAGACGGCCACGATGTCCCTTTCCGTGTGTCGGGCTGTGTGCGCCCAGTTCGGACGACAACACCAACCATCATTCGTACACCCGCTCGCTGCAACCCCGCACACGCGGTTCCGCATTCCCTTGCGATCACCGAGATGGAAACTTCGCGGGCCGCGAATACTACAGCGGCGGTGCGATGTCGGCTTTGGTGGTCCGGGCGTCCCCGGTGGCATGCGCGTCCCACCACCGACGACCACCCTCGATGAACTCGTTCATCGGAATCTCCAGGCCGGCGGTGTTCGTGACGACGATCTTGTCGAACCACACGCGGACGTCGAGTTCGCGCGGGTCGATGCCTTCTTCCTGGGAGAACTCGATGACGTGCGCGGCGATGCGCTGATCGAGCACCGTGTCGAAGCTGAGCAACTCGCTCCACAGCGTCCAGCCGCTGTCGTCGAGGTCGATGAACTCCCAGCCGTGCAACCCGCCGCCGCCGAAGCTCTCGATGGCCTCGTCGAGCTGGTCGAGGCTCAGGGGAAGCACACGGGCGTCGACATCGTCCCAGCGCTGGATGCGCAGGGAGGCCGCGACGCGGGTGACTCCGGTGAAGGTGAGCAGAACTTTCGTGTCGATCGGCGCGGGTCCATCCGTGGGTAGCGTCAGCACCTCCAGAGCGAGTTGCAGCCGGCCCGCCGCGGCATCCACTTCTACCCCTAGACACGTGGATTCGGACAAAGCGGTATTCAAGCCGTTGATGTCGAAACTGTCGAGTAGCCCCCTGCTCACGTTCATGCGCCCAGGCTACCGATCTGGCCGCCCAGATCCCAGGATTTAAGATTTTCTCTAGTGTTCTCGTTTTTATGGAACCGAATCGGTCCCGCTTGCGTCCAAGTAGATGTCGGGACAGAACACACTCCACGAATCCCGACGTCAGCGGCGAACGACCGCTCCGGGATGACATGGAGGGGAGTCCCGGATCGGTCGTTCCCGGCTGGTTCCACCCGGCTGTCGGCGTTGTCGGCAGCCGGTTCCCGTTGGCTGTGTGCTGACCGGTAGCTGAGGCCCGCGCAGCACCTCGTCGTCGCACAGGCTCGCCCGGCAACGCGCGCGGCATGGCAGGATCGAGGCGTGACGAGCTCCGATGTCCCCACCGTGCCGGTGGGTGCGGTACCCGCCGCGTTCGACGACGCGGACCCCGCGCCGGGTGCGCAGCTGCTCGACGTGCGCGAACCCGACGAATGGAACCTCGGGCACGCGCCGGGCGCGATCCACATCCCGATGGTCGACGTGCCCGCCCGCCTCGACGAGCTCGATATCGACGCCGAGCTCTACGTCGTGTGCCGACAGGGCGGCCGGTCCATCGAGGTCGTCCGGTATCTCGCCCACATCGGGTACGAAGCGGTCAACGTCGCGGGGGGCATGGTGGCCTGGCAGCAGACCGGCCGCCCGGTGGTCGCCGACGGCGACCACGAAGCCAAGATCTACTAGTCCGGAAGCGGGGTGCGCGGGTGAGTTCGGTGGTGCAACCATGTGCACGCTGTGGTGCGCGGTGGGCCGTGCAGGGCGCGCCGATGCACTGGTGCCCGCGCTGCCGAGGAGTACTGCTCTCGCCCGGCAAGGTCGACGCGCCCGCCACCCAGCGCAACTACCGCTGGGTCGCGCGCCGACCCGACCACCGCACCCGTAAGGCGGGCGCCACCACCACCGCCCCGCTCGGGCCGACTCCGCGCTACGCCCAGACCCCGCGCTGGGGGCTGCTCGACCCGCCGCCGTCCGCGACCCCCACGCCCGAACGTCCGCTGCGCGGCATCGCGGCCCACCGCGACCGGCTGCTGCTCGGCACCACGATCGTCTTCCTGCTCGCCGGGCTGGCCGAGTACGGCCGCTACCTGATCCTGTTGCAGAACCGCGCCCGGCTCATCCCCGGCTGGCTGCTGTCGATCTCCGACGCGACGGTGCTGGTGTTCGGCGTCATCGCGCCGATCTACGCGCTGGTGACCGCGGTGGCGCTGGTCGCTTGGCTGATCGAGGCGCGCACGATCGTGTTCACCGCCTACGGCAAGCGCGACCCACGCAAGCGCTGGTCGCTGATCGCGGGATGCCTTGTGCCGGGCGTCAATCTGATCTGGCCGGGCGTGTTCCTCACCGAACTCCTCGGTGCCGACCCCGATCCGCGTTCGTGGCGGGCCGTGCGGATCTGGTGGGCCGCTTGGGTGTTCAGCGGGCTGCTGTTGATCGCGGCGACGCTGTGGCGCGATGCGTCGACCCTGCAGGCCGAGGCCGACGGGGTCTCGTTCACCGGTTTCACCAACCTGTGTGCTGCCGGGTTCGCGATGCTCACGCTGTGGATGGTGCGCACGCTGGAAGGTCGCGACCTGCGCGGCGACATCAGGTCCGCGCATCGCTGGGTGATGGCGGCCGACCCCGCGCAGGTCGTCATCGCGCCCGTCGAGCCGGGCGCTGTCGCGGCGCGCGACGACGCCGGGCACGATGAGGCCGAACGCGCGGATGTTGTCCGGGCAGGCGAGAATACGCAGGAGGAGGTCGTGGCCAAGTGAGCCAGAACAATCGCCCACCCTTCGTGGTGGCGCATCGTGGCGCGTCGGCGGCACGACCCGAGCACACTCTCGCCGCGTACGAGCTAGCCCTGCAGGAGGGGGCCGACGGTGTGGAATGCGACGTCCGGCTCACCCGCGACGGCCACCTGGTCTGCGTGCACGACCGCACCGTCGACCGCACCGCCGACGCCACCGGCCTGGTCAGCGAACTGACGCTGGACGAGCTGCGCGACATGAACTTCGGCACCGACGACGCGCCGCAGGGTGTGCTCGCGCTCAGCGATCTGATCGGACTCGTCCTCGACTGGCGTACCCGCCCGACGAAACTGTTCATCGAGACCAAACACCCGGTGCGCTACGGCGCCCTGGTGGAGAACAAGGTGCTCGCCGAACTGCAGCGCTTCGGCATCGCCACCCCCGCCTCGGCCGATCATTCCCGCGCGGTGGTGATGTCGTTCGCGGCGACCGCGGTCTGGCGGATCCGCCGCGCCGCCCCGCTGCTGCCGACGGTGCTGCTCGGCGAATCGTCGCGGTTTCTCGGCGGCGGCGCGGCCACCACGGTCGGCGCTACCGCGGTGGGGCCGTCGGTGAAAACGCTGCGTGAGCATCCCGAACTCGTCGACAAGGCCGCCGCGGCGGGGCGGGCCACCTACTGCTGGACCGTCGACGATCCCGAGGACGTGACGTTGTGCGCCGACCTGGGCGTCAGCTGGGTCGCGACCAATCACCCCGGTCGTACCAAGGCGCTACTCGCCGGAGTCTGATCGGACGCGCCCTGGGCAGGGGGCGCGGTAAGCGAACTTGCCGCCCGGCCATAAACTCCACGCGTGGGTAAAAGCAAGCGGAACAGTCCGAAGCCCGACAGTAATCGGGCTCAGCGTCTCGCGCAGCGGCGTGCGGCGCAGGAGCAGGCATCCGCGGCCGTGACACGGCCGTTCGAGGGTCTTGCCGCCGAATGTGATCTGGTGGCGCTGCGGGAGTTCGTGCCGTCGGCGACCGCGACCTTGAAGCTCGCGCCGGGAGTGGCCGCGCAGCGTGAGGTCACCCTGGCGACGGTGCTGCCCGGCGCGGTGGCCGCGCTCGTGCGGGCAGGCGACGAGCCGGTCGGCTTCGTCGGCACGCAGATGCAGTTCCGTGGCGAGGACCCGTCGGCCGACATCGCGGCGGCGATCCTGTGGACCCAGTCGGCCGAGCCCGGTGAGTCGCTGAACTCCGCCGAGGCTGCCGACGGTGGTCCGCGCCTGGCCGATGTCATCGATCCCGGCGCCGATCTCGAGCTCACCGTGCACCAGGACTTCGACTGGTGGGTGCCCGAGGGCGTCACCCCGGATCCGCAGGTGGCGGCGACGATCGAGCAGGCCAAGCAGGCCATCATGCCGTCGGCGCGGCTGGATCTCGGCCCGGATTCCGTCGGAGCGGCCTGGTGGGTCGACGCGGGCGAGAAGGCGCATGTGCGCTGGGTGCGTCCCGAAGACGAGGACGCGCTGATGCTGGCGCTGGCTCGCGTGCACGCCACCGGTGGTCTGCACCTGGGTGAGGGTTCGCGCTTCGCCGGTTCGTTCCGCACACACGGTCTGCTGGTGCCGGTGTTCGATCTCGATCCCGAGCGGCACCCGGCTGAATGGGAGGCCCCGGCACGTGAATTCGGTGCTCGCCTGGCCGAGGCGCTCGCCTCCGACGCGCCGATGACCAGCGAAGAGCGTCGTTCGCGCGATGGTTTGCGGTCGCGTCAGGTCACCCTGCGCTGAACTTAATGAAACATGCCTCTTTCACAGATTTGGTCGGCTAGGTTCACGACTGAACCGGACAATCGGTGACAAGGAAAGTAAGAGGCATCGTGGAATTTCTCGGATCTATCGCCGGTCTCGCCCAGATCTTGATCGGCACCGTGCTGGCCAACACCGGCTCGGGCGGCTCCGGCTCCGGCTGGTAAAGCGCTCGCGAAGGATTCGGCTCGCTGCCCGCGAGCCGAATCCTTGTCGCGTTCGAGCTAGACGCTGCCGCCGGCCACCGACGGTGCGCCGGACGCGTCCTTCGGGGTGCTGAGCTCACGCCACATGAACGCCTCCAGATCGAACAGGTTCGACCCGGCGCGATCGGCGATATTGAGCAGCGTGGTCATGTGCGCCACTTCCTCGACCTGTTCCTTCAGGAACCACTGCATGAACTGCTCGCCGAGGTAATCGCCCTCTTCACGGGCGGTGCTCGCCAGCTGCACGATCTGGTCGGTGACCGTCTTCTCCTGGGCCAGCGCCAGTTCGATCGGCTCACGCGCGGACTCGAACTTCGACTTCGCCGCGTCGATGCCCGAGATCTCCACGGCGATGTCGCGGTCGACGAAGTACTGCACGATCATCATCGCGTGATTGCGTTCTTCCACCGACTGTGCGTAGAAACGCTTCGCCAGCTGCGGCAGGTCGTTGTTGTCGAACCACACAGCGATCGCGATGTACTGGTGCTCGGCATTGAACTCATGCCGGATCTGGTCTTGGAGCAGAGTGTGGAACTTGCTTCGCGGGGTTTCCGGATGAATCGACATGGCGGCAACATTAATGCTGGTCATAGGGGGTTGTCATCCAAGTGCAGCCTTATTGAGGACAGTATTCCCTAACCAAGTATTTCCTAATAAGCGCCGATGTGCAGCCATTCCTGGGCTGCGCACGGCCGGCGCGCAGGCGCGGCTATGCCTTACTCGCGCCTGCCATTCGGGGCGCCGTGGTGTCGACGCGCACCGCGCCGCGCAGTTCACGGCGGATGAATTCCTCGACGTCGAACAGGTTGTCCTGTCGGTCGAGCACAGTGAGCAGCGTGGTCATTCCGGCGACATCGTCGACTTGCTCCCCCAGGAACCACTGCATGAATTGTTCGCCGAGGAAATCATTGGTGTCACGCGCGGCCGCTGTGAGCGCGCTGATCTGCGCGGTGGTGACCCGTTCACGGTCGAGCAGAAAGGCGATCGCGGCGCGCGGGGAATCGAATTCCGACCGCACTTCACCGAGCCCGCCGATGCTGACCGGCACGTCGCGGTCGAGGAGGTACTGCACCATGCGCATCGCGTGCCCGTGGTTGGCCGTCGAACGCGCGTAGGTTTGCCCGGCCAGCTCGGGTAAATCCTGCGCGTCGAAATAGACGGCGGCGGCCAGATACTGATGAGCCGCGGTCAGACCGGCACTGACCTGGTCGCGCAGGAGTTCGGTGAACGACAGGTACTCGGGCATACCTCGACGTTACCGCGTCAGCAGCTCCTCCGGAATCTGCTGATCGGTGGCGAGCGCTTCGAAGAACCCGGAGGCCTTCGACTTGTCCCAGAGCAACACGTTGCCCACGTCGGTGTCGTCGAATCCGCCGATCGGGACGCTGGTGGTGACGGTGTCGCCGCGCATCGCCCAGCCCAGTGCCGCCAGGTTCCAGATGTGGTCCCCGTCGTCGACCTTGAGCGACCCCGAGACCCCGGTTGCCATGGGCCACAAGGCGAACGGATTGGCGAGAGTGCCCATGCCCGTTGCCTTCTTCAACAGCGCCGCCATGAACATCCGCTGGCGGTTCATCCGATCGACATCGGCGGTCGGGGTCGCGCGGGTGCGCACGAATCCGAGGGCCTGCGGGCCGGACAGTTTCTGACAACCCGCGGCCAGGTCGAGCCCGGCCAGCGGGTCGACGATCGGCTCGTCCAGGCACATCTCGATCCCGCCGATCGCGTCCACCACGCTCGCGAAACCACCGAAACCGATCTGCGCGTAGTGGTCGATGCGCACTCCCGTGGCTTCCTCCACAGTCTGGACCAGCAGCGGAGCGCCGCCGAGTGCGAATGACGCGTTCAGCTTGTCCTTGCCGTGGCCGGGGATGTTCACGTAGGAGTCGCGCGGGAGGCTCACCATCGTGGTCGCGCCGGAGGACGGGATGTGCACCATCATGATCGTGTCGGTGCGTTCGGGTCCGGTGTCGCCGCCGGTCGCGAGTTCCTGTTCCTGCTCGGTCGAGAGGTCACCGCGGCCGTCGGAGCCGACGAGCAGCCAGTTGGTGCCCGGCGTATTGCTCACGCGGTCGCTGTAGGAGGGCAGCGCGGTGATGCGGGTCAGCGAGTTGTCCAGGTGTACGACCGCGGCGATGAGGCCGGCGATCAGCAACACGACAATCAGTGTGAACCACCGGAACGGATGCCGTTTGCGCCTGCGCCGCGGGGGCTGCGGCTGCCTGCCCCCAACGACCGGCGGTGGGTTGCGGCGGGGCGGCAGCGCGTCGTGATGGGGGACCGGCCGCTGGGTCGGCGCGTGTCTGACCTGCTCACGACGCGGCGGTGGTGGTGGTTGACGCGGCTTCTCGCGCTCGTACGGCATCTGCGAGTAGGCCAGCGGCTGGTCGCCGGAGTTGCCGCGGTGCAGCACCTGGGTGGGTTCTACGTGCGAGGCGCCGCGCCGGGGGGCCGGGTTGTAGCGCACCGTCGGCCCGTCCTCGGGATTCGGGCGGCGATCGTTGCCGGGCGGGCGGCCGTAGCGCGGATCCGGCGGCATCGCGCGGCCGGGCGGCGGCACAGGACGACCTGGTGGGGGCACCGCGGGGCGGCCGGACGCCGGCGGCACCCGGCGTCTACGGGGGTCCTCGCGGGGATCGTCGCCGTTCATCACCGTCAAACTCTACTGATCGTGGAGAGCGCGAGTCGGTTCTGCGCGCTCGGTTACTACTGGGATACCCCGTCGGCGGGCCACTGTTAGCGCGAAACGCGGTGATGTGGTGAAACTCGCCGCGACACGCCGACCGCATCAGTGCACCTGCACGTGGCCGGTGCGTCTCACGGCAGCCAGCCGACCCGTCCGCGCAGCACGTTGTAGCCGAGATAGGCGACAGCGTCGATCGTCGCGTGGGCCAGGATCAGCGGCCACAGGCGGTTGGTGCGCTGCCAGTAGCGGCCGAAGATCAGGCCCATCACGATATTGCCGAGGCCGCCGCCGATCCCCTGGTACAGGTGATAGCTGCCGCGCAGCAGCGCCGAGGCGGCCAGCGACGAGTTCTCCGACCACCCGAGCCTGCGCAGCCGGGTGATCAGATAACCCACTACCAGTACTTCCTCGGCCACGGAATTCGCACAGGCCGACAGGACCAGCACCGGCAGCCGCCACCAGTGCTCCGACAGCGAACTCGGCACGATGGTGACGCTCATCCCCATCGCGTGCGCGATCAGATACAGCGCGAGTCCCGGCACCCCGATCACCGCGGCCAGCGCCAGGCCCGCCACGACATCGCCGCGCCGGATCCGCGCCAGCCCGATCAATTTCGGCCCGATCCCGCTGCGCCACAACAGATACAGTCCCAGCGCGGCCCACGCCAACAGCCGGGTCACCCCGACGAGCTGGAACAGCAGATCGAGGAACGAGTTGTTCGACCGCGACGCGTTCAATGCCACCGTGCGCCCGCCGACCCCGCCCGGCGACAACGCCGAATCGAGCAGGGACAGACCGGCACTGATCCCACTCAACCCGAAGGTCACGAGCAGAACGATCGCGATCTCGACTCGCAGCCCGAACCTGTCCCGCTCGCTCAGCGGGGCCTGGGGAGGATCGACACGCATGCGCGCAGTGTAAGCAGCGAACGCGCCGCAGCAGGTTCCCGCCGAGCCCGGCAACCCGAAGTGAGACGCACCCCCCACCGAGAGCCCAACGCAGAACCCCCAGACAGCCTGCGCCGGGTGATCCTGATGGTCTCTACCAAAGCAGAGCCCCCAGACAGCCTGGGCGGGTGATCCTGATGGTCTCTACCAAAGCAGAACCCTCAGACAGCCTGGGCCGGGTGATCCTGATGTGTCTCTACCCAAAGGGGCCCGCCCCGATCTGGACTGACCGGAGGGTGCGACGAAGGAGTACCCGGAGGGAGGGAAGATCGGGGCCTCCAGGGCCCCGCTCGAGCGCGCCAGCGCTCCAATAACCCAGCTCAAATGCGGCGCAGACCGTTCAGAAAAGGGCAGCCGGCCAGCACCCGCACTGCGCGGCTCAGCGATTCGATGTCGTCGGCCGGGGTGGGGAAGGGCAGCCGGACATCGTGGTCGCCGTCGTTGCTCTCGACCCGGAGCGTGAGCCCGTAGCGGTCGATGGCCAGCGGATGCACCAGCCCGCCCCGCAGCCGAGTCGGCAGGTGGCGGGCCAGCTGGGCGACCACGTCGGCGTGATCCTCGGACATGTGTTGCAGCCAGGCGCTTTCCAGCTCGCAGAACGGGTCGGCCGTGGCGGCGCGCAGGTCGGCGTGGTCGACGGATTCGGCGCCTGCGGTGTCGGCCAGTACCGCCGAGTTCACCACGATCCGCAGCAGCGTGACGCCGTGCCCGACATCGAGCAGACCCGGATGCGGGTACTCCTTGGCGATTTCGACGGCGAGCGCGCGCTGCGCCTGCTCCGGTACCTGGCGCACCCAACCGCGCAACCACACCAGCGCCCGCACCGGCTCGCGCAGCGGCAGCGGCGCGTGATCGGTGAGTTCGAGGACCGCAGAGGTCTCGTTGGCCGTGGCGGCCAGCGCGGCCGCGAGTGAGGACCCGGGCACCGCGATCACCGCGTCGCCGCAACGGCGCAAGTGATGCAGCGTGGTGGGGACCGGGTCGATACCGGGGAGCGCGAGCACCGCAGTCTCGGCATGAGCGCACGCACTTCGCACCCGCTCGGCGGTGGTCGGCGCGAGGATCGTGGTGGGGCTCGACATGACAACCTCCGCGAACGTTTGATTAGGTAAACCTAAGCTAAGTTACAAACGTCCGACGCGCAAGAGGACACCCCGATGAATCGAGCCGATACGGTGGACGGATGACGCACGACGACCACGGCGACGACCATTCCGCCCCCGCCGAACCCGTCCTGCTGAACCTGTCGGCCCCCGCCCGCCGCAGCCTCGTGGCCGACCTGGTCCGCCCCGACGGCAGTTCCCCCGCCCCCGTGGACGTCGACATCCCCGACCCCGACCTCACCGCCTTCCTGGCCGGCATCGCCCACGCCGACCACGGCTTCGTCGCCCGCACCACCAGCGGCCCCCGCGCCCTGGCCGTCGTCGCGGGCACCGTGGCCGCCCTCTGCGGCGAAGACATCCCCACCGCCCTCACCACCCCCGACCTCCCCTTTCTCAAGTCACTGAAACCCGCCGCCATCGAGGCAACCCGCACCGTCCTCCTGTCCATCGAAACCCCCAACGAACAGGCCATCACCGAGGCCTTGCGCGTCCTGAACTGACCCACCCCACACAGGGCACCCCGATGCGACTGGCCCTGCCCGCGACCGCCCGGGTCGGGTAGCCCGTTGCGGCTGGCCCTGCCCGCGACCGCCCGGGCCGGGTAGCCCGTGGATGTCTCTACCCAAAGGGGCCCGCCCCGATCTGGACTGACCGGAGGGTGCGACGAAGGAGTACCCGGAGGGAGGGAAGATCGGGGCCTCCAGGGCCCCGCTCGAGCGCGCCAGCGCTCCAAAAACACAGCCCCCAACTAACCCGGACCCGGTAAACCCCGATGCGCCCTTACCGACCCCACCCGGCCGACCGCCACGCGGTAGCTGTGCACGATATCCCCGATCTTCGAGTCCGAAACCCAGCCGACGCCAGCCGCTAAAGTTGCAGTGTGCCGTCTATTGCGTATTTCGGGCCGTCCGGGACCTTCACCGAGATGGCTCTGGCGAAGTTCGAGAACTCGGGGGCCTTCGACGGGCCGGTCGAGCGGATTGCCGCGCCCAGTCAAGGGGCGGCGCTCGACCTGATCCGGACCGGCGAGGTCGACGGTGCGGTGGTGCCGATCGAGAGTTCGGTCGAGGGCTCGATCCCGGCGACCCTGGATTCCCTCGCCATCGGACCGCGCTTGCAGATCATGGCCGAAACCGAGCTCGAGGTCACCTTCACGATCCTGGCGCGCCCCGGCACCTCGCTGGCCGATGTGCGCACACTCGCCGCCTATCCCGTGGCAGCCGCGCAGGTCAGGGAGTGGGTGGCCCGGAACATGCCGGAGGCGCGCCCGTTCACCTCGGCGTCCAACGCGGCAGCCGCCGAAGACGTGGCCGCGGGCACCGCGGACGCCGCGATCTCGACCGCGCTGGCAGGCGAACGACTCGGCCTGCGGACCCTGGCCGCGGGGGTGGCCGACCACGACCAGGCCATCACCCGCTTCGTGCTGGTCACCCAGCCGGGCATCGCCCCCGCGGCCACCGGCGCCGACCGGACCTCCGTCGTCCTCGAACTGCCCAACGAGCCCGGTTCGCTGATGCGTGCGTTCGCCGAATTCGCCACGCGTGGGGTCGATCTCACGCGCATCGAATCGCGCCCGACCCGCACCGGCATGGGCACCTACCGGTTCTATCTCGACTGTGTCGGACACCTCGACGACCCGGCGGTAGCGGAGACTCTGAAGGCCCTGCACCGCACG
The DNA here is from genome assembly GCF_053608345.1 of Nocardia sp. NPDC055050. NCBI lineage: Bacteria > Bacillati > Actinomycetota > Actinomycetes > Mycobacteriales > Nocardiaceae > Nocardia > Nocardia sp. NPDC055050. Next base: position 466,055 of record NZ_JBSGVG010000001.1, read on the forward strand.
ACCCAGGTCCGCTTCCTCGGATCATGGCCCGCGACAGCGGCAGTCGGCACACCTCCGCCGTCGGACGAACCGGCCGCAGAATGGTTGACGCAATTGCGAAAGGGGGTCGCGGACCTATGACTACCCGCGCGAAACTGATTCTGGTGCGCCACGGCGAGACCGAGGGCAATGTCGCCAAGATTCTCGACACCGCCGTGCCCGGCCTGCCGCTGACCGAACGTGGTGTGGCGCAAGCGAAAGCGTTCGGCGCGGGCCTGGAGCGCGCGCCCCAGGTACTGGTGTCGTCGGACGCGTTACGCGCCCGGCAGACCGCGAGTCACATCGAAGAAGCCACCGGCACACCGGCTTACGTCCTCGACGGCCTGTACGAGGTGCAGGTGGGCGATCTGCACGGCCGCTCCGACCGGGAAGCGCACGAACTCTTCCAGCAGATCTATCGCGGCTGGCACCTCGGCGAACTCGACGTGCGAGCCCCCGGCGGCGAATCCGGCCACGAAGTGCTGGCCCGCATCCTGCCCGTTCTCGACGGCCTGCGCGAGGAATTCCTGACCGCCGACGCCGACGCCGACGTGGTGGTGGTGAACCACGGCGCCGCGATGCGCCTGGTCGGCAAGGCGCTGGCCGGGGTGGCGCCGCCGTTCACAACGAACAACCACCTCGACAACACCGAGACCATCGAACTGCTCCCCACCGAGGACGGTGGCTGGGAATGCCTACGCTGGGGCAGATTCACCCCGCCGTTCACCATCAAAGCCGACCCTTCCGCCGACGACCCCATGGGTTAAACGCTCCGGCTGCGCCTACGGTTTACGGCTAAGTTGTGGGGGCGTTTGGTGGGCGGTTGCGGTGGGGCGGGGTGGGCTTACGCCGGGTTAGCGGCTGCCGCGGTAGGGAATTCGGTGCGGACCGGGAGGGACTCGATGAGGTCGGCTACCGCGGTGCGGAGGCGGGCGTTGGTGCCGCTGGCGATGGACGACCATTTCACGCCGTCGTCGGCGACGCTGGCGGTGATGATGAATCTGCCTGCGCGCGTGTTGAAGACGGCGATGTGGTTGTCCTGGACATCGCGGGTGCCGTCGCCGTAGGCCACGCCGACGATCTCGGCGTAGGAGTGGATCTCCACCAGCGCCGAGGCCAGTGCCTGCGCGTCGGTGGCCGGATTGCCCACCTCGGCCAGGCGTTTCGTGGTGGCGGCCGCGTCGCCGGTGTCGCCGAAGATCGGCGCCAATTGTTCGGTGGGGGCGTTCATCCCGTACAGCTCGAGCGCTTCGACCGGTCCGAGCGCCTGCAGCACCGCGCCGGGCAGATCGAGCCCGGCGTCGTCGATGACGTAGGACTGCGGCCCGCGCAGGGCAACGACCGCGCGGTCGTCGCCCTGCGCCAGACAGAATCGGTTGACCTGGCCTGCCACCACCCACCGCAGCGCGATGATCCACTGCGGCCGGTAGAGCACCCGCAGCCGTTCGGCGAGCTCGGGTGCCACCGCCTGGCCGAACAGCAGCTCGCGTTCGGCCAGGGCGGTCTGTGCCACGTTCATGGCGGCGTCGTGCGCGGTGACGTTGTCATAGCGGCCCATGGCGTCGAGCACCACGGGCATCTCGTCGAATTCCAGTTTCTCCAGGAGGAACTGCATGTCGTCGAGCGAGAGCACGACGGCGCCGAGCAGCGAACCTCCGCTGCCCGTGCCGAGAACCGTCACTTGGCCGTTCCGGCGAGGTCGGCGCCGATCACACCTTCGGCCGCGTAGCGGCCGTCGGTGAATTCGTCGGAGCGCACGTAGTCGACGCCATCGTGCTCGTCGTCTTCCTCGCCCTTCTGCCGGTTGCCCATCAGCGGGTTGGTGCCGCTGTTGGCGTTGCGCACGGGTGCGCTCTCGACCCGGTTGACGACCGATTCCGAGACCGGCGCGCTCGCTGCCGCGTTCGAGGCGGGCGCACCCCAGCCCTCGGGCAGCTTCAGCGACCCCGCGCTGACGCCACCGAGACCGGCCGAGGTGGTGGCCATGCCGCCCACCGCGGCACCGGCGGCGCCGACACCCGCCATGACAGGCGCGGCGGCGGTGCCCGCGGGCACGGTGGCCGTGGCCGCCGAGATCGCGGAAGCGCCGATGTTGCCGACCGTGCTGACGCCGCCGGTGAGCACGCCACCCGCGGTGTTGGCCGCCTGGGTGGCCGCGCTGACCACACCGGGGTTGGAGACGAAGGCCTGCGCCGCGGCGACCGCGGTCTGCAGCGGATCGCCGCCGCCGAAGTCGCCCTGCGAGGCGGAACCCGCACCGCTGGCGATGGCGGGCGGCATGGTGAACTCGCTGGGGACGGCGACGGTGGCCGAGGTAGCGGCCTCGTAGGTCTCCATCACCAGCGCGGCGCGGATGTCCATGGCATTGCGCGCGACTTCGGCGACCTCGAAGGCGCCGGAGACGACACCGGGCGGGTTGGCCGAAGCGGCCACCGCGCTGTTGGTGGCGACGATCTCGGGCAGGCTCGGCATCGCGATCGAGGCGACGGTGTAGGCGGTGGCGTTGGCCGCGCACTTGGCACTGATCGCCGCGGACGCGATGCCCTGCTGGCTGGCCCAGCCCGCGAACGGCGCAAGACGGGCGAGCACGGCGATGCCGTTGACACCCTGGAGGCCGACACCGACTTCGGCGATCACGCGCGTGATGGTGAAGGCGGCGTCGCCCCACGCGGCGGCCAGCGTGCCCCACGAGGTGGCGGCGGCGCTGATCGGGATCGCGTGTGCGCCCGCGTTGAGGGTGGTGGAGTTCACTTCGGCCATACGAGGCAGCCAGAACACCCCGGTGATCCCTGCGGTCATGCTTGTTTCTCCCCTGAGTAAATGATCGTCGACAGGATCTCGGTGCGACTACACCTGGACGGCGTTGATCGTCGCCGCGCGAGCCACGTCTTCCCCGATGTGAGTGGTCAGCTGCGAGCGCAGGGTCGCGGCCGCGTGATGCAGCTCGAGGATCGCCTGGGCGACCGAACCGTCGTGCTTGCCCGCCGCGGTGTTGAAGTGGGTCGCCGCGAGCAGCGACACCTCTTCGGCGCCGGAAGGCAGCACGTGCGTGGTCGGCCCGGCGAGCCCGGCCGCGATGGCGAGGCGCTCGGCGAGCAGATCCAGCTCCGCGGATGCGGCGAGGACGATTTCAGGTGCAACGAGAACGTGTCCAACCATGACCCGACTCCTTCTGGTGGCGGCTATCGGGAACCACGAGAATTCCCCCTACGAGTACTAGGACGCGAGAGCGGTTCATTCGGTTCCATCGATTCCCCACCCAGTTTCGCTAACCCCATCCCAGCTCATGCAACCGGTCGTCGTCAATCCCGAAATGGTGTGCTATTTCATGGATCACGGTGATCGCGACTTCTTCGACCACCTCGTCGTCGCTGTTGCAGATGTCGAGAATAGCCTCACGATAGATCGTGATCGTATCCGGCAACGATCCGGCGTAGTAGCTGTCGCGCTCGGTGAGGGCGATGCCGTGGTACAGCCCGAGCAGCGACGGTTCCTCGTCGTTTCGGGGCTCTACCAGCACCACAACATTGTCTATGGCACTGGACAGCTCCGCCGGGATCTGGTCGAGGGCATCACTGACCAGCTCCTCGAAACGCCGCTCCGGCATCCGCTCGGACAACGTCACCTCGGCTGGGGCTGCGGCGGCAGTGGCGCGGCGCCCGGCAGCGGCGCCGGGGTGGAACGTCCGGTGTTGGGCGGGGGCACCGGGGCCTGTCCGTCGATCAGGATCTCGCCGCGGGCCGAGCCGACGATGGGCGCGAAACCCTCACGGTCGGCGCCTTTTCCGAGCCAGCAGTCCAATTTGTGGCTGCCCGCGAGCCAGCTGGCGGGCTCCAGATAGTCGAAGAACAGGGTGAGTGTCTTGTTGCGGATGGCATCGGGGCTGCCGAGGTAGTCGCCCGAGAGCCGGTTGCACTCGGCCTCGACGAACTTGTCCTGATCGGCTTCCGACGGCGGTCCGCCGGTGAAGGCGGTGGCCAGGTCGACGGTGCCGACGATCTCCACCGAGTGCGGCTGGGCGCAGTCGACCGGGTCGGTGGGCAGGTTCTGATTGATGCCGAGGCAGGTGCCGGTGGCATGGGTCTTGGACTGATCACTCTCGGCGAGAGTGCCGGTGGTGGCCGGGCTCGTGGCGGTGGCCGCGACCTGGACACCGCAGCGCAGAGTCCGGTCGCCGTGCTGCCAACCGGCCGGGCTCGGCGACATCACATTCACCATGAACTTGCCGCGCGGGTCGAACCGGCCGCCCAGGTATTTCTGGACAGCGGTCACGCAGTGCTCGTCGCGCAGCTCGGTCATGCGCAGCGAATCGGGGTGACGGGTGCCGTCGGCGAACTCACGCCCCGGATAGGCGCTGAGGTCGATGACACCCGCCACCTCGAACAGGTGCTTGTCGCCGCAGCCCACCTTCACGAGGTCGCTGCGGTCGGGTTTGGACCAGGTCAGGCAGTCGCCCTGCGCGGCGCTGCTGAACTCTTTGTCACGCACCACCGGTTCGGCGCCGGGTTGGTGCGCTTCCACCTTGTCGGTGTCGAAGCCTGTCACGGCCATGGTGACCATGGCCGCGACGATCGCCCCGAGGGCGCCTATCAGCAGCCCCCAACGCAGTTTCGTCGCGGACAGGTGCAGGGCGCCGCCGCGACTGGGCGCGGCGGGTCCCTCGGCTGGGTTGCTCTGCTTCTTCGACATCGTCGACGAGTGTATTTGTCGCGGCGGACTGCCGGGTCAGCCCCGCAGAGCTGACACGAAGATGCCCGGTATGCGGCGCAGTTTGCCGTCGCCGTAGAAGTCGGTCAGTTTGCGTCCGGTGGAGGTGCCGGTCTTGTTCGAGACGAACCACGGCGGCTTCGGGGTCAGGGCGAATTCACCGCGCAGAATCGAGCGCGGAGCGGGGCGGAAGGGACCGCGGACCACGGTGCGTTCCACATCGTCGAGGAGGAAGGCGTTGTGTACGACGCCGATGCCGCTCTGAATGTCGTCGATGGTGTGGCCGGGGTAGGCGCCCCAGCTGGCGCGCGGCGTCAGGAACGCGAGACCGGTCCAAGCGTTGAGGGCGACGGTGCCGTAGCGCAGGTCCTCGATCGCGGTGTCGAGTTTCGCGCCGAGCTCGGTGATGGTCGCGGGGTCGGCGATGATGTTGGCGCCGAGCGTGCCCATCAGCTCCTCATTGGCGAAGTCGACCGCGTTGCCGAGGAATTCGGCCCCGGCGCCGGGGAGCTCGACCACGCCGAGCACCGGCGAGAAGTACTCGGTGCGCAGCAGCGGAGTGTCGCCGGCGGGCAGGTTCTCGACCAGGAGGCGGCCGTTGGCGCGGGCGGCGTCGGGGTAGCTCGCCAGCGCGCCCGCCACGCGGTTGTCGCTGCCCGGGTAGTAGGCGGTGCGCGCGGGAGCGTTGTCGATCGCGGCGCGCAGTTCGGTGAGGAACTGCTCCTTGAGCGGCCAGTCCGCGGCGAGCACCACCGTCTGCGCGGCGACACAGTTGTAGCCGCCGTTGTGCAGGCGCTGGGTGGCCACGTGCTCGGCCTGGAACTTCAGATCGGCGGCCGACCACTCACCGGGCACCACGATGCACGGCGCGACACCGCCGAGCTCGCTGGTGATCGGCTTGTCCAGAATGGGCTCGCCGGTCTTGTCCGCGCCCTGACCCCAGACGATCGCGTCGTGGGTCGGCGCGCCGCCGGTCATGTGCACGTGCGCGACCAGCGGATGGTTCACCAGGTAGCCGCCCTCGGGGGCCCCGCCGGTGAGGATGCGTACCACGCCGAGCTCGATGAACGGCGCGAAGATCGCCTGGAACACCGGCAGCAGCGGATCGGTGATCGGGTTGAGCTTGAGCGCGACGACCCGGTTGTTGGCGTAGAGCTCGTAGAGGGTGTCCAGCGGCGCGATCGACATGATGTTGCCCGCGCCGAGCACCGCGCCCACACCGTTGGTCTTCGCGGGGTCGCGCTGGGCCAGGCCGGCCTTGCGGCGCGCGGTCGCGGCATCGACGCCGGGCTTCAGCCACACGTCGGCGCTGAATCCGCTCAGCAGCAGCTTGTCGTAGACGCCGTGCGGCAGCGCGGGCACCGCCACCCGGCCGCCGGGGGCGGTGGTGAGGTCGACACCGTCGAGCGGGCTCGCGCCCTTCTCGAGCGCCGCCATCGACTCGCTCAGCGCCTGCGCGCCCGCGAGCATCGTCATCGGGCCCGACATCCACTCCTCCCCGAGCAGCGGGCTGTCGGCGTCGAGTTTCTTGATGGTGCGGGCGGCCGCGACCCACGCCTCGGCGTCGCGGGCGGTGAGCGCGTGCAGTTCGTCGAGCAGTTCGCGGCGGCGACGCAGGTCGGTCGCGGCCCAGGTCTTTTCCCCTTGGGTGAGATCGGCGAGCGCGGTATCGATGACGGCGGTGTCGAAAGAGGTACTCACACCGCAACTATGCCCCTGTGCTGCCCGATTGGCACTTCAACTAGGCTGTTTTCTCATGATCGACCTCCGATTCCTGCGCGAGAACCCGGAAGCCGTCCGTGCCTCGCAGCGGACCCGCGGTGAGGACCCCGCGCTCGTCGACGCCCTGCTCGAAGCCGACGCCGCGCGCCGGGCCGCCGTGGCCACCGCCGACAACTTGCGCGCCGAACACAAGGCCATGGGCAAGGTGATCGGCAAGGCGAGCAAAGAGGAGCGCCCCGCGCTGCTGGCCGCCGCCACCGACATGTCCACCAAGGTCAAAGAGGCCGAGCTCGCCGAGAACGCCGCCGACGCCGAACTCGACGCCGCGCAGCGCGCCATCTCCAATGTCGTGCAGGACGGCGCGCCCGCGGGCGGCGAGGACGACTATGTCGTGCTCGAAACCGTCGGCGCCCCACCAGTTTTCGACTTCGAGCCCAAGGATCACCTCGAGCTGGGCGAGTCGCTGCACCTGTTCGACATGGAACGTGGCGCCAAGGTGTCGGGCTCGCGGTTCTACTTCATGACCGGCTACGGCGCGTTGCTGCAGATGGGTCTGCTGCAGCTGGCCGCGCAGAAAGCCGTGGCCAACGGGTTCACCATGATGATCCCGCCGGTGCTCGTGCGACCGGAGATCATGGCGGGAACCGGGTTCCTCGGTCAGCACTCGGCCGAGGTCTACCACCTCGAAGAGGACGACCTCTACCTCGTGGGGACCTCGGAGGTGCCGCTGGCCGGCTACCACTCCGACGAGATCCTCGATCTGAGTGCGGGCCCGAAGCGCTATGCGGGCTGGTCGTCGTGCTTCCGCCGCGAGGCCGGTAGCTACGGCAAGGACACCCGCGGCATCATCCGCGTGCACCAGTTCGACAAGGTCGAGATGTTCGTCTACACCACCCCTGAGCAGGCCGATGCCGAGCATCAGCGGCTGCTGGCCTGGGAGCGCGAGATGCTGGCCGCCATCGATGTGCCCTACCGGGTGATCGACGTGGCGGGTGGCGACCTGGGTAGCTCGGCGGCGCGCAAATTCGACTGCGAGGCCTGGGTGCCCACTCAGCAGACCTACCGCGAACTCACCTCCACCTCGAACTGCACCACCTTCCAGGCGCGCAGGCTCTCGGTCCGCTACCGCGACGAGAACGGGAAAGCGCAGATCGCGGCCACGTTGAACGGCACTTTGGCCACGACACGCTGGATTGTGGCGATCCTGGAGAACCACCAGCAGGCCGACGGTTCGGTGCGGGTGCCCGAGGCGCTGGTCCCGTTCGTCGGTACCGATATCCTGAAGCCGTAAGATGCTCAGTGTTTGCTGGCGACCCATTTGCCGGATGTGGCAAACACCCTGACCCATCAACATCTAGGCTGGTGCACGTGCGAGGAATCGGGGCGCGCGGCGATACCCGAACCCGGGTGCGGGCGGCATCGGCGTTGGCGACGGCAAAGGTCATGGCCAGGACAACGGGGGCGTTCTACGTTCTCGGTGGTGTCCTCGGCCTGATGATCACTGCCGTCGCGCCGGGCGACGACGGCAATCGCGCCGTGGTCGGCACCGCGGCGGCGATCTCGGTGGTTCTCGGTCTCACGCTGCTCGCGTGGGGTCCGCGGATGCCGCACGGCCTGCACCACGCCTACCTCGCCACCGCGGCGGTGCTCGTCGCGATCGCGGTGTACGACTTCCCCAACCTGGTCGGCGCCATCACCCTGGCCTCGTTCTTCGTCTTCGTCGCCTGCGACGCGGCGCTGTTCTTCGCCTGGACCCAGGCCGCCGCGCACATCGGTTTCGCGATGGTGCTGTGCCTGCTGGTGTTGCCCGCGCGCGGGTTGCCGTGGTGGTCCGGGCTGATCCCGGCCGGTGTCACCTTCGGCGCCGGCGTGGTGGTCGGCATCCTCACCAGGATGGCGTCGGAAGCCGATATCGACGTGCTCACCGGCCTGCTCAACCGGCGCGGTTTCGAGAAGCAGCTCAACCCGGCGATCGACGCGGCCGGTCGCGGTGGTCAGGGCATGGCCCTGGTGCTGGTCGACCTCGACCGATTCCAGAAGATCAACGATCACCTCGGCCACCGCGCGGGCGACGCCGTCCTGCAGCGGGTCGCCGATACCTGGCTCGACCTGCTCGCGCCCGGCCAGGTGCTGGCCCGCTTCGGCGGCGACGTGTTCGCGCTGCTGTTGCCCGGGACCACCGAGCAGGCCGCGATCCTGCTCACCGAACAACTGCGGGCCGCGGTGACCATGGGCTGCTCGGCCGGTGTCACCTCCTGGCAGCCGGGCGAGTCCGGTTCGCTGCTGGTCAGCCGTGCCGACGTGGGCCTGTACCGGGCCAAGCAGGCGGGCCGCAACCGCACGGTGCTGGAATCGTCGCGTCAGCTCCCACTGGCGGTGGAACTGCGCGAGGCAATCGACCGCGGTGCGCTCGACGTGCACTACCAGCCGATCGTCAGCCTCACCGAGGACGGCGGCCAGGCGGTCGGCGTCGAGGCGCTGCTGCGCTGGTCGTCGAGCGCGCAGCCCGAGGTCACCACCGAGGGCCTGATCCGTGTCGCCGAGGAATACGACCTCATCTCCGACCTGGACGAGCTGGTCCTGCGCCGCGCCTGCGCCGACGCCGCCCGCCTGCAGGAGAGCTTCGCGTCGCTGAACCTCACCCTCAACGTGAACGTCTCCGGCCTCGAACTGGCCGAGACCGAATACGCCGAGCGGGTCGCGACCATCCTGTCCGATACCGGCTGGCCCGCCGACCAGCTCGTCCTCGAGGTGACCGAGAGCGAACTCGCCGCCGAATCCCAGACCGCGATCACCAACCTGCACACCCTGCGCGACCGTGGCGTGCGCATCGCCATCGACGATTTCGGCACCGGTTACTCCTCGCTGAGCCGCCTGGCCACCATCCCCAGCGACATCCTCAAGGTCGACCAGTCCTTCGTCGCCGCCATCCGCTCCGATTCCCCCGCCCCTCCGCTGCTCAGCGTCATCGCCGCGCTGAGCAAATCGCTCGACCTGCAGGTCATCGCCGAGGGCGTGGAAACCGAATACCAGGCCGCCGTCCTCACCGAACTCGGCTTCGCCCTGGCCCAGGGCTACCACTACAGCGACTCGCACCCGGTCTCGGAGCTCATCAACGATCTCAACGACGGCCGTCCGCTGGTGAGCGCCACCGACGAGGACGATTCCCTTGCCGCCAACGGCTGGATCCCGCTCGGATAATCGCTTGACCCGGCCGGTCGTGGCGCGAACGATAGAACCCATGCGGATGCTCGTCTACGGCTGTTGATCTTTCCCGCTCCGGCACGCGGTGGCCTGGTTGAGGCGTGAGCCGACCGGCGTCGGCGACCTCACGGTGCGCGCGGTCCTGTTCAAGGGCACCCGCGACCTGCTACCGATCTATGCCCTCTACGGCGTTCTCTTCGCCGATCACGGGCTGAGTACCGCGCAGATCTCGCTGCTGTTGGCGATCTGGTCGGTGACGGCGTTCCTGCTCGAGGTGCCATCCGGCGCGTGGGCCGACACGGTGCCGCGTCGTCGCCTGCTAGTCCTGAGCTGTGTGTTGCAGGCCGCGTGTTTCACCCTCTGGATGCTGGTGCCGTCGTTCGCCGGCTTCGCGCTCGGCTTCCTCGTCTGGGGTATCGCGAGCGCACTGGAATCGGGAACCTTCGAGGCGCTGATCTACGACGATCTGGTCGCGCGCGGTGCACCGTCCGCCTACCCGCGAATCATGGGGTGGACGCGCGGTGCGCAGGAGAGCACCGTGCTCGTGGCGATCATCGCCGCCGCCCCGCTCTTCGCCATCGGCGGCTATGCGCTGGTGGGCTGGGTCAGCGTCGGTGTCGGCCTCCTGCACACGCTGACCGCGCTGGCTCTGCCCAGCGCGCCCGTCGCCATCTCCGCCACCGCTGTCGACGATCTCGAGGACGAGCCCGCACCCGGACCGGTGGGCCCGCACGTCAAACCGGGAGCGGTGGCGCCACAGTCGAGTTCGCCCGGTTCCACCTCGTCGCGCTATCTCGCCATGCTCAAAACGGGTCTCGCCGAAGCACTTCACGTCCGCCGGGTGCGTCGAGGCGTGCTGCTCGGCGCGCTGCTGTACGGCGTCACCGCCTTCGATGAGTACTTCGGCTTGCTCGCGGTGTCCGGCGGCGCGTCGACCAGTACGTCGGCGCTGCTGGTCGGCGTCACCGTCGCGGGTTCGCTGATCGGTTCGCTGCTGGCGGGCCGCACCGAGGTCGTGTCGGCTCGCACGTTGGCCGTCGCGCTGTTCGTCGCCGGAATCCTGTTCATCGCGGGCGCGTTGGCAGTCGGGGTGGCGGCGGGCCCCGCGCTGGTCTGGGTGGGATTCGTCGGCATCGGCATCGCCTACGGCATCGACTTCAACGCCGAGGTCATCGCGGGTGCGCGGCTTCAGGATGCGATCGAGGGCCCGGCCAGGGCCACCGTCACCTCGGTGTCCGGGCTGCTCTCCGAGATCGTCGCGCTGGGTGTGTTCGCGTTCGTCGCGGCCGCGACGCAGTGGCTCGCGATGTCGACGACTATCGCGCTGCTCGGATCGGTGTTGCTGGTCGCCGCCGCGTTGACGCCCACCTGGCTGCCGCCGCGTCACGGCACCGAGCGTGGTAGGACTGAGAACGCAACCCCTGAGCAAGGGGGAGACTTCGGGTAGCACCCACCTCGCACCAAGGACGCCCATACGTGACGCCGACCGCCAACCGTCGAGGTCCCGGACGAGCGAGCTTCGCTGGGAGGCGCAAGACCGCTGGGCTCGTGTTCGGGTTCGCTATCGGGGCGGGAGTCGCAGTACAAGGGCGGATCAACGGTGCGCTGGGTGCGCGGCTGGCCGACGGGATCGCGGCGGCCACCATCAGCTTCGGCACCGGGCTCATCGCTCTGCTGATCGCCTTCGCTGTCAGCCCGGCGCTGCGCGCGGGCGTCACCAAGGTGCGTGTGGCGGTATCGGAGGGCAGGTTGGCGCCCTGGCAGTTGCTCGGCGGATTGTGCGGCGCGTTCTTCGTAGCGGCGCAGGGACTCACCATCGCGGCGATCGGCGTCACCGCGTTCACTGTCGCGGTGGTCGCGGGCCAGCTCCTGAGCAGCCTCGTGGTCGACCGGCTCGGCCTCGCCCCGAACGGCCGAACCCCGATCACCGCGTGGCGCCTCGTCGCGGCCGCCCTCGGCATCACCGGGGTCGTGCTCTCGGCAGGCGGCAGTTCCGCCCCGGCCACCGTCACCACCGGCGTCCCGGATATCCCAGCCCTGCTCATCGTCCTGCCCGCCCTCGCGGGCATCGGTCTGGCCTGGCAACAGGCGGTCAACGGCCGGGTCGGCGCCACCGGCGGCCCCTTCACCGCCACCCTGCTCAACTTCGGCGTGGGCCTGACCGCGCTGCTCCTGCTCGACCTGTACACCCTGGCCACCACGGGCCTGCCCACCGAATTCCCCACCGACCTCTGGCTCTACACCGGCGGCTTGATCGGCGTCGCGTTCATCGCCCTGGCCGCCGTAACGGTCGGCTTGATCGGCGTCCTGCTGCTCGGCCTCACCTCGGTGGCCGGCCAGCTGGTCGCGGCGATGGTGCTCGACGCCGCCGACGCGAGACTGTCGCTCACCACCGTCGTGAGCTGTGCGATCGTGCTGGCGGCGGTGGCGGTGGCGAGCCGGAGCAGTCGCTGACCCAGACGCCGAAATGCTAGGTTTCAGGCGAACTGCGGCTGGGATCTCGGCCGTTTCGCCGGGTGCGGCGGAGAGCGAGTTGGGGGAGTACCGAATTGATCGAGCCGCTGTCGACGAGTGACTCGCCGATGATCGGACGCTATCGGGTGCGCGGTGTGCTCGGTGCGGGCGGAATGGGCCGGGTCGTCCTGGCGACGGGCCCCGACGGGCGCTTCGTCGCGATCAAGCAGATTCATTCGCATCTGCTCGACGATCGTGAGTTCCGGGCGCGGTTCGAGCGTGAAGTCGCCATCTCCGCCCGGGTGTCGGGGGCATTCACGGCGGCGGTGGTCGATTTCGAGACCACCGGCGAAACACCGTGGCTCGCTTCGGTCTTCATCGCAGGGGTGGGGCTGGACAAAGCGGTGCGCGAGCTGGGCCCACTGCCGGTCCCCGCGTTGCGCACCCTGGCTTCCGGCATGGCCTCCGCGCTGCACTCGATCCACAGCACCGGCCTGGTGCATCGAGATCTCAAACCCGCCAACGTGATTCTGGCCGCCGACGGACCGCGCGTGATCGACTTCGGCATCGCGCAGGCGGTCGGTACCGGGGCCGCGCTCACCGAAGTGGGTGCCGTGGTCGGCTCGCCCGCGTACATGTCACCGGAACAGGCGAACAGCGAACCGATCACCTCCGCGAGCGATGTCTTCTCCCTCGGCTCACTGCTGTGCATGGCCGCGACGGGAACGGCACCGTTCGCGGCGTCCTCCGCTCCCTACACCCTGTTCAACATCGTCCACAGCGAGCCGCAACTCGACGATGTCCCCGCGCCGCTGCGCGATCTGATCGCGGGTTGTCTGCGCAAGGACCCGAGGGCCAGACCGACACCCGCTCAGATCCTGGACTACCTGGGGGTCCTGCCCGTTCAGGCGCACCCGTGGCCCGCGCCTGTCCATGCCGAAATCGCCGCCCAGACACAGAAACTGGTCGCGCTGACCTCGGACCCCGAAGCGACGCAGATCATTCCGGCGTACACGCCGACCGCACCGCCATCCGTCCCGGTGCCTGCCGAGAAGCGCCGGACCGCACTTCGGCTGGGAATTGTCGCGGCGACCGCGGTGGTGATCGCCGGCGCGCTCACCGCAGTTGTCTTGCGCGCCAACGACTCCGCGACAACACCTCAGGACACGCCGCAGGCGATACCGACCGCGACGCTCCCCGGCCTGGACCAACTGCGTGGCACCGATGCGTGCACCTGGGTGCCGCAGGCACTCGGAAAGACCTTGCCCACCGAGGTCGCCGCGAAGGCCTCGCCGGATGTCTCGTCCTGGCGCTGGCAGGCGACGTCGAGTTGGGGATGTGACGGCACCTCTGGTGGCGCGCGCATGGCCGTCGAGATCGGTGCCGCGCTGAACGGATTCGAATCCGGCAAGCAGGTGGTCAACGGTTACGCGATTGCCCGCCGCGGCGACGACTGCGCGTTCGCGATCGAGGGTGGCGAGCAAGCCGCGCGTTGGGGCATCATCGTCGACACCTTCTCGCGCGGCGAATGCCGCCTCGCCGACCACGTCCTCGAGCGGCTCACCGCCTCGCTCGCCGAACTGCGTCCCGACACCGCCGCGCAGAAATCGCTGTCGTCGGTAGACCCCTGTGCCCTGGTGGACAATTCGGCCTTTGCCGCTCTCGGCCCGGTCGTGGCGAAATCCGCGCACTCCTGCGAGTGGTCGGGTGACTCCACCGTGCGGATCACCTTGTCGCAGCCACGGCGACGAGCGACCTCCATGGAGGAGAAGGTGATCGATATCGGCGACGGTGTGCTGGTCGACAATCTCGACAGCGTGATGCTGGGGCCGAACGAATGCCGTCGGGTGTATCAGTTCCGCAAGGTCGGCGAGACTTTTCGCGAGGATGTCGAAGTGTCCGTCAGCAATCCGAACCAACGCGAAGGGCAACTCTGCGCGATCGCCGATCCGCTCGTGAAGCAGGCGGTCGGCCGGTTGCCCGCGCGGTAGCGGCGCCGAACTCGCGGGTGATAGTTTCACGGCAGAGTTCGGGAGGGGCCTGGCGTTCGACGCTGCGGTCGGAGGGGAATGTTCGTGCGTAATCGGTTGCGTTGGCTGGCGCCGTTGTTATCGCTCACCCTGCTCACCGCGGCATGCGGTGACAACGCCGCACCCGATCACGGTGACTATGCCCTCGAACCGGTGGCGGGCGACTACGACGACGCGCCGAATGCGGTGCGCGGAACGCTGGTGGAATCCGTGCGCATCGGCGAGCGGTTACTGCTCGCCAACCGCATCGACCCGGAATTGACCGACGGCAACGGCGGCGGGCTGATCGTCGGGATACGCGGCGTAGACGATCTGCTCTCGGGCGTCCAGCGAACCGCACTCGGGCCGTTCGACGTGCTGGCCGGCTACGGCGCGATCGCGAGCAACGGCCAGTCGGACAACGAATCGAAGCACAAGCTGCTGTCGATCGCGATCCTGTCCCTACCCGATGAGGCCCAGGCGACGGCGGCCGCGCAGGCGATGGCTGCCGCGGATTTCACCGCGAATACCGAGAACGCGCCCCTGTCTCTTTCGGAATATCCTGCCGCACTGTCGCATTGGCGACCCGGTGTGCCCACGGTCGGGAGCTGGCTGGTGTGGAAGAACCTGGTGATCAGGTTGTACGCCAAGATCATCGAGCCCAGCCCCGAATTGTTGACCGATCTGCTCACACGGACCTACCGCGCTCAGCTGGCCGAGCTCGGCACCTTGGTTCCGACGCCCGCCGCCGACATACCGAAGCTGAAACTCGACAGCGACAAGTTGCTCACCCATATAGTGAAGACTGGCGACTACTGGCCCAACAAGTGGGAATTCATGGTCTACGGCCCTCGTTCCTATGCCCTGCTACGCGACGATCCGTCGGTCAACCTGCGTGATTTCGAACAGAGCTCGATCGACGCGATCGCGGTGTCGTACAACAAGTTTCTGTATCGCGCGCGGGACAGCGAAGCCGCGAAGACCTACGCCGACCTCGAGGAAAAGCATTCGCTGGCTGCCGATTACACCCCGCTGACAGGTCCGCCGGGACTCTCGGGTGTTTCCTGCTACCGCGCAGCGAGGCCGGACAACAGGTCGGTTCCCGCCCGGCGGTTCTCCTGCCTGGTGCGATACAACGAGTTCGTGGTCCGCCTCTACAGCAACCAGGAGACCGATATTCGACAGCAGGCGGTCGCGCAGCACGCGCTACTGAGCGGGTCGTGGTGAACACGGGAGGCGCGGCGATGAAACCGCTGAATTCGCAGGATCCCGAACAGCTGGGCCGCTATCGCCTGCTTGCCGTGATCGGCCGGGGTGGCATGGGACAGGTGCTGCTCGGCCAGGGCCAGGACGGCCGGTTGGTCGCGGTGAAGCAGATCCACCGCCAGTTCACCGGCAATCCGGAATTCCGTGCCAGGTTCCGGCGAGAGGTGCTCGCCTCACAGCAGGTCACCGGCGCCTACACCGCGGGCGTGGTCGACCACGACGCGGAATCCGAAACGCCATGGCTGGCTTCCGAATACATCGCGGGCCCTGGCTTGCAGGACATGGTCGGCGAGTTCGGCCGCCTGAACCTGAGCGGGCTGAAACTCCTGGCCACCGGCCTGGCGATGGCGCTGCTCGAGATCCACCGCACCGGCCTGGTGCACCGCGACCTCAAGCCGAGCAACATCCTGCTCACCAACGACGGTCCACGCGTGATCGACTTCGGCATCGCCAGGGCGCTCGAGGACGACGTCAACCTCACCGCCACCGGAGCGGTGATCGGATCGCCCGCGTATATGTCACCCGAACAGGCCGAATGCCGCCCTTTGACAACAGCTTCCGATGTTTTCGCCGTCGGTGCGGTTCTCGCGATGGCGGCCACCGGCGCGAGCCCGTTCGACGCGGCCTCCACCCCGCAGGTCCTCTACAACGTGCTCTACAGCTCCCCGGATACCACCGGAATTCCGGAGCAGATCCGCGCGCTGGTCGATGCTTGCCTCGCCAAGGACCCGTCGGCGCGACCGACCCCCGAGCAGTTGCTCGACGCGGTGAGCGGGATCGACGCCGAACCTGTCTGGCCGGTCCGGATCCGCAGACGCATCGCCGACTGCCAGGCCGAGGCGGGTCGCTGGGCAGACGGAACCGCTGCTGCCACAGCGTCGATCGCACCCGAACAGCCGAAGCCGAAGTGGGCGCGACTGGTTCTCGCTGCCGCGACGGTGTCGGCACTGGTGCTGGCTTCCATCGCTATTTGTGGCGTCGGCGTCGAGGGCAACGCGGTGGCGATGGATGATCCGCCACTGGCGCTGACCCACGACGAATCCCGCCGCCTCGACCTCTGCGCGTTGCTCGATCCGTCAGTGCTCGGTGAACTAGGCACTGCGACAAGTGAAGTCGTCTCGAACGCCATCGGCGGTTGCACCGTCGGGTATCGCGATCAGGCCGGTCGCACGGTGTCTTTCAGCCTGCGTAACAACGACAATGTCGCCGAGGTACGTGATGACAGACAGCCGATGGGTAGCTCCATCAATTGGATGCCGGTACTCGGACTTCACAAAGAGTCCGCCTCCTGTGACCGCATAGTGGTGACCCAGAGCGGTTTGCCGATGGCGCTGACTATGGGCGCGAGCACCTATCCGCCCGCAGGCGACCTCTGTCCGGCGTCCGAGCGCGCGCTCGCGGCGGTGGTCCGTCGTCTGTCGGTCAATCCGCCGCTGCGGACCTTCCCGCAGGGCTCGCTGCTGCCACTCGACCCGTGCTCGCTGATCGACATCGCGGCCACTCGTTCGTTGGTCGGTGATCCCGTGCGCACGTCGACTCCCCATAGCTGCGCGTTGACCGGCGCTGACGGCTCCTTTTCGCTCGATATCAACGAGCGCACCCGGCCGGACAGTGTTACGGGCGGAAGGGTCCGGCAAACAAGCACTATCGGCGATCACACGGTCTATCTCGACGGCAGCAGTCCCGAATACTGCACCTTCATCGTGATGGTGATGCCGACCAAAGACGATCAGGCCGAGCAAGTGCGGGCCCAGTACTTCTCGAACACCGCGCGGGCCAGTGGGAACTGTGAGACTGCCGGCGATCTGCTCGAACCCGTACTCGAGAAGTTGCCCCCATCATGACGATCATTCCCCTCGGTCCCAGCGATCCACCCACCATCGGTCGCTACCGAGTGCTCGGCACACTCGAGTCCGCGGCCGGATTCCGGTCCGTGCTGGCCTCCGGCCCCGATGACTCGCTGGTCGTGGTGCGACAGGCGCTACCGGAACTTCTCGACGAGCCGGATTTCCGGATCAGGATGCGGCACAGCGCGATTGCCGCGATGCGTGTCTCCGGTTCCGCCAACACCACGGTGATCGATGTCGACGCCGACGCGGAAAAACCGTGGGTGGCATCAGCATTCGTGCCAGGCGTGCGCCTCGACACCGCCGTAGCCGAGCACGGGCCACTGCCTGTGCCTGCCGTTCGTGCCCTGGCCGCCGCGCTCGCCTCCGCACTGCGGACCGTGCATGCCGCAGGCCTCGTGCATCAGCGCATCCGGGCCGACACGGTGCTGTTGGCCAGGGACAGTGGCCGTCTCGGTGAAGTCGGTATCACCCCGGCCGCCGGGACCGCCACTGCGACGGCGACGGGCACGCCGGACTTCCTGTCGCCGGAGCAGTCGCTCGGGTACGAGCTGACGCCGGCTTCGGACGTGTTCTCCCTCGGTTCCGTCCTCGCTTTCGCGGCCTCCGGCGTCGCACCGTTCGCCGCACCGTCGGTGCCGTACACGCTGTTCAACATCGCCCAGCGCGAACCCGATCTGAGCCGGGTGCCGGAGCCACTGTTCGAGATGCTGGCCGCGTGCCTGCGCAAGGATCCGGCAGCCCGCCCCACGCCAGGACAGATCCTCGACTATCTCGGTGCCCAGCCGAGCGGTCCGCCACCGTGGCCCGCCCCCGTGCTAGATGACATCGGGCGCCAGCAACACGAGATCTCGGCGCTGCTGGCCGCCCTGCCCGCGATCGCCGCACCGGAACCCGTATCTGGACGGCCTTTTCCGGTGGTCATCGCCGAATCGGGGCGTGCGGCCGTCGAATACGGCAGGCGTGCACTGGAATCCGGTCGTCGTCGTTGGAGTGCGGCGAGTCCGAGGGCGCGCGGCGGTCTGGCAGGTGGACTGGCGGCACTGCTCGTGGCGCTCGCCGGGATCAGTTACTTCGCGACACGCGAAGAGAGCGAGCCGGGACCGGTGACCGGGCTGACCCTGGCGCAGTTGCGGCAGATCGATGCCTGCCCCTGGCTGACCTCGGCCCTCGGCGACTCGGTGCCGGTCGCGCCGACCCCACTGGCCGCGGCAACATGGGAGCTGAGTCCGTCCCCGAGCTGGGGGTGTAGCGCCAGTTCCAACCGCTACGCCCTCTACCTCTACCTGGGGCAGGAGGACGAATACCTGACGCCGAACAAGACGGTGGTAGAAGGGGTTCCGATCATCGACGGCAGCGCGGCAGCCTGTACGCGGGCCATCGCGAGCCCCGGCGCCGAGCACGAGTCCGGCATCGTCATCGTCCTCAGCAATCCGTCCGGGGTGAAGGAATGCGCGGGCCTCGACTACATCGCGGCCAACCTCGCCCGGTCACTGACGACCGCGCCGCGCGCCGAGGGCAGGGAGTCCTCGCTGGCGCTGCTGGAACCGTGCGCGCTGCTCGACCGCGCCGCCGTCGCCGAGAAGATCGGCGTCCTGCCGCCCGAGCCCACGATCGCCGACGCGCACACCTGCCGGTGGGACGGGCGCGTGCGAGTCACCCTGGAGCTGGTCAGCACCAGCACGAGCACGACGGGCAAGGACCTGGAGCTCGTCACGGTCGACGGGGTCCAGGTGTATCTCGGCAAGGGCGGTTCGAAGGCCATCTGCTCCCGTGCCTTCCTGGTGCCGGATGCCGGGGCGGAGACCATCGAGGTCTCGGTACACGGAACCGAGGGATTCCGCGACGAGTATTGCGCGATCGCCTCGTCCCTGCTGCGACAGGCGGTCGGGAATCTGCCCGAGCGCTGAGCCGGGCCCGGCTACGGTGAAGACTGCGATCCGCAGATCACCACGAAGGGGCAACGATGGACCAGCTCGGAGTAGCGGTAGTCGGGTACGGCCTGGCCGGGTCGGTGTTCCACGCGCCGCTCATCGCCGCCGATCCGCGGATGCGGGTGGCCGCGGTGGTGACCGCATCGCAGGAGCGGGCCGCACAGGCGCGGGCCGAGCATCCGGGGGTGCGGGTGTGGGCGTCGGCGCAGGAAATGTTCGTCGAGGACGAGGATGTCGATCTCGCGGTGATCGCCACGCCGAATCGCTCGCACGCGCCGCTGGCGTTGCAGGCGCTGGCTGCCGGGTTGCCGGTGGTGGTGGACAAGCCGTTCGCGGTGACGGCGGCTGATGCCGAGGAAGTGGTCGAGGCCGCCGCGCGGGCCGATCTGCCGCTGAGTGTTTTCCAGAATCGTCGCTGGGACAACGACTTTCTGACCGTACGGGCGCTGATGGAGGCCGGCGAGCTGGGTGAGGTCCGCCGGTTCGAGTCCAGGTTCGAGCGGTGGAGGCCGGTTCCCAAGGGGGGCTGGCGTGAAGTGGGCGATGCCGAGGACGGTGCGGGCATCCTGTTCGATCTGGGCAGCCACCTGGTCGACCAGGCGCTGACGTTGTTCGGCCCGGTCACCGAGGTCTACGCCGAACTCGACCGCCGCCGCCCGGAGGTCGGAGCCGACGACGACGCCTTCATCGCCCTCACCCACGCCAACGGCACCCGGTCGCAGTTGTGGATGAGTGCCGTCGCGCCGCAACTGGGTCCGCGCCTGCGTGTGCTCGGATCCGCCAACGGCTACACCGTCTCCGGCCTCGACCCCCAGGAAGACGAACTGCGCGCAGGCCGCCGCCCGGACGACGGAAAACCTTGGGGCACAGTCCCACCCGAAAAGTGGGGCACCTTCGGCGCAGGCGAGGATCTACGCCCGATCCCCACCCTTCCCGGCGACTACCCCGCCTTCTACGCGGGAATGGCCGCCGCCCTGCTCGACGGAGCTCCGGTCCCGGTCGACCCCCGCGACGCCGTGGAAACCCTGCGAATTCTCGAATACGCCCGCCACGTAGCCGAACCCGCCGATCTCACTTCTTGACCACCAGCACGAGCCGAAGGTGTGATCCGACGGCTCCGTCGAGCACATCCATGCAGAGCCGCAGCCCGATGATGCGGAACGGCTGCAGCCGACTATTGCGCCGGCGCGATGTTCTGGTTGAGGTGGAACAGGTTGGCCGGGTCGTAGGTCTTCTTGACCGCGGCCAGGCGGTCGAAGTTCGGGCCGTAGTTGGCGCGGATGCGGCCCTGGTCGTCGGAGCCCATGAAGTTGATGTAGCCGCCGTCGGCGGTATGGGGTTCCAGCGCGGAGTGGTAGTCGCGGACCCACCTGATGTTGGCGTCGTTGTCGATCGCATCGGGCCACATCCCGGCGATCACGGGGGCGAAATTCGCGGTGCGGTAGGCGAACGCGGTGTCGTCCACCGCGACGTCCTGCACGGCGCCGTCGATCGGGTAGAGGTGCATGGTGGACTGCACCGCGGGCACTCGCGGGCCGAACTCGAGATGAGCGGCGAGGGCGCCGTCGGTGAGTTCGGGTTGGAACGCCGCCTTCCAGTAGTGCTGCAGGCCGGGAGGCAAGAGACCGTCGAATGCGCTGTTGAGGGCCGGGTAGGGCATCCGGCCGACGTGCTCGGCCACCGGCGTCGCGACCGCCCGCAGGTCCGCGAGCAGGGCTTCGGCCTCCTGATCGGGGCCGTTGAAGCAGGACACCAGCAGGACGAACGGCTCGCCGACGCGTTCCTCGGGAATGAACGGCAGCGGCGGCGCGATCTGGAAGCCGGGGAAGGCGCCCATCGCGCGCGGTGCCGCGGCGATCCAGTCGCGGTAGGTCCGCAACAGCTCTTCGGCGACGTCGAGCTCGAAGAACATGGGTCCGCCGTAGATCGTGTCCACCGGGTGCAGGTCGAACTCCATTTCGGTGACCACACCGAAATTGCCGCCGCCGCCGCGCAGCGCCCAGTACAGATCGGGGTGCTCGGTCGCGTTCGCGGTCACGAAGGTGCCGTCGGCCAGCACCACATCGGCGGACCGGAGGTTGTCGATGGACAGACCGTAGGCGCGGGCGAGGTAGCCGATCCCGCCGCCGAGAGTCAGGCCGGTGACCCCGGTGGTGGAGATGATGCCGCCGGTGGTGGCGAGCCCGAAGGAATGCGCGGCGTGGTCGAAGTCGCCCCAGTCGCAGCCGCCCTGTACGCGGGCGATCCGCCGTTCGGGATCGACGCGGATGCCCTTCATGGCGCTCAGGTCCAAGACGATGCCGTCGTCGACGGTGCCGAAACCGGGCACGCTGTGGGAGCCGGCGCGGATGGCGAGGTCGAGTCCGCTCTCGCGGGCGGCCTCGACGGTGGTACGCACGTCGGCGACGTCGACCGCGCGGACGACCGCGAGGGGCCGGCGGTCGATCATCGCGTTGTAGACCGAACGCGCCTGGTCGTAGCCGGGTGAGTCCGCGGTGATCACCTCACCGCGAATCGCTTCGAGGATGGTCGATACAGGTGTGCCGTTCATTGTCGCTCCCTGGTCGGGTCGAGAATGAGCCGAACAAACGCAGTGCGTGATCGTGGAACGGAGGGGTGGATCGGACTGTCTCGATGGACCCCGAACTCAAATTACCCCGGTCGCCGTCCCTGGTTCAAGGTTCAGAGCTTGCGAGAGCGCAGCTCGTGACCCTTGGAGGTCTTGCAGCGCCCCGATTCCAGGTCCCACTGCCAGCCGTGCAGGTTGCAGGTGAGGTTGTTACCTTCCACCACACCGAATTTGGAGAGGTCGGCCTTGAGGTGGGGGCAGCGGCGCTGGACTTCCCAGCCGTCGAGTTCGGTGACGGCGGAGTCGTCGTGTGCCTCGGAGAACCAGCCGTCGGCGTAGGCGATGCGCTCGTCGGTGAGGCACTTGAAGAAGGTGTAGAGGAACTCGTTGTAGCCGCCGATGCGCCACGCCTGGAAGCGGGTGGACAGGAAGATCGTGTTCACCCAGTCCGGCTCGTTGTCGCGCAGCACGGTGCGTACCAGTTCGGGGGCGATGCGGAAGCCGTAGCGGTAGCGGCCTTCGCCCTCGAGCGGCGCGCGCACGGTGCGGTGCGGGAAGTCCAGGACGATGGTCTCCTCGCCGATCACCAGGCCCACGGGGTAGCCGATGCCGTCGCTGATCAGCGCGCTCTGCTTCATGATCGGTTCGAAGAGCTCACGCAGCGGCTCGAGCAGCGAACCCTCGCCGGTCTCCCACGACGCCTTCTCCGCGGCCAGCACCGGCGCGAAACGCTGCGCCATCTCCGCGATGTAGGCGGCCTTGTCGCCGTAGATCCGATCCGGGTCGAACGGGTGCGCGAGGTCGAGCTCCTTGCCGCGCACATCGGCGACCGAACCGGGGATCATCAGGATCCCGCCGGGGTTGCCGTGAATGTTCATCTGATCGAGGAACACGATCTGGTCGGGGAAGATGTTGCCTTCGTCGCCGCGATCGTCGTTGAGGTAGCGCAGTTCGTCGTCGAGGAACACCGGCGGACCCGCCGAGGGCACCACCCAGGTCGCGCCGACCTGCTCGATGTAGGAGCGCGCGCGATCCATGCCACGCTGACGCTTCTGCTTGCCGAAGTTGGCCTTGGTCCGCGCCGGGATGTCGTACACGGCCGGGTACCAGATCGCGCCCGAGTACTGCAGCAGGTGGATGTCGATGTCGCCGAACGCGTCGTGGATGACGTCCATGTCCACCGGTCGGGCGTCGTTCATGTTGAAACAGGTGGTCTCACCGTCGGAGATGAGAATTCCGGAGTCGCCGATCGGGCCGTCGGCGGGCGCGCGCAACGCGACGACCATGATGTCCACGGAGCCCTTCGGCCCGGTGATCGTGTGCTTGACCGAGTCCTCGGTCTCGAAGAACTTGGTGAAACCCAGCGCCTCGAGCTCACGGCGCAGGTCGAGCACCGGGTAGTCGGGCAGCAGGATCGTGGCGTCCTTGTTCACGTACTTCGCCAGGTGGGCGGCGTCGAAGTGATCGCGGTGCAGGTGCGAGACGTACAGGTAGTCGACATCGCCGAGGGTCTCCCAGTCGAGCTGGGAGTTGTCCGGGAAGGGGAACCACGACGCGAAGTACGCGGGGTTCACCCAGGGATCGCACAGGATCGTGCCGGCCTCGGTTCGGATATGGAAGCCGGCGTGTCCGACGCTGGTGATCTGCACGAGCTGTTTCCTCCTACCAGGATCTGATTCGCCGGATCAATGGCGAGCTACCGCCTCGGGCCCCCTGACTGCTTCGGCGTACCAGCCAACCAGGGTAGTGGCTAAATCGTTACGTCACCGATGCAATAGCCCTCAGCGGTCGCGACAACCGTGAAAGTGCGCGTCCGCGTGCCCCCGGGTGAGGTGGTCACAGGGACGTGAACTGCCAGGTAGTCGCCACGAACCTGCTCGGATCGTAGCTCCTCGCCGGTGTAGGAGGTGACATTGCCTACTTTGCCCGAGTCGCCTGTCAAGGGGGCTGCTACGAGGTTGCCGGTGCCCTCGGGATCCCAGCTCGCGGGCGAGGCCTTGCAGGTCAGCGGATGGTCTGCTTCGATATCTGCCGCGTTGAGTGGTTTGCCGGTGGCGCGGGCGAGGTAGCGGCGCACGGTGTGGCGCGCGTCGGCGTCGTCGTAACCGGGCTCGACGCCCGCCGCGGATACCCGTCCGCAGGCATATCCGGATGCCACGGATTCGCGGTCGACGGTGACGGTGACGGTTCGGTTACGCCAGGTCACGGTATCGGCGGTCGCGGTGCCCGGCGTGGCCAGGGCAGCCAGCACCGCCTGGGGATCGGCGTACATCTCGGCGACGGTGGCAGGCGGGATGGTCCAGCAGTTGTCCTGGAGTTCTTTCACCGTGCCGGTCTGTAGGTCGGCGGCCCAGCGGCGCACGGCGGTGACGGCGTCGGCGTGGCCCGCGACCGCGCCGACCTGGGGTGCGTCGGCGGGGAGCGGGCTGTTCGGCGCCGGTTCGCCGGGTGCGATGGCCTGGGTCGCCGTGGTCGTCGGCGCCGCGGCGGCCGTGGTCGATGCGGTAGTGGTCGTCTCGACCGGATCGCCCGGGATCCCCGACACCGAATCGCACCCGGCGACCAGAGCCGCGGCGACGGTCAGGCCCGTGACCAGCGCGTAGGCGCGGTGCGGGCGGGTCAGGGCAAGCTGGGCGCGTTCCACTACGACGTTCCTCGATTCCTAGGTCGTGGCACCCGCCTGTGACGACGGCGGGGGAGTGACTGTCGGGGCGAGCGGACTCGCCGGGGTGTAGACCGGTGTGCGCGAAGCGGATTCGCTGCGCGGGCGAACGCCGCGATTCTACGGTCACGGCCCGCGCCGATGGCACCCCTGCCGATGCGGAGATCTACGACTACGCTTGCGTACTTGTGGAACCCCTCTACTTCTCGATCATCGGCGTGGCCCGAACCCTGTTCTTCCTCGAAGGTCTGAAGTTCACTGTCAAGGGGGCGGAAAACATCCCCGCCACCGGCGGCGCCGTGCTGGCGGTCAACCACACCGGTTACATGGACTTCACCTACGCGGGTCTGCCTGTGCGCACCCCCCGTCGCTACATCAGGTTCATGGCCAAGCAGGAAGTGTTCGACAACAACATCTCCGGCCCGATCATGCGCACCCTCAAGCACATCCCGGTCGACCGCACCGCGGGCGCCGACTCCTACCAATCGGCGGTGCAGTACCTGCGCGACGGCGAGCTCGTCGGCGTGTATCCCGAGGCCACGATCAGCCGCAGCTTCGAGATCAAGGAATTCAAGTCCGGCGCGGCCCGCATGGCACTGGAGGCGGGTGTGCCGATCATCCCGATCACCATCTGGGGCGCCCAGCGCGTCTGGACCAAGGGCTTCCCCAAGCGGCTCGGCCGCACCAACACCCCCATCTCGATCGCCGTCGGCACCCCCATCCAGCCCTACGAACCCGCCGCCGACCTCACCGCACAGCTGCGCTCCACCATGCAGGAAATGCTCGCCGACCTGCAAGAATCCTATGAGCACGAGCCCGGCGCCTACTGGGTCCCGAAACGGCTCGGTGGCAGTGCCCCTTCCCTCGAAGAGGCCACCGCTCTCGACGAAGCCGAAGCGGCCGAACGTTTCGCCCGCAAGGCCGAGAAAACGCAGGACACCGAGGGCTGATATTTCGGCCTCGGGCGGGCTTACGCTCGAGAGATGACCACCGCGGCGGAGTTGAAGGCCCTGCAAGCTCCGGTGAAACAGCGCTACCGGGACGACCCGGCCGCCGCGGTCACCGCCCTGCGCGGCGCCGGTTCGTTCGCCGACCCCGGCATCACCTGCACGGTGCGGACCTTCGCCGGCCCGGTCCGCGCCGGACTGCACCGCGCCACCGGCGGTGACGGCGCCGACGCCTGCTCGGGCGACATGCTGCTGGAGGCGGTCGCGGCCTGCGCCGGGGTGACCTGCCGCAGCGTCGCCACCGCGATGGGCCTGCCCATCACCGGCGCCGAGGTCGAGGCAGCGGGGTCCTTCGACGCCACCGGCACTCTGGGCATCGATCGAACCGTGGAGGTCGGGGTTTCGCCGATCGCCGTGACGATCACCGTCACCACCTCGGCTGCTGTCGACGACGCCGCCCTGGTCAAGCTCGGCGAACTCACCGAGCGCTACTGCGTGGTCGGTCAGAGCTTGCGGAATCCGCCGACTGTCCGGGTGGTGAGCGCTCCGGCGCCGTGATCGCTACTGTGCCCGTTCGGCTCGCGTGGCTGTCGCATGCGATGTGGCGGATGCCCGCGGAGGCGGACTCAGCGCGGAATCCGGCAGCGGGTCGGTGCCGGTAGCTTGCCGCGAAGGTAGGCGGCGGGTGGGACGCCCATGAGGGTGCGGAAGTCGGCGGTGAGGTGGGACTGGTCGTAGTAGCCGGTACTCGCCGCGAGGTGTGACCAGGGGGTGTCGCCCGCGTAGGAGAGGACCCGCCGCAGGCGTTGAATGCGAGCGAAATGCTTGGGGGACAGGCCGATTCCCATGGTGAACAGGTTGCGCAGCTGGCGCTCGCTGACAGCGAGGCGCGCGGTGAGTTCGGAGAGTGCGGGGGCGTTGTCGGCGGTGAGCGCCGAGATCGCCTCGCGCAGCACGATCCGGTGCGCCCGATCGGTATCCGATTCCGAGATAGTGTGCGGCAGTAGATCTTCCAGGTGGGTTATCGCGTGTGCGGCGGGCACGCCCGTCAGTTCCGTCGCGAAACCGCCCAGCGGACCCGGCAATTCGTCGAGACGAAAGACGCGGTCGGTGAGTTCGCCCGCGGTCACGCCGAGCAGCTGGCGGGTCACGCCCGGTTCCAGGCGCAGCCGCACGCACCCGGCGGGCTCCTCGGGTGTCGAGTAGGACGCCTTCGTCTGCGCGCCGACGACGAACGCGCTACCGCGACCGGACTTTTCGGTGCGCAGGACGACCGTGGTGGTCGCGACGGGCGGATGCGCGAACGGCTGAGCGAGGTCGTCGAACAGTGGCGTGCTGGTGAGTTCGGTGAGCCACGGGCGCAACGATTCCGGTGTCGTCACGGGCGTCTCGATGTGCGCCGAGGTCAGATACTCCACCTGGTCGACTGTAGGCGGCGCGGGCCGGGATGTCCGTGCCGATTTCTCCTATCTTCGCAGGCAGCGCGGCGGCCATGCTCGTTCCATGATCCTGATCACCGGTGCGACAGGCACCATCGGAAGCGACATCGTGCGACAGCTGGCAGCCGAGGGCGTCGCCGTCCGGGCGGCGACCCGCGACCCGGAGCGGGCAGGGTTCCCCGCCGGGGTCGAGGTGGTGCGGGTGGACTACCGCGACCCGGCGACGTTCGGACCCGCCATGACGGGCGTAGCGGCCGCGTTCCTCGTCGGGATTCCTGGCCCGGACAGCACCGGCACCGATGCCGAACTGGTGGCTGCCGCGCGAAAGGCCGGTGTGCGGCGAGTGGTGAAGCTGTCCGCGGTCGGTACCGGCGACCCACGTCTCGGCGTGCCGGGTTCCTGGCATGTGCCAGGGGAGCAGGCCGTGCGCGACTCCGGCTTGCAGTGGACGATTCTGCGCCCCAATACTTTCGCGTCGAACACGTTCAGCTGGATCGAACCCCTCAGCAACGGTCACCCCGTCCCGAACCTCACCGGCGACGGCAGGCAGGCCGTGGTCGACCCACGCGATGTCTCGGCGGTCGCCGCAGCGGCGCTGCGCTCGAACGACCACCACGGCCGTATCTACACCCTGACCGGCCCCGACCTGCACACGGGCCGCGACCAGGCCGCCGTTCTCGCGCGGGTTCTCGACCGCCCGATCGCCGTCACCGACATCGCCGAAGCCGATGCCCGCGCGTTCATGGTCGCCGCGGGTCTTCCGCCCGCTTTCGTGGAAGGCTCACTGATCGGCCAGTCCTTCATCCGCGGCGGCCACAACGAGCTCGTCACCGACGACATCGAACGCGTCCTCGGCAGACCACCCCGCGGCTACGCCGCCTGGGCCGCCGACCACCGCGCCGCCTTCGCCCCCGTCGTCGCAGGCGGCGCGTTGAAGCCGAGCTGACCGGGCAGGGTCCGGTGCGTGGCGGCGCACCGGACCCGCCGCTCAGTTCATGGTCAGCACCCACGACCCGTTGCAACCCCTGCGGGTGTTCATGTTGCCGTCGTAGACCCAGTTGAACCTGATCGGCGGGTTCGTCCGCACATTCCAATTCCCGGACGGTGAGGTGACCACCTTGCCGTTGCGTATCAGCACACCGACCTGATCGTGGTTGAACAGCCACTTTCCGCCACTGGTCGGGTAGTTCAACCGGACCGTCACCTGCCCGCCGGTGTGGTTCTGCACCACCAGGCACGAGTTCGGGTCGGAACGGTTGACCGCGTACTCCCCGAACCCTTCGTCCTCCACGTTCTCCCCACTGTCGGTGTACTCCACCGGGTCGGTGAAGTCGGCGTGCGCCGGTCCGGCCCCCAACACGGTCAGCGCCGTCATCGCGACGCCCGCCGCGATCATCCCCAGAGACTTCACAGTCGTTCCTCCCATGATTCCCGCGGTCACGACCGCCTGCGAAAAACCTTCCCCCGCAGCCTTTTCCGCATCCTTGCGACCTGCTTAACGACGCCCGCCGATGCGGGGTCTCACCGCCGCCCCGGGTGATGAGTGAGCCCGGATTTCGTAGTTCGGGAGTTTCGCGCTAAAGTTCGTACTCGCACGACGAAGTCACCGGCGCTCGCCGGATCGGTTTCGGAGGGCACGCGGATGTGGCGCAGTGGTAGCGCATCACCTTGCCAAGGTGAGGGTCGCGAGTTCGAATCTCGTCATCCGCTCAACGAAAAGCCCGGCCATCGTGCCGGGCTTTTCTCATTCCCGGTGCCGGTCGAGGCGTGGGTGACGCAGCGCAGGCAGAAACTCGCCGATCAGGGTTCGGCGCCACCAGATCCGTTCGCGGAACAGTTCGGCGGGTGTACTGAAGTGGTACTCGTACAGCCGGGCGCGCACGTAGTGCGGCGGTGCGTCGGGGAAGGGGCAGCGCCGCAGTAGGCGCAGGGTATCGGGGTCGTTGTCGAGCAGCCGGATCGCCAACGGCAGTGCCCACGATCGCGCGTAGGCCGGCGACAGCGCGGCGAACCACATCAACCAGTCCAGCCGCAGGTGATAGGGCGCCCACTGGCGCGGACGGTACCGGGGGTCGCCCGGTTTGCCCTTGAACTCGTATTCGCGCCACACCGTGTCCGGCGTGAGGTGGGTGGCGTCGGTGCCCTCGAGCACGATCTCCTGGCGGACCCGGGTGATGCTGCCGAACGCTCCATAGGTGTTGACCAGGTGCAACGGGTCGAACGAGGCGTTCATCGCCTGCTGTGCGGAGAGGAGGTTGCGCACCGGCCAGAAGCTCAGCACCACCACCATCGCGACGAAGGCAACGACCGCGCCGAGGAACCATCCGGGCGGCTCGGCCACCGGCGGCGCGTCCGGCAGTACCGGGTACGCGCTGACCGCGGTGGTTGCCAGCAGCAGAGTCACCCAGTTGAGCCAGGCGAAATTGCCGGAGAGCACCAGCCACGACTGCGTGACGATGATGATGCCCGCCGCGACGCTCGCCACCGGCTGCGGCGCGAACAGCCCGAACGGCACGATCAGCTGCGCGACATGATTGGCGGCGACTTCCACCCGGTGCAGTGGCCGGGGCAGATGGTGGAAGAACCAGCTCAGCGGACCGGGCATCGGCTGGGTCTCGTGGTGGTAGTACAGGCAGGTCAGGTCCCGCCAGCACCGATCGCCGCGCATCTTGATCAGCCCGGCCCCGAACTCCACCCGGAACAGCAGCCAGCGCGCGGCGAACAACACCAGCAGCGGCGGCGCGACGGTGTCGTTGCCGAGGAAGATCGCCAGGAACCCCGCCTCGAGCAGCAGCGATTCCCAGCCGAACGAGTACCAGGTCTGCCCCACGTTGACGATCGACAGATACAGCGCCCACAGCAGCAACCACAACGCCATGGCCGCCCACAGCGGCACCAGATCGGCGACACCGAGCGCGACCGCCATCGCGAGCACCGCACCGAACCAGGCGATGCCGGCATAGAACCGATCGGAGTAGTGCAGCTGGAACAGGCTGGGTGACCGGCGGAACGGCGTCCGGGCCAGGTATCGCGGGATGGGCAGCATCCCGCGCTCACCGAGGAGCGCGCGGAACTGTAGTGCCGCTGTCAGGAAGGCGAGGGCGTAGATCACCGCCAGGCCACGCTGGAAGATCAGCCTGCCCTGCCAGTACTCCGGTGCCGTGAACCACTCCATGCGTGTGCTCCCGGTGGTCGACGCCCGCACCAGGGGAGTACCCGCGATCGGCGCGACGAAAATCTAGGGCCGCTCGAGTCCGGTGCCGCTGACCAGCGCGCCGCGCAGGTCGGGCTCGGTCCAGTGCCCGGCGATGCCGGGCCACACCCGCAGATAGTCGACGATGCGATCCAGATCCCAGCCGTGTGATTCGCGCAGCCCGGCGCCGATCATCGTCAGATATCGGGCCGAGGGCCGTCGCAGGGCCACGGTTTCCGGATCCCACGGTGAGGTGAAGGTGAGGACGGGAATCCCGTCGTGCGTCCCCGCGTGCACCACCGTCTCGTACCGACCCGGCCCGAGCCGCACCGCACCGTCGGCGAGGACCGGCGCCGGATCGAAGTCGATCGCCGGACTTCGATACATCTCCTGCGCCAGCAGGTCACCGAACTGACCGACGGTCAGCAAGTATCCCCGTGCCGCCGCGCCGACCGGCCTGCCCGCCGCCGGGCGCGCGGCATAGAACCCGACCCCGCCGGTCCACACGGGGCTCTGCCAGGCGAAATACAGACTTCCCGGTAGGTCGAGCGGTGCGACGGCGGCCGGTGCGGACCGGTCACGGAACCCCGGATAGGTGTGGTCGGTTCCGGGCGGGGTGCCGCCTTCGCGGTAGTAGGCGAACCGCCGCGCGTGCATGTTGGAGCCGTACGCGGCGTACCAGACGTGCTGAGCTGTCGTCACGGGCTCACCTCGGGTGGGTCACGGTTCATGAGCGCAGGAAACGAATCCGCTTCTGCTGTCGATTCTTCCTTCGAATGGGGTCGGACATCGAGGGGAGAGATCATGAGATCAGTAATCACGGTGGCCGCGCTGGCGGTGCTCGCCGGTGGGCTCGCCGCGTGTGACGGTGCGTCCACGCCATCGCGCCTTCCGGTGACCACCCAGCCCGCGGATCAGGGCAACGCTTCGACCGTCGCACCTGCCTCCAACGAGCCACCCACCGCGCCCGGCACCGGCCCGAGTCCGGCCGACCTGCCCACCCGCGACGACGCCACCGTCGACGCCCGCGACTACCAGCAGCGCAACAACTTCTACTTCCAGTCGCCCACCGGCAACATCCTGTGCGGCTTCGTCGAAGAGGGCACCCTCGGCGTCGGCTGCCAGCTGGCCGACACACACGTGATCCCGCCCGAACTCCCCACCTGCGACAACTCCCCGGCCCGCAAGGTCGCCGCCCACATCTACGGCGGCACAGCGGAATTCCTGTGCACCAACCAGGGCTTCTTCGTCGGCGAGCCGGTGGACGGCACCACCAAGGGCGGCGGAAAGACCCTGAACTACGGCGACACCATCATCGTCCGCGGCGCCGCCTGCACCTCCACCCAACAGGGCGTCCGCTGTGACGCCGGCGGTCACGGCTTCTTCATCTCGGCAGACCAGCAGTACCTGTTCTGACTCCGATCACCCGACAGAAACAGCGGCGAGGTCCGTAGATCTACGGACCTCGCCTCTTGCCGACGGTCTACTGCGCGGTCGACTTGAACCGGCGCAGGCGCAGGCTGTTGCTCACCACGAAGACCGAGCTGAACGCCATCGCGGCGCCGGCCAGCATCGGGTTGAGCAGGCCCGCCATGGCCAGGGGAATGGCGGCCACGTTGTAGGCGAAGGCCCAGAACAGGTTGCCCTTGATCGTGGCCAGGGTGCGCCGCGACAGGCGGATCGCGTCGGCGGCGGCGCGCAGATCGCCGCGGACGAGGGTGAGGTCGCTGGCCTCGATGGCGACGTCGGTGCCGGTGCCCATCGACAGGCCCAGGTCGGCCTGGGCCAGGGCGGCCGCGTCGTTGACGCCGTCACCGACCATGGCGACGACCTTGCCCTCGGCCTGCAGCCGCTTGACGGTGTCGACCTTGTCCTGCGGCAGCACCTCGGCGATGACCTCGTCGATGCCCACCTCGTCGCCGATGGTGCGGGCCGCGCGGGCGTTGTCACCGGTGAGCAGGATCGGCGTCAGCCCGAGCTCGCGGAACTGCGCGATGGCCTGCGCCGAGCTCGGCTTCACCGCGTCGGCGACAACCAGCACGCCACGCGCCCTGCCGTCCCAGCCGATCGCGACCGCGGTCTTGCCTGCTGATTCCGCTTCCGCCAGCGCGGTTTCCAGCGCCTCGGGCAGCGGTTGTGACCAGTCGGCCAGCAGTCGCGCCCGGCCGACGATCACCGCGTGACCGTCGACCACGCCCTGCACACCGAGGCCTTCGACATTGGCGAAACCCTCCACCGGCAGCAGGGTGCCGAACTCGTCGCGTGCGCCCTTGGCGATGGCCTGCGCGATCGGGTGTTCCGACGAATCCTCCAGCGCACCAGCGAGTTCCAGCACCTTGCTGCCGAGTTCGCCCTCGGCGGGGATCACGTCGAGCAGCGTCATCTTGCCGGTGGTGACGGTGCCGGTCTTGTCCAGCACGATGGTGTCGACCTTGCGGGTCGATTCGAGCACCTCGGGTCCCTTGATCAGGATGCCCAGCTGCGCGCCGCGTCCGGTGCCGACCATCAGCGCCGTCGGGGTGGCCAGGCCGAGGGCGCAGGGGCAGGCGATGATCAGCACTGCCACGCCCGCCGTGAAGGCGGCGGCGATGGATCCGCCGGTGCCGAGCCAGAATCCGAGGGTGGCGACGGCGAGCGCGATGACGATCGGGACGAAGATGCCGGAGATCCGGTCGGCCAGCCGCTGTGCCTGTGCCTTGCCGGTCTGCGCGTCCTCGACGAGCTGTGCCATCTGGGCGAGCTGGGTGTCGGCGCCGATCCTGGTGGCGCGCACGACGAGTCGTCCACCGACGTTCACGGTGGCGCCGGTGACGCCATCGTCGACGCCGACCTCCACCGGCACCGACTCACCGGTGAGCATGGACGCGTCGACCGCCGACGTCCCCTCGGTGATCACACCGTCGGTGGCGATCTTCTCACCCGGCCGCACGACGAACTCGTCACCGACGGCCAGCTGTTCCACCGGAATTCGCGTCTCGACGCCGCCGCGAAGAACCGCGACATCCTTCGCGCCGAGCTCGAGCAGGGCCCTCAGCGCCGCGCCCGCCCGTCGCTTCGATCGTGCCTCGAAATACCGCCCGGCCAGGATGAACGTGGTCACGCCCGCCGCGGCTTCGAGGTAGATGCTGCCGGTGCCGTCCATCCGCGCGATGGTGAACTCGAACGGGTGTTTCATGCCCGGCGTGCCCGCCGTGCCCCAGAACAGCGCGTACAGCGACCAGCCGAAGGCCGCGAGCGTACCCATCGACACCAGGGTGTCCATGGTGGCGGTGCCGTGCTTCAGGTTGGTCCACGCGGCTTTGTGGAAGGGCAGCGCGCCCCAGATCACGACCGGTGCGGCCAGCGTGAGCGAGAGCCACTGCCAGTTGGTGAACTGCAGCGCCGGGATCATCGCCATCGCGATCACCGGCACGGTGAGCAGCGCCGACACGATCAGCCGAGTGCGCAGCGAAGCCGTCGGGTCGGCGTCGGCGACCGGCGTTTCGTCGGTCTCGGGCTTCTTCGGCGCGGGGAGTGCCGCGGTGTAGCCGGCCTGCTCGACGGTGGCGATCAGCGCCTCGGGGGAGACGTCACCGGTGAAGTCGACGCGTGCCTTCTCGGTCGCGTAGTTGACCGTGGCGGTGACCCCGTCGAGCTTGTTGAGCTTCTTCTCGATCCGGTTCGCGCAGGAAGCGCAGGTCATGCCACCGATCACCAGTTCTACCTGGCCGGTGCCCGGTGGGTGTGTCACGGCGGTCATGGGGTGCTCCTTCGTTCCTGATAGCAATTCTTGCTGAGCGATCACGGGTGAAACAGGTGGGGTCAGTGGCCGTGGCCGGGGGTGCCGTGGTCGGCGGGCGCGCTGGTCGGGGCGGGGTTGCTCGCACCGGTGGCGTTCGGCGTGGCGACCCGCACCGTGAACTCGGCGGTCCGCACCACGCCCTGGTGCTGGAAGTCGAGGAACAGGCGATAGTCGCCGGCGCTCGGTGCGTTCACGATGAAGTCGATGCCGGGTCCGGCAGGGGTGACTCCGTCGCCGGGCGCGCCCTCGGGATGAACGTGCAGGTAGGCGAGGTCGGCGGCGCGCAGGGCCACCAGGTGACCGTAGGCCCCGAGGTAGGGCTGCAGGTCGGTGACCGGCGTGCCGTTGCGGCTGACCGAGAGCGTCACCTTCGACGCGGTGCCGGGGGCGACCGTGCCGTTCAGCGCGACCGTGTACTCGCCGACCTGCGCGGTGGCGGCAGGGGCGGGCAGTGCCTGCACGTCGTAGGTGCCCGCGACCCGCAGATCGGCGCCGAGCGTCAGGTTCGACCCACCCTCGGGGGTGAAGTCGGCGTAGACGCGGTAGTCGCCGCCCCGGCTGAGGTTCAGCGGAACTGTCCAGGTTCCGGCCGGATCGAGGACCGGGTGGACGTGCTGGAAGCCCGCCATGTCGCGTCGGACCACGATCAGGTGCAGGTCCTTGTCGTGGCTGTTCACGTACTTCGTCACCGGTGCGCCGTTCGCGTCGAGGATGCGAAAACTTGTCGGCGACTGCGGTGCGGTGGTGGTGTTCGGCTTGTCCAAGGCCAGCGTGTAGCCCTGGTCGGTGGCGAGCAGCCCGCCGGGGAGATCGGCGGACGGTGCCGCCGCGGTCGAGTGCTCGCCGTGCCCGGCCGGTTCGGAAGGTTGCGGACCGACCAGGGCGCCTGCGGCCAGAGCGATCCCGAAGACCGCCGCGAGGCCGAGGGTGAATCCGGCGAACTTGCCTGTTGCGTTCATCGGGATGCTCCGTATCCGTTCAGTCTGCGAGCTGGAAGCCGGCCGCGGCTACGGCGTCGGCGAGGGCGGTGCGTTCGGGCTCGGTGCCGTCGATGGTTACCGAGCCCGCGGCCAGGTCGACATCGACGCCGGTGACGCCGGGTAGGGCGCCGACCTTGTCGCGGACCTTGTTGACGCAGCAGCCGCAGGTCATACCGGTGACGGTGACGGTGGTGGTGCTCATGGAACTCTCCTCGTTTCGCTCTCGATCATTACCATACCCCCCTAGGGTACTTTGTCAAACAGTCGCGCCGGCCTTGTCGGCGGCCGGGGTCCGCATGGTCGCCGCGGTGATGCCCGCCCCTGCCAGGGCGAGCACACCCGCCACCAGGAAGGCCGCGGAATAGCCGTCGGTCAGTGCCGAGGTATCTCCCAGTTCGCTCGCGCCGAACGCGGCGGCCACCGCCGTCATCGCGGCCAGTCCGAGCGCCGAACCCACCTGGTAGCTGACGTTGACGATGCCCGAGGCCAGCCCGCCTTCCTCGGGTCGTGCCGCCGAGATAGCGGTGCCGAGCGAGGGAATGAAGGCCAGCGACATACCCCCCGCCGCTATCAGCGAGGCGGGCAGCACGTCGATCCAGAAGTTGCCGGTCGGCCGCACCAGCGACATCACCCCGAGGCCGAGACCGAGCACGATCAGACCGGTGACGATCATCGGCTTGGCACCGAAACGCTGCATCGCCTTCGGGGCGAGCACCACCATGCCGAGCATGATCAGCGTGGTCATCGGCAGTAGTGCCGCACCCGACGGGAACGCGCTGTACCCGAGCACCTGCTGCAGGTACAGGTTGAGGAAGAACCACATCGGCACCCACGCGGCGGCCAGCGCGAACTGGGCGAAGTTGGCGGCGGCCAGGTTCGGTGCGCGGAAGATGCTCAGCCGCATGAGCGGCTCGCCGCGCCGGGACTGGATGGCGACGAAGCCGGCCAGCAGCGCGGCGGCCAGTGCCAGCACACCCCAGGTCTCGCCCGAAGCCCAACCGACCTCCGGCGCCTGCACGATCGCGTACACCGCGGCCGCCAAACCG
Organism: Nocardia sp. NPDC055050; assembly: GCF_053608345.1. Taxonomy (NCBI): domain Bacteria; kingdom Bacillati; phylum Actinomycetota; class Actinomycetes; order Mycobacteriales; family Nocardiaceae; genus Nocardia; species Nocardia sp. NPDC055050. The sequence continues at coordinate 501,833 of NZ_JBSGVG010000001.1, forward strand.
GCTGTCACAGTGACGGATCCGGCGATATCGATGGACCCCTTGCGCGCCGGAGCGGCGGGCATCAGCAGCGGCACGGCGATCAGCGCCAGCACGGCGATCGGAATGTTGATGTAGAAAACCCAAGGCCAGCTGATGTATTCGGTGATCACACCGCCGAGGAACACGCCCGCGGTGCCACCGGCGGGCGCGGCCGCGCCATACACGGCGAGCGCCTTGGTGAGCTCCTGGGGCGAGCCGCCGAACAGCATCATCAGCAGCGTGAGCGCGGAAGGCGCGATCAGCGCCGCACCACCACCTTGGATCGCTCGGCCGGCCAGCTCGACGCCGACAGTGCCCGCGGCACCGGCGATGACGGAGCCGACGCCGAGCACCACCCAGCCCGCGGCGAATACCCGGCGAGCGCCGAGTAGGTCGGAGAGCCTGCCGCCGAGCAGCAGCAGACCGCCGAACGCCACCACGTAGGCGTTGAACACCCACGTCAGATTGCCCGGCGTGAATCCGAGTTCGGCCTGCATCTTGGGCAGCGCGATCCCGATGATCGAGGTGTCCATGATGACCATGAACTGCGCGGCGGCGATCACCGCCAGCGCCCACCACTTCCGGGTGGATTGCGATTGCGTAGTCACGACTTTCGTCCTTTCGAGCGGGGTGTGTCCCGTGCTCGGTACCATACCCCCCTAGGGTATTAATGTGTCAAGCAAAAACCCGGCTCGCGTGATGGTGCGAGCCGGGTCTGAGTGCTGCCCCGAGGTGTGCCCTGGGATTTAGCCGGCGTGGAGGTTGCGCGCCGTGGGGGAGGTCGGTGTCGTGGCCGGGTCGGGGGCGGTGCCGAGGAGGCGGTCGGCGGTGCCGGAGGTGGTCACGGTGAACCAGTAGTGCTCGTTCTTGTAGTGGTGGTGGCGGTGGTTACGCCAAATAGCCCGGTACAGGGCACGTTTCGGCTTGTAGTCGGTGTGGATCAGGTAGTGCGTCCACTCGTAGAGCAGGCCGAGTGTGGTGATGGTGAGCAGGAAGGTGAGGCCGAGGCCGGTGCGGGGGAAGGCCAGTAGGGCGATCGCGACCAGGGCGACGATCGTGAGCAGCAGCGACTTCGGCGGGATGAAGATCAGCGGGATGTCACGCGGGTCGACGTGGTGCTCGCGGTGTTTGCGGGCCAGCTCGCTGTCGAGAGTCAGCGGGCCGAGATGCCGTGGACGCCAGTGCAGCACGGTGACGTGGATGATCCACTCGATGAGCGGGAACGCGGCCAGAATCACCACGGGGACAAGGGCATCGGTGAGCTGCCAGTCGCCGATGGCGATGCGGGTACCGGCCGCGACCACGAAGACCGCGGCGATCATCCAGGGTGACGGATGCCGGAGGAATTCGCGGGCCGCCTCGCTCAGGGGCATGCTGCGCCGGATCGACCGTGGCGAGCCTCGGTCAGGAGTTCGGCGGGTTTCGGTCGCACGGGATTCTTCGGAGTCGTGCGACGTCGTTGTCGGACGGTGATCGGTCATGTCATTCCTCGGGTGGATCATGCCCCGTCGAGGGCATGGATCAGGGCGGTGGTCGCCGGCCCGAGCAGTGCTCGAGCGGTGTCGGCGGCCCGTTCCGGCTCGCCCGCGGCGATCGCGGCGGCCAGGTCTCGATAGGCGACGCCATTGCCCACCTCGGCGGACATGATCGGCGCCAGCGCGGCCAAGGCGGGTTCGTAAGCGGCGCGCAGCATGGAATACATCAGCCGGAAGGCGATCGAATCGGCGAGGTCGAGGATGTGGTCCCAGAATTCGAGGGCGATCCGTTGCTGGGTGAGTGGATCCGATTCGGCGACAAGGGAATCGACGGATTCGCCCAACAGTGCGAGGTCGCTCGCGACGCGCGAATCGTCCGCGCCGCGCGATCGAACCCGCGCGGCGGCCAGCTCGGCGATCTTCGGCCCGTTGTGCAGCCGCGCCTCGAGAATGCTGCGAGCGACCGCGGGATCGATCGAATCACCCCGAAGCAGCAGTCGCGGAAGCACTTCCAGTCCGGCGCTGCGCCGATAGTCGAGAACGGTCGTCGCCTCGCCTTGTCGAACGGCCACCAGCCCCGCCGCGGCCAACCGCTGCAACGCCTCCCGCACCGCGGGCCGCGACACCCCCAGCGCCTCGGCCAGCTGCCGCTCACTCGGCAGCGTGCTTCCCGCCGCCAATTCCCCGCCCAGCACTTCGGCGGCGATCTGTTCGAACACATCACCGGAAACCGAGCGCTTCACCACGGGAGTCCATGCCATACCTCGATGATGCGCCATCGGAGGTAAGAGGTCAAGTGGTCAGACCAGTTGGATCACGAAAGAAGGGTGGCAAAGCTACCTGGTGGTCTAGCTGGGGTCGGAGCCCCGGATGGCGGAAAGCCAGGTGAAGGTGGCGGCGGCGACCGTCGTGGTGGCGACGAACGCGCCGATTCCGCCGTTCATGACATAGACCCACAGCAGGCCGACGAGGGGAGCGCCGACCGCCTGCTGAATATCGAGGACCAGACGGCGGGCGATCCCGAACGTGGGCGGATCGATAGGGCGGGAGGGATTGTCCACGAGCTTGCCCGCCGGCTCGGTGGTGCGCACACGCCCCGAGGGGAAGAATCGCGTGTCCCCCGCGCGGATGGATCGGGCGGTCAGCTCCAGCTCGGCCGGATTGAGCGTCGACAGCGCCGGCTCATAGAACACCGGCTGCCACACCATCCGATCACCACTGCTGATCTCCAGCCACGACCGGCTGACCAGCCGATACTGCTGCCGAACCCGCCTACCGCGCACAGCCCCTGTCGCAACAAGCCCGCTCGGGAAAACCCCGAAGGCAAGTCCGCCTTGATACGCGGTATAGGCGAGTACGGCGAGAGCGACCACGGCGAGCGCACTCAGCTGATCGACATCCGCGAACGGCACCCACACGGCGATCACCGCGAGGGTGCCGCTCGTGACGAGCAGCGGATAGGTGAGTGCGCGCGCCGGGCCGTCGCTCACTTCAGGAAGCCGACCTTGGTGTAGTCGGCGGTGGCGAGCCCGAACGCGCCGTAGTTCGCGAGATTCTCCCGCACCGCATACGTTCCCGAAGCCTGGTTCAGCGGAATCGAATAGCCTTCGGCGAAGATCATCTGATCGCACTGATTGGCGAGTTCGCGCGCCTTGTCGGGGTCGAGTTCGGCGATGGTCCGCTCGATCAGGGCATTGAGCTCCGGCGAACCGATCCGTGCCTTGTTGGACTGCAAGTTGTTCGGATCATAGGCGTAGATCTGCGGCAACGCGCCGAGCGGGAGATAGCTACCGCCCCAGCTGAATTGCGCCAGCTCGAAATTTCCCGGGTCGATTACGTCCTTGAAAAGTCCACTACCCGGCACAGTTTGGATGTTCAGCTTCACCCCGATCTGTGCCAGATTCTGCTGGACGATCTGTGCGGTCTGGACCCAACCGTCCTGCTGGTACATCACATCGCGGATCTCGAGGCGGCGGCCGTTCTTCTCACGCACGTCGCCGTTGAGCTTCCAGCCCAGGTCGTCGAGCATTTTCGCGGCCGCGGTCGGGTCGAAGGAGATGGGTGCCGAATTATCCTGGTACCCCTTCTGCCCGTTCATGAAGATGTGGTTGTTGAGCGGCTTCGGATCGTCGACTACGCCATTCTGGGACGCGTTGACGATGCCCTGACGGTCGATCGCTTTGGAGATAGCGATTCGCACCTGCGGATCTTCGAGCAGTGAACCCGGCGCGCCGTTGAACGTGATGTGTGACCAGCTGGGCTCCGGCGTGCGCCGCAGCACTACGCCGGCGGCCTGCTTCGCGCCGGTGACATTCTCGATGCCTGACATGTAGGCGATGTCGAGTTCGTTGTTCTGGATCGCGGGCAGCCACGCCGAACTGTCGAGCACGCTGAAGGTGATGGTGTCGAGCTTAGGGGTGGCGCCCCACCATGCCGGATTGCGGCTCAACGTGATTCGGTTCTGTCCACGATCGATCGCGCTGATCTGGAACGGGCCCGCGCTCACCGCGAGCCCGTTGCGATCACGGTCGTTGAACGCGGCGGCGGACTCGGTGGTGGCCTTCGGATACAGCGGACTGAACTGACCCTGCCATTCGGCATAGGGCTGGGAGAAGGTGACGATCGCCTGCCGGTCGTCGACACCGCGCTCGACCTTCTCCACCCGCTCGAAGCCGCTGGTGGCTGTCATCAGATACGTCGTGTCACGTCCACTCAGCGCCGCCGCCTGCGAACGCATGTCCTCCCAGGTGATCGGCGTCCCGTCGGTCCACACCGCCTTGGGATTGATCGTGTAGGTGACCTGCTGCGGGTTGTTGCCGGTGAGCTGGATATCGGTGAAGTAGTCGTGGTTGATCGCCAGTTCCCCGGCCGCATTGCTGGTGTATGCCACGGGCAACGTCGGTTCGATCACGTCACCGGTGCTCTCGGTGCCGCCGTCGACTTGCAGATAGTTGAACGACTCCGGGAACGAGCTCAACACCAACCGCAGATTGCCGCCATCACGCAGGTCCGCCACATCGTGGGGGTTGATGTCGTTGGTGCTGCCGATCGTGGCGGTGCCCGGTGTAACGGCGTTGTCGGAGGAACAGCCTGACAGGATCAGGCCGACCGCCACGCACGGAATGGCGAACTTGGTACCCAGCGAGCGAATTCGCATGGTGATCCTTCCTTTCCGCGCGTGGCGGAGAGTTACTTGACGAAGCCGACCTTGGTCGCATCTGTCGATGCGAGACCGAAGGCACCGTAGTTGGCTACCGTAGAGCGCACCGCAATCGCGCCGGGTGACTGCACGATGGGGAGTGAGAACCCGATATCGAAGATCATCCGGTCGGCCTTGTTGGCGAGCTCGATGGCCTTTTCCGGGTCGAGCTCGGCGATGGTCTCTTCGACCAGCGCATTGAGTTCAGGGGTTCCGATTCGGCCCTTGTTGCTCAGCCGGTTGTTCGGGTCGTAGGCGTAGATCTGCGGCAATACGCCGAGCGGCAGAATGCCACCGGACCAGCTGAACTGGACGATATCGAAGTTGCCCGGGTCGACGACGTCTTTGAACAGACCGTTACCCGGCACGGTGCGGATATTCAGCTTCACACCCACTGCGGCCAGATTCTGCTGAGCGATCGTGGCGATCTGCACCCAGGCGTCCTGCTGGTACATGACGTCGGTCAGCTCGAGCTTTCGCCCGTTCTTCTCCCTGACCTCACCGTTGAGCTTCCAGCCCAGGTCGTCCAGCATCTTGGCGGCTGCAGCAGGGTCGTAGGACAATGGGGCGGAGTTGTCCTGGTAGCCCTTCTGGCCCTTCATGAAGATGTGGTTGTTCAGCGGCTCCGGCTTCTCTACCAAGCCGTTCTGGCGTGCGTTCGCGATCGTCTGTCGGTCGATCGCCTTCGAGATCGCGACCCGCAATTGCGGATCCTCGAGAATCGCACCCGGGGCGCCATTGAAGGTGAAGTGCGAGTAGGTCGTCGATGGCGCGCGCCGCACAACCAGCCCCGGCGAACCGGCCGCAGTCTTCACTTCCTCGATGCCGGAAATGGAAGCCGCGTCGAGTTCGTTGTTCTGCAGGGCTGCCATGCGCGCGGAGTAGTCGAGCACGGCGAAGGTGATCGTATCGAGCTTGGGCGTATTGCCCCACCACTTGGGGTTGCGATTCAGCGTGATGCGCTGTTGGGCGCGGTCGATCGCGCCGACCATAAATGGACCTGCGGATACAGGCAGACTATTGCGTGCCCAGTTTTCGAACGTGGCAGGTGATTCGGTGGATGCCTTCGGATAGAGCGGGTTGAACATGCCTTTCCACTCGGCGTAATGCTTGGCGAAGGTGACCACGGCCTGGCGATCGTCGACGCCGCGCTCGACCTTCTCCACCCGGTCGAATCCGTCGGTGCCGCGGACCTGGAACGCGACGTCCTTGCCGCTCAGTGCCTGTGCCTGGGAGCGCATGTCCTCCCAGGTGATGGGAGTGCCGTCAGACCATACTGCTTTCGGATTGATGGTGTAGGTCACCTGTTGCGGCGCGGTGCCGGTGAGTTGGATATCGGTGAAGTAATCGTGGTCGACCGACAGCTCACCCGCCGCGTTCGCCGTGACCGTGCCCGGCAGCGTCCATCCGACGACTGCCGAGACATCGGCACTCGCGTCCACATGGTCCGAATTGAAGGTTTCAGGGAAAGCAGTCAGCGCCAGGCGGAAGTTGCCACCGTCCTGGACTTCACTGACATCCTTGGGATTGATGTCGTTCACGGCACCGATGGAATCTGCGCCGATCTGCGAACTGTCATCGGACGCACAACCACCAATCGCCAACGTCATAGCGAAAACGGGCACCGCGATGCGGAAACCTGCCTGGCGGAGCCGCCTGGCGTACGTAGCTGTGGTCATTTCGTGAATCCGATCTTCGTGTAGTCGTACGTTGCCAACCCGGGGGAGCCGATGTTGGCGAGGGTGGTGCGGGCGCCGAAGCTGCCGTCGGACTGCATCAGGGGGAGGGAGTGGCCTTCTTCGAATACCTGGCGGTCGACCTGGTTCGCGAGGGCGATGGACTTTTGCGGATCCAGTTCGGTGAGTGTGCGTTCGATGAGCGCGTTGAGTTCAGGGGATCCGATGCGACCGAAGTTGCCTTGGAGGTCGTTCGGGTCGTAGTAGTAGATCTGGCGCAGGCTGGCGAGGGGGAAAGGGTCGCCCTGGAAGATGAACTGCGCGGCATCGAAATCGCCGGGCTGGATGACATCGGTGAAATAGCCTGTGGCGGGCTTGGTATCGATGGTGAGTTCGACGCCGATGGTGGCCAGGTTCTGCTGGATGATCTGCGCGATCTGGACCCAGGTCGGATCGTTGTACATGACGTCGCGGATAACGAGCTTGCGACCGTCTTTGGTACGGCTGTCACCGGTGCGGACCCAGCCGAGGGCATCGAGTTCGCGCGACGCTGCGTCCGGGTCGTAGCCGAGGCTGTTGTCCTGGTAGCCCTTTTGGCCCTGGAGGAAAACGTGGTTGTTCAGCGGCCGGGGGTTTTCGACGAGTCCGTTCTGGATGGCCGAAACGATGCCCTGCCGGTCGATCGCCTTCGAGATCGCCACGCGGACAGCTGGATCGGCGAGAATCGAACCGGGCGCGCCGTTGAAGGTGATGTGGCGCCAGCGATTACCGGGAGCCCGGCGGATGACCAGGTTCTCCGTGCCGCCGACTGTCTTCACGTCGTCGATGGTGGCGAGCTGGGCGAGGTCGAGTTCGTTGTTCTGCAAAGCCTGTACCCACGAGGTGCGGTCGAGCACGCTGTAGGTGATGGTGTCGAGGACCGGCTTGTCGCCCCACCATTTCGGGTTGTGGCCCAAGACGATTCGGCCTTGCGATCGGTCGGTGTTCGTGACGGCGAACGGACCAGCCGTGAGGCTGATCGCATCGACGAGGCTGGTGTTGAAGGCTTCCGGCGTGCTGGTCACCGACTTGGGGTACAGAGTGCTGTTACCCGCGAACTGGCCCCGCCAGTCGGCGAAGGGCGTGCTGAAGGTGAGGACCGCCTGGCGGTCATCGGTGCCCCGCTCCACCTTCTCGACGAATTCGAAGCCGTTGGTGATCGCGATCAGGTAGCGCTTGTCCCGGCCGCTGAGCGCGTTCGCCTGGGCGGCGATATCTTCCCAGGTGATGGGCGAACCGTCCGACCACACCGCACTCGGGTTGATCGAGTACGTCACTTGCATCGGGTCGGTGCTGGTCAGCGCCACATCGGTGAAATAGTCGGTGTCGACACTGAGCTGGCCCGCCGCATCGATCTCGAAAGAGCGCGGCATCATCGGGCGCACGATCTCGGCGATCTCGGCTTCGTTTCCGTCGTTGGACAGCGTGTTCCAATTCGCCGGGTACGAGGTGGTCGCCAAGCGCAGGTTGCCGCCCTCGCGCAGTTCATCGACACCCTTGGGGTTGATGTCGCTGGTGGACCCGATCGCATCGCTCAGCCCGGTCGCGGACTCGTTGCCACTCCCACAACCCGCCACGATCATCCCGGCCGCCACCACCACGGCAGCACATCGCAATCGGGCCCTGCGGCCTGCTTGCATTCGACGGGTTCTCATGGCGCCTCCTCTTTCGGCTGGACCGACGTTCTCAGCCGCTGACGACGGGTTCCGGTACGGCCGCGATGAGCGAGCGCGTGTATTCGTGCTGCGGATCGGCGAAGATCTGCTCGGCCGGACCGGATTCGACGATCTTGCCCTGCAGCATCACCGCGATGTCGTGGGCGAGGTTGCGCACCACCGACAGGTCGTGGGAGACGAACAGGTAGGACAGTCCGTGCTCGGCCTGGAGGTCGCGCAGCAGGTTGAGGACGCCGGCCTGGATCGACACGTCCAGCGACGAGACGGGCTCGTCGAGGACCAGCAGCTGGGTGTCGAGGGCCAGCGCGCGGGCGATGCTGATGCGCTGCTTCTGGCCGCCGGAGAAGTCCGAGGGGTAGCGATCGGCGTGCTCGGGACGCAACCCGACCTGCCGCAGCAACTCCGGCACCCGCCGGTTGACCTCGTCGCGTGACCGGCCGTCGATGCGCAGCGGCTCGGCCAGGACGTCGAAGATCGGCAGGCGCGGGTCCAGCGACGAGCTGGGGTCCTGGAAGACGATCTGCATCCTCCGGCGGATCTCGCGGGTGCGCGCCTTGGTGAGGGTGGCGACGTCGTTGCCGAGCACCTCGATGCTGCCCGACTGCGGGGGCGCCAGGTCCATGATCTGCGACAGGGTGGTCGACTTGCCCGAACCGGATTCGCCGACCAGCGCCAGGGTGCGGCCCGCGCGCACGGAGAAGCTGATGCCGTCGACCGCGCGGACCTCGCCGGTGCGGCGGCGCAGCAGCACCCCGGAGGTGAGGGGGAAGGTTTTCACCAGGTCGGTGACGCGCAGGACCACATCGTCGTCGGTGCGGTCGGGGTGCGCCGGGGCCGGGATCTCCTTGCGGTAGGCCTCGAAGAGCTGGTGCGTGCCGACCTCGGCGGTGCGGATGCAGGCGACCGAGTGACCGGGGCTCACCTTCTCCAGCGGAGGTTCGGCGGCGGTGCAGTCGCCGATCGAGACCGGGCACCGTGGCGCGAACGAGCAACCGGGCGGCAGGGCGTGCATGGCGGGCGGGGCGCCGAGGATGGGAATCAGCGGGGTGCGCGGCGGGCCGTCCATGCGCGGGATGGAGCCGAGCAGGCCGACGGTGTACGGCATGCGCGGCGCCGCGAAAAGTTCTGCGACCGGTGCGGTTTCGACGACCTTGCCCGCGTACATCACCGCGACCCGGTCGGCGACGGTGGCCGCGATGCCCATGTCGTGGGTGATCATGATGACGCCCGCGCCGGTGATATCGCGCGCCTTGCGCAGCAGCGCGAGGATCTGGGCCTGCACCGTCACGTCGAGCGCGGTGGTCGGTTCGTCGCAGATGATCAGCGCGGGATCGTTGGCGATGGCCATGGCGATCACCACGCGCTGTCGCATACCGCCGGAGAACTCGTGCGGGAACGCCCTGGAACGGGCCCTGGCATCGGTGATGCCGACGAGTTCGAGCAGCTCGATGGCCCGCTCGCCTGCCTCCTTGCGGCTCATCTCGCCGTGCGCGAGCAGGGCTTCCGCGATCTGATCACCGATCCGATACACCGGTGTCAGCGCGGAGAGCGGATCCTGGAACACCATGCTGATCGAGGAACCGCGCAGCTTCGACATCTGCTTGTCGCCCAGGCCCAGCAGTTCGCGGCCGCGCAGGCGCACCGATCCCTGCACCCGTGCCTGGTCGGGCAGCAGGCCGATCACCGCGAGCGAGGACACCGACTTGCCCGAACCGGACTCGCCGACGATGGCGAGCACTTCGCCGTCGGCGACGGTGTAGTTCACCCCACGCACCGCCTCGACGCGGCCTTCCTCGCCGGGGAACGAGACCCGCAGGTCGGTGACCTCGAGCAGGGGTGCGGTCGACGCGGTCATCGCTTCTCGGCTTTCTTCAACTCCACCTGCGCCTGGTCCTTGTGCTCGGCGACCTCCTTGCGCGACTTGCGCGCACCGCGGGCACCGGGGTCGAACGCGTCACGCAGGCCGTCGCCGACCAGGTTGGCGGACAACACGATCGTGATCAGCAGGCCACCGGCGAACAGGAACAGCCACGGATAGGTGAGTGCCGATTTGGTGCCCGCCGCGATGAGTGAACCCAGCGAGACGTCCGGCGGCTGCACACCGAAACCCAGGAAGCTCAAACCGGTTTCGGCGCCGATCGCCGCGCCGACGGCCAGTGTGGTGTCGATGATCAGGATCGAGGCGATGTTCGGGATGATGTGACTGAGGATCACCGTGCGAGTCGGTGCGCCCATATACCGCGCGGCGCGGACGAATTCGCGGTCACGCAGACTCAAGGTGAGGCCGCGGACGATGCGCGCGGCGATCATCCAGCCGAAGACGCTCAGCAGCACGATCAGGATCGCGATCGATCCGGATCCCTTGGTGCGCGGCGCGAACAGCGCGATGATGATGAAACTGGGGACCACCAGCAGCAGATCGACGAACCACATGATCGCGCGGTCGGTCCAACCGCCGAGCAGCCCGGCCACCGCACCCGCTGTCGCGGCGATGACGCTGGAACAGATCGCCACGCAGAAGCCGATGATCAGTGACTTCTGCAGGCCGCGCATGGTCTGGGCGAGCACGTCCTGACCGATCTGCGTGGTGCCGAACGGGTGCTCGAGGCTCGGCGGTTTCAGCAGCGCCTTGTAGTCCATCTGCTGGTAGTCCCACGGCAGCAGTGGCGGCAGCGCGAAACTGGCGACCAGCAGCACCACCAGGACCACCGCGCCGACCACGGCGGGCTTGTTGCGCAGGAAACGGCGCCACACCAGTTTGCGACGCCCGGCGGCGGCGACCTCGGGTGCGCCGACGGCGATGAGTTCGGTTTCGGTCATGAGACACGCACCCTCGGGTCGAGCAGGGCAAGGACGACATCGGAGAGCAGGCCCGACACCAGCACCACCAGGCCGGCGAACGCCGTCACCGTCACCACGACGTAAAGGTCCTGGGCGTTGATCGAATCGACCAGCCATTCGCCGACACCGTGCCAGCCGAAGATCTTCTCGACGAAGGTGGCGCCGGTGATCAGGCCGCCGAGGCTGTAGGCGAACAGGGTGGCCATCGGAATCAGCGCCGTACGCAGGCCGTGCTTGTACAGGGCGCGATTACGGCTGAGGCCTTTGGCTCTCGCTGTTCGGATGAAGTCGCTTTGCAATACGTCGAGCATGGCGTTGCGCTGGTAACGGCTGTAGCCGGCCATGCCGTAGAGCGCCAGCGCCAGGGTCGGCAGCACCAGATGTTGTGCGCGGTCGACCATTTCGTTCCAGAAACCGTTGACCTGAGTGGCCGACGTCTCGCCGGTGTAGAGGAAGATCTGTGAACCGGTCATCGTATTGATCTGCAGCGCACCGTATTTCAGCAGTGTCGCCAGCAAGAAGATCGGTGTCGAGATGATCAGCAGCGACAGCACCGTCGAGAAATAGTCGCTGAACTTGTACTGCCGGATCGCCCCCGCCGCACCGATCAGCACACCGAGCACGGTGCCGATGACGGAACCGAGAATCAGCAGCCGCAGACTCACCGCCACCCGCCTGCCCAGTTCCTCGCTTACCGGCTGCCCGGACAGGGTGGTCCCGAAATCCCCTTGCACGACGCCGCCGAGCCAGGTGAGATAGCGCTGGGGGATCGGCTCGTCGAGATGCAGCTGGTCGGCCTTCGCGTCGATCACCGACTGCGGCGGGCGTGGGTTGCGCTGCTCGAGGCTCTCGAGCGGGTTGAACGTGAGTGATGCGAGGCTGAACGTCAGAAATGATGCCAGCAGAAGGAGCACAACGTAGTTGAGTGTGCGCCGCAACAAGAAGCCGGTCATCAGTCCCCTCTGGATCGGGTAATCAGGCCCTGATCATAGGGACAGTCCGGCGTCCCCGCGTGGCGACGTGCGGCAGGATAGATGGGATGACGCACCTGCACCCGAAACCGCTGCTGGTGGCCAGCGACGTCGACGGCACCCTGATCGACGATTCCGACAAGATCTCGGCGCGCACCAAGGCGGCCGTCGGGGCCCTCGTCGCCGACGGCGCCACCTTCGTGCTCGCCACCGGCCGCCCGCCGCGCTGGATCGACCCGGTCGTCAGTGAGCTCGGGTACGCACCGCTCGCCATCTGCGGAAACGGCGCGGTCATCTACGACAGCGCCACCGATCGGGTGCTGTCGAGCCACACCCTCGACGTCGAGACCCTGAGCTGGCTGGCCGACATCGCCGAGCACGCGCTGCCGGGTTGCGGCCTGGCCACCGAGCGGGTCGGGGCCAGCGCGCACGACGCCGTGACCCCGCAGTTCGTCAGCTCACCGACGTACGAACACGCCTGGCTCAACCCCGACGACACCGTCGTCTCACACGCCGAGGTGATCGACTCACCCGCGATCAAAATGCTCATCCGGCTCAGTTCGGCCCGCAGCTCCGACATGCGCGCGGCGCTGGCCCCGCTGATCGGCGACCGCGCCGAGATCACCTACTCCACCGAGAGCGGGCTGATCGAGCTGGCGGTGCCGCAGGTGACGAAGGCGTCCGGGCTGGCCGAGGTCGCGCGCCGGATCGGCGCCGAACACTCGTCGATCGTCGCCTTCGGCGACATGCCCAACGATGTCCCGATGCTGGCGATGGCCGGGCACGGCGTCGCGATGGGCAACGCCCATCCCGAGGCCCGGGCCGCGGCCGACGAGGTGACCGGCAGCAATATCGACCACGGTGTGGCGATGGTCCTCGAACGCTGGTGGCGCTAGCCGAGAGCCGCACCCCGTATGTCTCTACCCGAAGGGGCCCGCCCTGATCTGGACTGAGTGGAGGGTGCGACGAAGGAGTGCCCGGAGGGAGGGAAGATCAGGGGCCCGAAGGGCCCCGCTCGAGCG